>CAWULT010000001.1:0-138867 GCA_963923455.1 uncultured bacterium
GCCGCCCCCAGCCCCGGCACCGCGCGGCCCCGTCCGGATCGGCGGCCAGATCCAGCAGCCGACGCTCGTCGCCAGGGTGAACCCGGTCTATCCCGGCGTGGCCGTGTCGGCCCACATCGAGGGGGTCGCGATTCTCGAGGCCGTCGTCGACGAAGACGGCCGCGTCCAGGAAGTGCGGGTGCTGCGCAGCGCGCACAAGCTGCTCGACCCGGCGGCCATCGATGCGGTCCGGCAGTGGCGCTACGAGCCGCTGAAGTTGAACGGCATCAACGTGCGCTTCGTGCTGACGGTGACCCTCGCGTTCCGTCTGCAGGAGGCCAAGGCACCGGTGGCGGCCCAGAGCTGACCCGTCGACGCGAGAGCCGAGTCCCAGCAGGCCGACCCCCACGGGGGACAACGAGGGCTGGAAACGTCGCATCGAGGGTCGACGCTGCAAGGGGGCCGCAACCGGCCCGGCTGGCGTTAAGAGTTCGTAAAACGTCGAGCCCGGCGATCGCGACTCCTGGGGCAGCGACTAAGATCGAACCGACCCGGACCCTCCAGTCTCGCGCGCCAACGTGCTCTTCACCGAACCCGCGTTCCTGTTCGTCTTCCTGCCGCTGCTGCTCGCGCTGCACCTCGCACCGTGGTCGCGCTACCGGAACGGGCTGCTGCTCGTCGCGAGCGTCATCTTCTACGCGCGCGGCGGCGGCGCGTTCACGTGGCTCATCCTCGGTTCGATCCTGTTCAACTACGCGGCGGCGCTGGCCGTGGACCGGTACCGGCATGGACCTGCGGGGCGCCGCCTGCTCGCTGCCGTCGTCGGGGGGAACCTCCTGGTGCTCGGCGTCTTCAAGTACGCGACCTTCGCGGTCGACAACCTCAACGCGGTGCTCGCGGCGGTCGGCGTCGCGCCGGTCGGCGTGCCGCCGATCGTCCTGCCGATCGGCATCTCGTTCTTCACCTTCCACGCCATCTCGTACGTCGTCGACGTGCACCGCCGCGACGCCGTCGCCCAGAAGGGCGTCGTCGAGGCGGCGCTGTACCTGCTGCTGTTCCCGCAGCTCATCGCGGGCCCGATCATCCGGTATCGCGACATCGCCGCGCAGTTGACCAGCCGCCGCGTCACGATCGACGACATGGGCGAGGGCGTCCGCCGGTTCGTCGTGGGCCTTGCCAAGAAGATGCTCGTGGCCAACGTCGTGGCCGGCCCGGCGGATCGCATCTTCGCGATGCCGGCGGCCGAGCTGACGGCGGCGCACGCCTGGATCGGCGTCACCTGCTACACGCTGCAGATCTACTTCGACTTCTCCGGGTACTCCGACATGGCGATCGGCCTCGCGCGGCTGTTCGGCTTCCGGTTCGTGGAGAACTTCCGGCACCCCTACGTGGCGACGTCGATCCAGGACTTCTGGCGACGCTGGCACATGTCGCTCTCGGCGTGGTTCCGCGACTACCTCTACGTGCCGCTCGGCGGCAACCGGGTGTCGCCGGCGCGGGTGTACGCGAACCTGGTCACCGTCTTCTTCCTGTGCGGGCTGTGGCACGGCGCGAGCTGGACGTTCGTCACCTGGGGGCTCTTCCACGGCCTGTTCCTCGTGCTGGAGCGGCTGGGCCTTGCGTCGGCCGTCGCGGCCCTCCCGCGGCCGGTGCGCCACGCCTACGCGGTGCTCGTCGTGATGGTGGGGTGGGTGTTCTTCCGGGCCGGGACGCTGGCGGGCGCGGTTGCGATGCTGGGCGCGATGGCGGGCCTCGGCGCGGGGCGCCCGACGATGTACGCCGCGTCCTGGTACCTCAGCCCCGAGCTGCTGCTGGCGGCCGCGGTCGGCATCGTGGGATCGACGCCGGTCGCGGCCCTCGCCGCGCGCCGGCTGTCGCGAGCGCCGGCCGGAGCCGAGCCGGCGCTCGGCGCGGTGCCGTCGGCGCTGGCCACGGCCGGGCTGCTCGTGCTGTTTGCCGCCTGCGTGATGCTGGTGGCGGCCCGCACGTACAACCCCTTCATCTATTTCCAGTTCTGAGATGGTGACCTTCTCGCGGGGATCGACGCGCGCGCTCGTGGGGCTGGTGCTGTTCGCCCTCGCGCTGCCCGGTCTGGCGACGCTGGCCGGCATCGATCGCGAGGCGGCGTCGGGCGAGAACCGCGAACTGGCCTCGTGGCCGCGCCTGGCTCTCGAGAGGGAGGCGCTGCGGGCCCTGCCGGACGGGCTGACGCGCTACTTCGAGGACCACTTCGCGTTCCGGGCGCGGCTCGTGCGCTGGCAGGCCGCGCTGCGCCTGACGTGGTTCGGCATCTCGCCGTCGCCGGACGTCTTCGTCGGCCGCGACGGCTGGCTGTTCTACGCGGCCGACGGCGCCGCCGACGACTACGCGGCGGCGGTGCCCTTCAGCCGGGAAGACCTCGAGGTGTGGCGGCAGACGCTGCAGCACACCGACGACTGGCTGCGCGCCCAGGGCGCCCGCTACCTGTTCGTGATCGCGCCCGACAAGCACGCCGTCTATCCCGAGTACCTGCCCGCCGGCATCCGCCGCGTCGGGAACGAGTCGCGCATCGACGTCCTGGTGCGCTACCTGCGCGACCACTCGACCGTGCCCGTGGTCGACGTGCGCCCGGCGCTCGCCGAGGCGAAGGCGCGCGAGCGGGTGTATCACCGGACGGACACGCACTGGAACGACCGGGGCGCCTTCGCGGCGTACGGCGCGCTGCTCGCCGCGCTGGCGCATCCCGGCGTCGAGGCCCGGCCGCGCGAGGCCTTCGAGCCGCGCGAGGTCCGCGAGCCCGGCATGGATCTGGCCGGTATGCTGGGCCTGACGGACCTGATGCAGGAGGACGACCTGCGGCTCGTCGCGCGCGCCCCGGCCGCCTGGCGGGTCGTGGAGCCGGCCCGGCCCGATCCGCACGGCATCGAGCCGCGGCTGGTCACCGAGCACCGCGATCGCGCGCGGCCGCGGGCGGTCGTGTTCCGTGATTCGTTCGGGTCGGCGCTGATTCCCTTCCTGTCGGACCACTTCAGCCGCGCCGTCTACCTGTGGCAGTACAACATGGACCCGGCGATCGTGCTCGAGGAACGGCCGGCCGTGGTGCTGCAGGAGTGGGTGGGCCGGCGCCTGACGACGCTGCTGCCGTACGACGGCGTGGCGGCGCTGTCGGAGGGCCGCCCTCAGCAGTAGCCGCGTGGCACGTCGAGGATCACCTGCCGCCGCCGGAGTTCGCGGTAGTCGGCGCCCAGCATCTCGGGGGTCAGCGGACCCGTCAGGTCGGCCGCGACCGTGAGCGTGTCCGGCATGTAGCGCCGGCAGCCGCCGAATTCCTCCTCGTACTCCGGCGTCGGAAAGGCCAGCGTCAACCGCGTGCCGTCGGCGGTCCGCTCCATCCGGTAGAGGGGGTTCACGCGCAGTTCTCCCTCCACGAGGAGCGCCGGCGGCATCGGATAGCTGCGGAAGACGTCACCGTGCGGGCTGGCCACCAGGGTCACCGATGGTTCCTCGCCGACCGTCTCGGGCACGACGTCGTGCTGGAGGTCGACCGTCGAACGGTCGAGCACGCCGTCGAGCAGCGTCGAGTCGCGGAAGACGCGTGGCTGCATCGGCGCGAAGAGATCACGGTACGCGGCCGGCGTCAGCGTCATGCCGGCCGAGAAGTTGAAGCCCAGCGAGCTGTGCAGGTGGGGCATCGCGACGACGCCGTCCGGCCCGGCCAGGCGCATCAGCTCGTCGGCCAGCAGGCGCTTGTGCCAGATGTACGGGAACGCGTCCGACAGCACGGCGAGCGAGAAGGCGCCCCGCGCGAAGGGCAGCGGCGTGTTGCCGTCGCAGCAGACGGGGACCGAGCGCGGGGCGACGAACGTCCGCCCGAGCCACAGCTTCCAGTAGTAGACGTCCGCCAGCACGACGGCTGCGCCGGGCGCGGCCGCGATGAGGTCGCGCGTGAGGTGACCCGACCCGCCGCAGACGTCGATGACGTGCCGCGTGATCCGGCGGTGCGACCCGAGCGCCCGGACGACTGCCTGCGACATCAGGTAGGTGGGATCGGAGAAGCGGTAGACGAAGTACGTGCCCTCGGCGTCGGGGCTGAGGATGTCGAGCGCGTCACGGAACGTGGCGGTGCCGCGCCGGGCCGTCAACGCGCGGAACGCGGCGCTGCGGGCCGCGTCGTCGAGGCCGAGCAGCAGCGCCCGCGCCTCGTCGGGGTGGCCGGCCTCGAGGGTGTGCATCGCGTCGCGCGTGCGGTCGTCGGCGATGAGCACCGGAATGCCGTCGATCACCGGGAACGCGCAGCACTGGCAGCCGAGCACGCCCGACTCCACGGCGTCGCCGTGGCGGACGAGCGCATCGTTGTCGACCAGGTCGAGCGCGGTGCCGCAGAAGGGGCAGCGCAGGAGCGAGAGCAGCGACGTCTCCATCAGGGGGCCTCGGACGGCGCCGGACCGGCCAGCGCGTCGAGAAAAGTGGGAGCCTGCGAGCCGGTGTCGGCCCGCCGGTAGTGTTCCGTGCCCAGGTACGCGGGGGCTTCGGCCTCGGTCAGCAGTTCCAGGGCTCCTCCCGCCACCTGTGACGCGTGGCAGCGCAGCGCCGCGAGCTTGCGGGCGGCGAACGGGCCGGCGTCGACGACGAGCGTCGGCGGCAGGGCGAGCGCTCCGAAGGCGTCGACCACCGAGATGCCGAGGATGTCGTCGTGCGGCCGGCCGTCGGTGGCGCGCGCCGCCACCGCGTCGACCAGTGCCCGCATCCGTCCGGGCGGCATCGTGACGTAGTACAGCGCGGGCGCCCCGGCGCCGAGCGCGGCGACCGCGGCGGTGGTGCGGTCGTGCACCGCGATGTGATCGGGGTGCCAGTAGAGCCCGTCCTCGCCGAACGTGACCACGACGTCCGCGTGGAGCCACTCGATGGCCGCGCGGATGTCGGCCTCGAGGCGCTCGGCGTCGGTCCACGGCAGGTAGCCGTCGCGATGGCCCAGCACGATCACGTCGGACAGGCCGAGCGCGTCGGCCGCGGCCTCGAGCTCCTTGACCCTCCCCTCGGGCGGCTGCGTCCTGCCCGGCGTGCCGGGCTCCGGGCGGAAATCGCCCTTCGTGACGCAGAGCAGCGCGACGCGGGCGCCGCGCGCGGCGCACCAGGCCAGCAGTCCGCCCGAGGCGATCGACTCGTCGTCGGGATGGGCGAAGACCGCGAGCAGGGTCCGGCCCTCGAGATCCTGCGGCATCGTCACCGTGGCGAGACCTCCTCCCGACCGGCCGCGACGAGCGCCCGGTACACGGCCTCGTACCCGGCCACCATCCGCGCGGCACCGAAGCGGTCCTCCGCGCGCGCGCGCACCTGGCGGCGGTCGAGCGCCATCACCGCCGGCAGCCCCGCCAGCAGCGCATCGACGTCCGGGAAGAGCCCGCCGGTGACGCCGGGCTCGACGAGTTCGTTCGTGGCGCCGCGCGCCAGCGCGGCCACCGGGGTGCCGCAGGCCATCGCCTCGGGGATGACGAGGCCGAACGGCTCGCCGGCCTGCACCGGGTACAGCAGCGCGCGCGCGCCGCCCAGCAACGCCGCCTTCTCGGCATGGCCGACCTCGCCGACGAAGACGACGTCGCGGCCGTCGACGTGGGGCGCGATCGCCTCGTCGTAGTAGTCGTTCCGCTTGGCGGCGAGCACCAGGCGCAGCCCGGCGCGTCGCGCGATCTCGATAGCCGCCAGCGGCCCCTTCCCCTCGGTGAAGCGGCCGAGGAACAGCAGGTAGTCCTCGGGGGTCTCGCGGAACGCGAAGGCCGGTACGTCGATCGCGTGGTGCACGGTGCCGACGACCCTGAGGCCGGCCATCAGCCTGGCTTGTTCGGCCGAGACCGCGACGAACGGCGCGTCCGGGTACCGCGACCACAGCGCGACCTCGGCCGGCGCGGGCGAGTGGTGCAGCGTCTGGACGAGGGGGGTGCGCGTCAGGCGTCCGAAGGCCAGCGAGACCGGGTAGTACTCGGACTGGTAGTGGATGACGTCGAACGCGTCGGCGCGCTCGATGGCCGCCGCCAGGTTGAACATCTCGCAGAGCTCCCACGGCCACAGCGCGGGGTCGTCACGGTAGCCCTGCTGAAACGTGGCGTGCAGGCGGGCCCGCGTCGTGGACGACCCGGTGGCGAAGAGCGTCACGTCGTGCCCGCTGGCGACCAGCCCCTCGGTCAGCAGCGACGTCATCGTCTCGATCGACCCCGACAGGGCCGGCGGCACCGAGGTCGCGACCGGTGCCACCATCGCGATCCGCAGCGGCCCGGTCACCGGCACGCGGTCTCCAGGAAGGGACGGAGCACGCGGGCCGCCTCGAAGCATTCCTCCGCGATCTCGCCGGCCCGGCGTGCGTGAGCCGGGTAGTCGCGCACGATGCGGTCGAGGCCGTCGAGGGCCTCCTCTGGCGTCGTGAAGCCGAGGAGCCCCGCACCGTGCGGCAGGTGCGCGCTCCAACCCGTGTCCTGCACGAGGGCCGGGCGCCCGGCCGCCAGATAGCACTCGGTGCGGTCGCTGAACCAGCCGGAGCGGCGCGACACGTAGGCGTGCTTGGCGACGCCGAACTCGCCCTTCGACCCCTGGATGAAGTCGCGGTAGTCCCACAGCGAGCGCGACACTCCCATCGCGTCCACGGTGGTCCAGCCGTGCGCGCGCAGGAACGCCTGCGGGCCGTTCACGGCCAGCTGGAACCGGTGGGGCGTCCGGCCCGGGAGGTCGAGGAACCGGATGAACTCGCGGTCCTTGTTGCCGTCGACGTCCGTGAAGCTCTCGGTCTTCCAGGTCATCACGGTCGTGAACGCGTCGGTCGACGGCGGGGCGGACGTACGCCAGTGCTCGGTGACGATCGGCTGCCAGGTCTTGTGCCAGGTGAACCCGCCGGTCGGCACGTCGGAGGCCGGCGTCCCGATGTTCGCGCCGAACGTGAACAGGTGATCGAACTGCCGGAAGAAGTCCACGTACCAGGCGTCGCCCTTGGCGATGGCGAGCTGCGTGAACACCGGATCGGTGTCGATGAACACCCGCCTCGGGATGCGCGCATACTCGTCACGCCAGAACCACGACCCGCCCGACAGGTTGACGTAGAGGTCCGCGTCGGCGCAGAAGGCCTTCAGCGTGTCGTGCGAGGCGCCGTGGTGGCGGCCGTCGTAGTTGACCAGGGACCAGCGGTCGCCGAGCCCGAACGGCGCCAGCGAATCGTGGATGTAGCGGGTGCCGTACGAGGGGGCCTCGGTCATCGCGTTCTGGACCGGGTCGTAGATGCACTCGCCGGTGTCCTCGACGTAGAAGACGTCGTGCCCCAGCGCCCGCAGGCCCAGCAGGTAGTTCACCGAGCACCACGTCACACCGCCGAAGGGATACCGGGCGATGATGCCCGCCAGCAGGATCTTCACGCCCCCGTCCTCACTGCGCGTGGAGCAGTTCGTCGATCGACTCGGGCTCGTCGAGGGAGCGGCCGACCGAGAGGCGGGCGCACATCCGCCGGTACAGGTCGTTCGAAGCCAGCAGTTCCTCGTGGGTGCCCTGGGCCACGAGGTGCCCGTCGTGCAGCACGAGGATCCGGCTGGCGTCGCGGATCGTCGAGAGCCGGTGCGCGATCACGATCGTCGTCCGGCCCGCCCGCAGGTGCCGGAGGGCGTCGAAGACGGCCTCTTCGGAGATGGCGTCGAGCGACGAGGTGGGTTCGTCGAGGATCAGGATGGGCGCGTTCTTGAGCAGCGCCCGCGCGATGCCGAGGCGCTGGCGTTCCCCGCCCGAGAGCGTCGCACCCGCCTCGGCGACCGGCGTGTCGTAGCCCCGCGGAAGGCGCTCGACGAACCCGTGGACGTGCGCCGCCCGCGCCGCCTCGCGGACCTCCTCGTCGGTGGCCGACAGGCGACCGTACCGGATGTTCTCGCCGATCGTGCCGCCGAAGAGCACGGCGTCCTGCGGGACGAGGGCGATGCGCTCCCGCAGCGACCGCAGCGAATACTGCGCGGCGTCCACGCCGTCGATCAGGATGCGGCCCTGCGTGGGGGTGAAGAATCGCGGGATCAGCCGGGCCAGCGTCGTCTTGCCGGCCCCCGTGAGGCCGACCAGCGCGACGAGTTCCCCTGGCCGTGCGACGAAGCTGACGTCCTGCAGGATCGGGCGCGCGTCGTCGTAGGCGAAGCCGACGCCCTCGAAGCGGATGTCACCGGCGACGGCCGAGGCGTCGAGCGCGCCGGGGGCGTCGAGCGGCTCCGGCGCCAGCGCGAAGATCTCGCGGACGCGCCGTGCGCTGACGACCGCCTGCTGGATCGAGCCGGTCGTGTGCGCGATCGACGAGAGCGGGTTGTAGACGGCCGCCAGGTAGGCCACGACGACCAGCAGGCCGCCGACCGTCAGCGTGCCGTCCAGCACGTGCATGCCGCCCACGGCGAGCACCAGGGCGGTGCCGCTCAGCGTGATCGTGCTCACCGCGACCGACAGCAGCGACTCCTGCCACGTCAGCTGCAGGCGTGCCTGCATCGTCTCGGCGCCGGCCCTCGAGAACCGATCCAGCTCGTGGCGCTCGCGGGCGAAGCTCTTGATCACCGCGATCGCCGACAGGATCTCGTAGACCCGCTCGATGAGCGCCGACTCCTTCGCCTTCACCTGCTCGGCGCGGTCCACCATCTGGCGGGCGTAGTGCCGCAGGCTCACGTAGAGGAATGGCACCACGACGAGCGACAGCAGCGCGAGCGTGAAGTCGAGCCGCAGCAGAATCGCGAACATCACCAGGAGCTTCAACGACGACGTGGCCAGGGGGAACGCTCCGCCCATCACGAGATCGCTGACACAGTAGGCGTCGGCCTCGAGGCGGTACACGGAGTCGGCCGTCCGCGCCTGGATGTGGTGCCGCAGCGTGAGGCTCTGCAGGTGCGACAGCAGCCGCTCGCGCAGGTCGTAGACGATCCGCTGTCCGGTGTCGACCTGCAACTGCGTGTGGACCATCAGGACGACCTCGTTGGCCACCTGCAGCACGAGCCCGGCGACGACGATGAGCAGCAGCAGGCCGACGACGTGGCCCCCAACGAGGGGCTGGACCACGGCCGCCGCCGGGGCCGGCAGGGGGTGCCCGCCGAGCACGTTGTCGACGACGGCCTTGAGCGGCCACGGCGCGAGCGACCCGAGCGCGACCTCGACCGCCGACAGGGCCCCGATGGCGAGCACCCGGGCCCGGTAGGGCCGCAGAAACGACAGGGTCCAGGAGGCGAGGGTCACCGGCGGGTCCTAGGTCACCTGGCGCGCGGCGCGCCGGTTGGAGACCATCACGGTGCGCAGGCGGGCGGCCACCGTGGTGACGCCGACGAGGCTGGAGTCCTTGACGTACAGCCAGCCGGCCGGGTGGTAGGCGAGGCGCGACGGCATCGTGAAGCGCTCCGTCGAGCCGCCGAGCGTCGTGACGGTGCCGTCGGGCCGGAGCACCCGCACGCGGCCGTTGAGCGAGTCGGCGATGTAGAGCAGCAGCCCGCGCCCGGCCGGGACGAGGGCGAGGCCCATCGGCGCGGCGAACCGGGCCCGCAGTCCCGGGCCTTCGTCGCCGGATGCGCCCGCGACGCCGTCGCCGGCGATCGTGGTGATGATGCCGGTGGCCGCGGCGACCTTGCGGATGCGGTTGTGCCCGGTGTCGGCGATGTAGAGGTCGCCGTTGGCGGCGACCGCGATGCCGCCCGGCCGCAGCAAGTGCGCCGCCGTCGCCGGACCGCCGTCGCCGATGGCGTCGGCCTCGCCCGGGGCGCCGTCGCCGGCCACGGTGCGGATCACGCCGGTCGCGTAGAGCACGACGCGGATGCGGTTGTTGGCCGTGTCGGCGATGTAGAGATCCCCGTTCCGGGCGGCGGCCACCGCCGTCGGCGCGTTCAGGGCCGCCTGGGTCGCCTGCCGGTCGTCTCCGTCGAAGCCCGACCCGCCGGAGCCCGCGATGGTGATGATGCGGCCGGAGGGACCGTCGATGCGGCAGACGCGGTTGTTGCGGGCGTCGGCCACGAGGATGTCGCCGTCGGGCGCCAGCGTGATGTCGGTCGGCCGGTCGAACGCGACGGCGGCACCGACCTGGCGCTGGCGGAAGAGATCGCCGGCGTTGCCGGTGGTCTGGACCACGCTGAAAGGGAAGCGGGCGCGCAGGCGCCTGATGAGGCCCGTGCGCGCGTCGGCGACGAACAGGTCGCCGGACGGGCCCACCGCGACGCCGCCGCCCGGGCCGGGCCTGGCTTCGAGAACCGGCGGCCGCGTGCCGGCTGCGGCGAGCGCCGCGGCGCGTCGCTGCGCGACGACGTCCCGCACCAGCGAGACGCTGCTGATGGCGCCGCTCGCGATGACGATGGCGATGAGCGCCGCCTGCGCCACCTGGGTCGGGGTGGCCGGACGCAGGCGCACGCGCGTCCGGCGGTCCGAGTCCGGCCGCACGGGCAGCGCCAGCAGGCCCGCCGCGATCGCGACGCGGCCGAGGGCGCGGTCCAGCAGGGCGGCCACGCGCGTCGTCTGCCAGGCCGCGCGCGCGAACAGCACGCCGACCACCACGGCCGAGATCAGGCTGAGCGACGGCCAGCGCAGCGCGATGGCCGCGCTCGTCACGCCGACCAGGCCGACGGCGAGGCCCAGCGCCTCGACGACGCCGACGAAGCTCGGGCGGAGGCGCGTGCCGACGCGCAGCAGGCAGCGGCCGTCGGCGTGCTCCTCGACCAGCGCCTGGACGTGGAGCCAGCCCCACCGGCTCACCGCCACGCTCAGATCGCGATCGGGCCGCCAGCCGTCGTCCAGGTCGACCCGGCCGGCCGGACGCGCCGCGCGGAGCTCACTGGCCAGTTCGGTCAACGTGGCGTCGTGCGAGGTCCACCGTTCGTTCCAGTAGGTGCGCTCGATGGCGCCGCCGACGATGAGCAGGGCCGAGCGCGCGGCGTCCTCGAGCGAGGGCACAGGCGCCTTCCACGGCACGCGGGTGACGTGCTGCGGCGCCACGACCTCGGGCGGCGACCACATCCCGCGCAGGCGCCCGTAGACGCGGGCGACCGGCTGCACCAGGTGCAGCCACAGGATGAGCGCGCGGTACGTCGCGCGCGTTCTCCGCGACTCGATGCCCGTCAGGCCGCGCAGGTCCGTCCGCCACGCGAAGGTGGCGCAGCGGGCGGCCGTGGTCGTCCAGCCCGCGAGGCCGACGACGACCAGCAGCAGGGCCTCGAGCGGATACGAGCTCAGGAGCGCCAGCAGCGCGCCGAGCAGCGGGGCCGCCGTCGAGGCGACCATCCACGCGGCCGAGTGGGGCAGGAACTGCAGCGGGTTCACGTCGGTGCTGTAGACCGAGGGGAACGCCGCGGTGCCCCAGACGCCCGTGTTGATGCGCTGGCCGGTGAACGATCGGACGAACGGCAACGGGCTGTAGATGCGGCCGCGCCACAGCATCTGGCCGCCGATGAACTTCTCCGGGTGGTGGGCGTCGAGCCACGTCTCGCCCTCCCCATAGCCGACCTGCTGCCGCCAGTAGGCCTTCACCGTCGTCCGGTGGTGGTGCCAGACGAGCGCCGATGGGGCGAAGCCGATCTTGAGACCCTTCGCCTGCAGGCGCCAGCAGACGTCGACGTCGTCGCCCGCGCGCAGGTACGTCGGGTTGAAGCCGCCCACGCTGAGGAGCGCGTCGCGCCTGAACGCCATGTTGCAGCCCGGCACGTGCTCGGCGACGCGGTCGTCGAGCAGCACGTGCGTCGGCCCGCCCGGGGCGCGCGCGACGCACTGGGCCACCCATGGATCGTCGGCCGGGATGACGTTCGGCCCGCCCGAGCCGACGAAGCGCGGCGTCAGCAGCGGCTGCACGAGGTGCGACAGCCAGTCCGCGTCGACGCGGACGTCGGCGTCGGTGTACGCGACGACCTGGCCGGTCGCCTCGGCCAGGCCGAGGTTGCGCGCCGCGCTCAGGCCTCCGTTCGGGATGTCGATGACGCGCGCGACGGCATGGCGCCTCGCCAGGTCGCCCGTGCGATCGCGCGACCCGTCGTTGACGACGATCACCTCGAAGTCCGGATAGGACAGGGCGGCGAGCGACGTCAGGCAGTCGTCGATCGTGTCGGCCGCGTTGTACGCGCAGACGACGACGGACACCCTGGGCCAGCGCGCGTGTTCCTCCCGCGGAAACGGCGCGTCGGCGAACGCGTGCGACACCGCCGCGAGCGCGGGCTTCGGCCGGCGCTCGGCGTCGACGAGGCCGAACGCCCAGTCGGTGACGGGGTGGCCGCCGCGCCACCACTCGTCGGTCCACGAGAAGGCGACGGCGCCGCAGGCGCCCTCGGCGAAGGCGGCCCGGATGTGCATCGCGGTGATGCGCGCCTGCCCGTCCTCGCCCTCGCGGATGCTGTCGGCGCCCGCCTCGGCGAGCAGCAGCGGCTTCTGGCCGGCCACGTGCTGCAGGCGCCCGAGGTAGGCGCGCAGGTCGGCCTCGCGGTGCAGGTAGACGTTGAAGGCGCAGACGTCGAACGCGTCGAGGTCGAGATATTCGGTGGGCGGGAAGTTGACGTAGGTCAGCAGGCTCCCGGGCGCCGCGCTCTTGACCTCGCGCGCGAGGTCGCGCAGGAACGCCTCGATCCGGCGCTGGCCGTGCCAGCGGACCACCGCTGGCGGAATCTCGTTGCCGAGCGCGAAGAGCAGCGCCGCCGGGTGCGACCCGAGCCGGCGCACCGTGGCGGCGGCGTCGGCGCGGATCTGCCGGGTCAGCGCGCGGTCGTCGAGGAACGCGACGTGCTGCGACCACGGCATCCCGATCATCACGCGCAGGCCGTGGCGTGCCGCCTCGTCGAGGAAGGCCTCGGAGGGCACGGTGTAGGTACGGACCGTGTTCAGCCCGGCCGCAGCCATCTGCGCGAAGTCGCCACTGACTCGCGCGATCGAGGGGAACTGGGCCCCGGCCGCATCGGGCGCGAACGTGCCGTATGCCACGCCCTTGACGAGGAAGCGGCGACCGTCCACGTCGAGGAACTTCCCGTTCAGACGCGGGCCAGCGGCGGTGCTCACAGCAGGTGTCGTCAGGCGAGCCTACCAGGAACCAGGGAGACGCAAACGCAACTCATTGCAATGTCAAGGAGTTATCACCATTCTCGTTGCCTTGTGGCACCGCGTCAAGGCGGGGTTACCGTGCCGCGGCCGTGTAGAAGTCGTCCTGCTTGTAGGTGTGGGTGCGGACGTACCCGCGCTGCTCGAGAAACGCCTTGATCTGGCTGCGCTTCGGCTCTTCCTCGTTGTGCTCGATGGCGAAGGCGCCCACGCGGACCCGGTCGAAGGGAAAGCCCTGGAGCGCGGCGAGTTCGGCCCCCTCGATGTCGAGGCTGATGAAGTGGATGAACGCCGGCGCGTGCGCGCGGACGAGGATGTCGCCGAGGGTGACGGTGGTGAACTCCACGGCCGGCGCGCGGGCCGCCTTGTCGTTCCACTTGCCGAGCGTGTCGGCCAGACCGCCGAGACCGCCCGCCGCGCGGAACGTCATCCGCTGACCAGCCGTGTCGAAGACGACTTCCCTGTACAGCTGACAGGTCCGCCCTTCCATGTGCACCGGAAACGGGTCGATGCAGATGCCCGTCCAGCCGCGTCGTTCGAGGGCGGCGGTGTTCGAGCCGATCGTGCCGTGTCCCGAGCCGACGTCGACGAAGTAGCCGTTGGTCACGTCGGGGAACACCGTTTCGAGCACCCACTTGTCCTGGCCGATCTCGGAGGGGTAGAAGGCCGTGCCCCAGAGCTCCGTCGCCGACACCCGCAGGTTGCGCGCGATCGGGATCTGGCAGCAGTCGGCGTTGGCCCGCAGCCTGGCCGTGAGCGGACGGCCGACCATGACGATGGCCGTGGCGGCGAGGACGACGAGGAGCGCCACGGTGGCGCCGAAGGCGGGTCGAGTCACGGGTGCAGCTCCACGCCCGGTCAGCCGGGCAGGTCGGTCATCTCGGGATCGAAGCCGCGACTGAGAAGCCAGTCACGGAGGGCGAGCCCCGTGCCCGCCCACCACGAACGGCACTCCGCGGGGGGGACGCGTCGGTACGCCACCAGTTCCTCGTTCAGCGTGATCGGGCCGCTGGCCACGACATGGTACGCGATGATCACCTGGTTCATCTTCGCGAACGGGTAGACGCCGATGAGGGTGACGTCGCGGGCGTCGAGGCCGACTTCCTCCTTGACCTCGCGCCGCACCGCCGAGTCGGGCGACTCGCCGCGCTCGAGGAACCCGGCGACGAGCGCGTACCAGGTCTCGGGCCACGCGCGGTTGCGGGCGAGCAGCACGTGACCGTCGTGCTCGATCACCGCGGCCACGACCGGCGTCGGGTTGTCGTAGTGGACGAACCCGCACCCGGCGGTGCAGGCGGCCCGTGTGGCGCTGTCGGGCGGCGGGGCGGTCAACGGCGCGCCGCAACGGGGGCAGAAACGGAAGCGAGCCATCGCCTGCCCGCGATCGTACTCGGAATCGCCTGGCGCGGCGCCGAGGCCGGCGGGTCGCGGCGGCCATGCGGGTGTGGCATGATGGGGCCTCCGTGTTTTCCGGGCCCCTGCTTCCCGTATTTCTGATCGTGGCGGTGGACGTGCTGGGTCTCACCCTCATGATTCCGCTGCTGCCGTTCTACGCGGAGCGGATGGGCGCCAGCCCGGCCCAGGTCGGCTGGCTGATCGGCATCTATGCCGCCTGCCAGCTGGTCTCGGGTCCGCTGCTCGGCCGCATGTCGGATCGCACCGGCCGCAAGCCGCTGCTCATCGTCAGCCAGATCGGCACCTGTATCGGCTTCATCGTCACGGCCTTCGCGCCCAACTTGTGGGTGCTGTTCCTCGCGCGCGCGATCGACGGGGCCACGGCCGGCAACCTGTCGCTCGCGCAGGCCTACATCTCCGACGTCACCAGGCCCGAGGAGCGCGCGAAGTCGTTCGGCATCATCGGCATCGCCTTCGGGCTGGGTTTCCTCGTGGGCCCGGCGATCTCGGGCCTGCTGTCGCGTTTCGACTACCGCCTGCCGGTGTTCGCCGCGGCCGCGCTGTCGGCGCTCAGCGTGCTGACGACGTGGCTCATCCTCCCGGCCGTGAGGCCCGGCGGCCGGGGCGCCGCACCGGCGGGCCGGCGTCTCGGATTGATGGAGTGGGGCTCCTACGCCGTGTACTTCCGCAATCCGGCGCTCGCGTCGATGCTGTGGCAGTTCACGCTCTTCTCGTTCGGCTTCTCGATGTTCACGGCCGGGATGCCGCTGTTCGTCGAGCGGCGGCTGTCGTGGAACGGCATGCCGTTCGGGCCGGAGCAGGTGGGATACGTCTGGGGGCTCGCCGGTCTGTTCGGGCTGGTCTGGCAGGGCCCGGCACTCGGCCGGCTGGTCAAGCGGTACGGCGAGCACGCGCTCAACCAGGCCGGATTCATCGGCTATCTCGGCGGCTACACCTTGCTGGCCTTCTGCCGCTCCATCCCGGTGCTGGTGCTGGCGACGGCCGTGACGTCGATGGGCTCGCTCGTCCGGCCGGCGCTGACGAGCCTCATCACGCACGCCGCACCCCGGGAGGAGCAGGGCGTCGTGCTGGGGCTGATTCAGTCGCTCAGCTCCATCTGCCTGATCCTGGCCCCGCTGCTCTCCGGGTACCTCATCGAGCACGGTCTGCTGACGACCTGGGGGCTCACCGCCGCACTGACGTCGGCGATGGGCCTCGGCCTGGCCCTGCAGTCGGGTACCCGCGGCCGCCCGGCCTAGTCGGGCGACCGGCGACTACGCCGCCTTGCCGGGCGGGCGGGCGGATCGGGGCGGTCCGCAGCCGCAGCCGCGCCATCGCCTGCTTCTCGATTTGCCGCACCCGCTCGCGGCTGATGCCCATCTTCTGGCCGATCTCGTCCAGCGTGTGCTCGCGTGCGTTGAGGATGCCGAATCGCAGCTCGAGCACCGAGCGCTCGCGCTCGCTCAGCGAATCGAGACCGGCCTTGAGCATGCGCAGCGACTCGCGCTCGAGCAGCGGCGACTCCGGGGACCGCGCGCCCGCGTCGGGCACGAACTCGCCGAACACCGCGTCCTCGGAGACGGGTGCGTCGAGCGACGCCAGCGGGGCGCCCGACCGGATCACCAGCATGACCCGCTCGGCTGCGATGCGCGTCCGGGCGGCGATCTCCTGCACCGTAGGGTCGCGGCCGAGGGTGGCGGCGAGATCGCGTCGCGCCATCGCGATCTTGTTCAGCGACTCGACGACGTGCACCGGGAGGCGGATCGTCCGGCCCGTGTCCGCGATGCTGCGTGTGATGGCCTGACGGATCCACCACGTGGCGTAGGTCGAGAACTTGAACCCGCGCCGGTACTGGAAGCGGTCCACCGCCTTGAGCAGGCCCAGATTGCCTTCCTGCACGAGGTCCAGCATCGACAGGTTCGTGTAGCGGTATCGCTTCGCGATCGAGACGACCAGGCGCAGGTTCGCCTGCGTCAGCTGGCTCTTCAGCCGGCGCAGCTCCTCGAGCGCGTCACGGACGCGCTGCACGCGCGGGCCGTCCTCGGTGGCCGCGATGTCGTTTGCCATGGCCTCGATGAGCGCCGGGCGCAGCGGCACGTCGACGAGCGTGGCGTCGATGGCCGCCAGCAGCCGGTGGGCCTGGGCCTCGAGCCTGGCCCTGCGGGCGGCCGCGACGCGGCCCGCGAGCGCGGTATCGACCCGGGCGAGCGACGCGGCCTGGCGCCGCGCACGCGTCAGCCCGGCCAGCCCCTGGGTGACTTCGGGCTTGCGCAGCGCACGTCCCTCGGGCGACTGGAGCAGGCCATCCGGCAGCGTGGCGCCGCTGCGAACGGCCGTGGCGAGCGCCGACAGATGCTTGCCGGACGACGGCACCGCGAGCAGGGCCGCCGCGACGGCTCGCTGCCGCGCCTCGATCCGCTGGCAGAGCTGCAACTCCTCGCGGGGCTTCAGCAGCGGGACGCGCGCGATCTGCTGCAGGTACACGCGAACCGCGTCGACGTCGGCGGCCTCCTCGGGCCGTGCCTCGTCCTCTTCGCGCTCGACGCGGAGCACGTCGGGCTCTTCCGCAGACTCCCCGTCGTTCTCCCAGGACATCTCGTCCGCCGCCATACCGACGCCTCCCGAGGTCACGTCCGCTGTCGCCCGGAGCGGACTATTCCTCAACTGCGTGGACTTCTCCTCAGCGATTCGGCGTCGAATCGCGCGTCGGAGCCGACCACGTGGGTACTCAGTGCAACCCCGCTGCCATGCCGGAAGGCGTCACCGGCCCGGCCGGGCTGGCCCAAGTGGTGCATGATGCCCGGCAGACACATCCACGGGAGGGGACCACATGGCGGCACAGGAACGTGACGGCGGCCCGATCGAGGAGCCCCTGGCGCTGCTCGAGCGCCGGTTGATCAGCGAATACGTCCAGGCGAGGGGATACACACTCGAGGTGCTGCACGCGCGCGACGACGCCGAGGCTCGGCGCATTCTGGCCGAGGCGTCACTGCACGCCACGACGAAGCTGGCCGAGGTGGAGACCCGATCGCACCTGCTCAAGGAACTCCACGGCGAGGCGTAACCGCCCGCGGCGTCAGCGGGCGGCGAGACGGGCGAGGGCCTGATCGAGCCGAGCGTCGTGCCGGTAGATGTCGGCCGCGAAGTGGACGGCGCCATCCTGCGGCAGCACGGCGGCCGTGATGTAGAAGAGCACGACCTGAATCGGCTCGGTGAGGGGGACGCGCAGTTGCGACGCGCCCTGCATGGCCGCGGTGATCCGCTCGGTCGACCAGGTCGGATCGGTCTTGAGCACCCAGGCGGCGAGCGCATCGGCCCCCTCGACGCGGATGCAGCCGTGGCTGAAGTCGCGCCGGGCGCGCGCGAAGAGCTGCATGGCCGGGGTGCCGTGCATGTAGATGTTGTCGTCGTTCGGGAAGACGAACTTGACGAGCCCCAGCGCGTTGTCGGGGCCCGGGCGCTGCCGCACCCGGAGGCGGCCCTGCGCGAGTTCTGCCAGCGACGCGGGGGTCTGCCGGACCGGCCGGGCGTCGTCGCCCTGGCCGTCGACGATTTCCATGTCCTCCCGGGCGAGGTACCCGCTGTTCCGCGCGATCGCCGGCAGGATCTCGTTGCGCAGGATCGACGGCGGTACGTTCCAGTAGGGCCGGAAGATCACCTCCTGCATCTCGTCGACGAAGACGGGCGTCTCGGTGTCGAGGGCCCGGCCCACGATCACTCGCGACTCGAAGGCCGGGACCGTCCCTGGCGTCGTCGAGTCGAGGCCCCAGACCTGGAACATCGGGATGTTCACCGCCAGCAGCCGGCCGGGCTTCAGGTGCGGCAGCCATCGCAGGCGTTCGAGTGCCAGCTCGATCTGCCGGACACGCTGCCGCAACGGGACGCCCAGTGCCTGCTGCGTGCCACGCCCGAGCACGCCGTCCGGTTCGAGGCCGTGCCGGGCCTGGAAGCGCGCGACCCCTTCCACGACGGCGCCCTGGTAGAGGGCACCGTCGCCTGGCGACGGCGTGTCGGCCGGCAGGTCGCCGACGGCGACGAGCAGCCGGTGCAGCGCGGCGACGCCGGCATAGGCTTCTCCCGGACGCACCGACGCCCGGGCCGGCGGCGGGGCCGCGATCGAGTCGTCATCGGCCAGCGCGCGGTAGCGCGCGAGGGCCGTCCGGAGCGCCCGGTAGACCCCGAGCGTGGGAGTCAGATCCTCGGCGGCGGCGGCCAGGCGGCCCTCTGCGGCCGCCCGGCCGACGAGGGCGGGGAAGTCGTGCTCGTCCGGCGGGGCGCTCATGTGGAAGCCGATCGCGCGCGGATCGACCCGGCCGACGTGCAGGTCGTGCAGGTACGCCGCCGTCACCGCGGTCACGGCGACGTCGAAGCCCGCAGCCCGTGCGTCGGACGGCCGCGTGTCGGCGAGGGCGCGAGCCTCGCGGGACAACTCCGCCGCACGATACGCCCAGGGGTCGAGCCCTTCGTCGGAGGCGCGCCGCAGCCGAGCCAGCACGGCGTCCACCGCTGGCATCGGCTCGCCGTCCCCCGTCGTCCAGAGCGGTGCCCACGCCCTTGCCTCGTACATGGCCCGGAGCTGCCGCCGCATGCGCGCATCGAGCACGCGCACGGCGTCGGCCTTCTCGTTGGCGGCCAGCGCGGCGATCGCGGTGGCGATGCCCGCCGGCGGCGGGGCCGGAGCCGCGCTGGACCGAGACTGCACGGCCGCGGGGCTCGCGCTCGAGGGGTTGCACGCGGCCGACAGGCCGGCGACCGCGACGGAGAGCAGGAACAGGGCGATGCGCATCAGCGTCCCATGTCGATTCTGGCAGGAGCGGCGGCGGCCCGCCAGTTGGGAAATCCCGCCCGGTCGCTGAATTTTCCTCAATCGGGCCGTGTCCTCGGCCGTCCGACACGCGGCCTGGCTGGCGTCGCGCACGGGGCGCCGTGCGGGCGGCTGGCACACGACGGCGGTCGATCCCGGGCATGTCTGTTGCTATCCTCCCGGCCATGGCCTACAAGCATCTGCTCTTTCGATCGGAAGCCCGCGAGAAGGTGTTGCGGGGCGCAACGGCCCTGACCGACGCCATCCGCGTGACGCTCGGACCGCGGTCGCGGTCGGTGCTGATCGAGAAGAAATGGGGGCGCCCGATCGTCTGCAACGACGGCGTCACGATCGCGAAGGAGTTCGCGCTCAAGGATCCCGACGAGAACCTCGGCGCCCAGATGCTGCGCGGGGCCGCCGAGCGGACCGGCGACTCGGTCGGCGACGGCACGACGACGGCGACCATCCTGGCTCACGCGATCTTGGCCGACGGCATCCGCAACATCGCGGCCGGGGCGAGCGCCATCGACATCAAGCGCGGCCTCGACCGGGGCGCCACGGTGGCCATCGACGTGCTCAAGGGCCTGTCGCGGCCCGTGCAGAGCTTCCGGGAGAAGCAGCAGGTCGCCACCGTGTCGGCTCACAACGACCCGGCCATCGGTGACCTCGTCGCGCAGGCCATCGAGAAGGTCGGCGCGGAGGGCGCCGTCACGGTCGAGGAAGCCAAGGGCACCGAGACGGTGCTCGACGTGGTCGAGGGCCTGCAGTTCGACCGCGGGTACCTCTCGGCCTACTTCGTGACCGACCCGGAGAAGATGGAGGCGGTGCTCGAGAACCCGATGATCCTGATCCACGAGGGCCGGATCGCGTCGCTCAAGGACCTGCTGCCGCTGCTCGAACAGATCGCCAGGCAGGGAGCCGCGCTGCTCGTGATCGCGGAGGACGTCGAGGGCGAGGCGCTGGCGACGCTCGTGGTCAACCGCCTGCGCGGTGCGCTGCAGAACGCGGCCGTCAAGGCCCCCGGCTTCGGCGACCGGCGCAAGGCGCTGCTCGAGGACATCGCCATCGTGACCGGCGGGCGCGTGGTCTCGCCCGAGCTCGGCGTCAAGCTCGAGAACGTCACGCCGGAACACCTGGGCCGCGCGAGCCGGGTGGTGATCGACCGCGAACACACGACGATCGTCGGCGGGCAGGGCTCGGCGAAGGCCATCGAGGGCCGGTGCCAGGAGCTGCGCGCGCAGATTGCGGCCACCACGTCGGACTACGACAAGGAGAAGCTCGAGGAGCGGCTGGCCAAGCTGACCGGCGGGGTCGCGGTGATCCGCGTCGGGGCCCCGTCCGAGGCGGAGATGAAGAGCCGCCACGAGGCCTTCGACGACGCCATCCACGCCACCCGCGCGGCGATGGCCGAGGGGATCGTGCCGGGCGCCGGGCTGGCGCTGATGCGGGCGATCGACGCGGTCGAGGCCGAGGCCGTCAGGGCCGAGGGCGACGAGCGGTCCGGCGTCCAGATCCTGCGCCGGGCCCTGGAGGCGCCGGCCCGGCAGATCGCGGAGAACTCCGGCGTGGACGGCGGGGTGGTCGTCGAGAAGATGCGGACGGGCACCGGCAGCTTCGGATTCGATGCCTCCGTCGGGAAGTACGTGGACCTGTCGGAGGCCGGTATCATCGACCCCACCAAGGTCGTGCGCCTGGCCCTCGAGAACGCGGTCTCGGTGGCGGGTGTGCTGCTGCTGACGGAGGCCACGATGACCGACGTGCCCGAGAAGAAGGACGAGCCTCCGCAGGGCGGCGAGGGCGCATGAAGCTCGCGCCCGGGCAGCTGCGCCGCACCTGCGACCCTACCCGGTTCCCGTTCGCCACCACCGCCGACCTTCCCGAGAGCGCGCTCGTGCTCGGGCAGGACCGCGCCGTCGACGCGATCCGGTTCGGCATCGGCATCCGCCGCTCGGGCTACAACGTGTTCGCGCTGGGGCCGTTCGGCGCCGGCAAGCACGCCGTGGTCCGGCGGTTTCTCGAGGCGCAGGCCGTCACCGAGCCCGTCTCGTACGACTGGTGCTACGTCCACAACTTCGAGCAGCCACACCGGCCGCGGGCGATCGCGTTGCCGAAGGGGGCGGGGCTGAAGTTCCGGGACGACGTGTCGCACCTCATCGAGGACCTGCGCAGCGCGATCACGTCGGCGCTCGAGAGCGAGGAGTTCCGCCAGCGGTCGCAGCAGATCCACGAGGAGTTCAGCACCCGGCGCGACCAGGCGCTCGAGGAGCTGCGGGCGCGTGCCGCCCGGGAGGACGTCGCGCTCATCCGGACGCCGATCGGGCTCGGCCTCGCGCCGATGCGCAACGGCGAGGTGATCGACACCAAGGCGTTCGAGCACCTGCCCGAGGCCGAGCAGCGCACCATCGGCGCGACCGTCGAGCGGTACGAGAACGAGCTCGCGAAGATCCTCCGCGAGGCGCCGAAGTGGCACCGCGAGAGCCACAAGCGGATTCGCGCGCTGAAGCACGCCGTCACGAAGACGGCGGTCGACGCGCTGATCGACGACCTGAAGGCGGAGTACGACGCGCACCCGGCGGTGCAGGCGTATTTGACCGCGCTCGAGATTGACGTGATCGAGAACGCCGACGACCTGCGGCGGCCGAAGGAGGGCGACGAGGAGGAGCAGAACCCGATCGAGATGCTGCTCGGCCGCGCCGCGGCGGCGCGCACGCAGCTGGCGCGCTACCAGGTGAACGTCCTCGACGGACACGGCCCCATGCAGGGGGCCCCGGTCGTCTACGAGGACAACCCGACGTACCACAACCTGGTCGGCCGCATCGAGCACGTGGCCCAGATGGGCACGCTCGTCACCGACTTCACCCACATCAAGGCCGGCGCGCTGCACCGGGCCAACGGCGGCTACCTGCTGCTGGACGCCCGCCGCGTGCTGCTCGAGCCGTTCGCGTGGGAGGGCCTGAAGCGGGCGCTCCGCTCGAGGACGATCCGGATCGAGTCGCTCGGCGAGGCCCTCAGCCTCGTCTCGACCGTGTCGCTCGAGGCCGAGGCGATTCCGCTCGACATCAAGGTCGTGCTGATCGGCGACCGGCTGCTGTACTACCTGCTCTACGAGTACGACCCGGACTTCCGGGATCTGTTCAAGGTGGCGGTCGACTTCGAGGCCACGACCGACCGAACCGACGGCGACGACCTAGCCTACGCCGGCGTGATCGGCACGCTCGCGCGGAAGGAGTCGCTGCGCCCGGTGAGCGCGGCCGGCGTGGCCCGCGTGATCGAGCACGGCGCCCGGGTCGTGGGCGACGTGGGCAAGCTGTGGATCCAGCTCGGGCAGATCACGGACGTGCTGCGGGAGGCCGACTACTGGGCCGGTGTGGCGCACCACGAAGCGATCGACGCGGCCGACGTGGACCGCGCGATCGAGACGCAGATTCAGCGGGCCTCCCGGCCCCGCGACCGCGTGCAGGAGGCCATCGGCCACGGCACGATCCTCATCGCGACCGATGGCGCGGTGGTGGGGCAGGTCAACGGCCTCTCGGTCGTCGAACTGGGCGGCTTCGCCTTCGGCCAGCCGAGCCGCATCACGGCGCGCGCCCGCCTGGGCTCGGGTACGGTGGTCGACATCGAGCGCGAGACGAAGCTCGGCGGCCCGATTCATTCCAAAGGAGTCCTGATCCTGGCAGGGTTCCTGGCGGGGCGTTTCGTGCCGGACCAGCCGTTGTCGCTGTCGGCGAGCCTCGTCTTCGAGCAGAGTTACGGCGGGGTCGAGGGCGACAGCGCGTCGTCGGCCGAGCTGTACGCGCTGCTGTCGGCGCTGGCCGAGGTTCCCGTGTCGCAGGCCTTCGCGGCGACCGGATCCGTCGATCAGCAGGGGCAGGTGCAGGCCATCGGCGGCGTCAACGAGAAGATCGAGGGCTTTTTCGACGTCTGCCGCGCGCGCGGTCTCACGGGCCGGCAGGGCGTGATCGTCCCCGCGTCCAACATCCGGCACCTGATGCTGAGGCCCGATGTCGTGCAGGCGGTGGCGGAGGGACGCTTCCACGTCCACGCCGTCGAGACGGTCGACGAAGGCATCGAACTGCTGACGGGCGTGCCGGCGGGCGCGCGCGGCGCGGACGGCGCGTTTCCGGCGGGCAGCATCAACGCGAAGGTCGAGGAGCGGTTGAAGGCGTTCGCGCACCGGGCACGCGCGTTCCGCGGGCCGGAGGCGGCCCCTGGAGCGGCGGCCAGCGGTGACGGGAAGGGGTAGGCGAGGGTGGTGGCCGCCGACCCTCCGCCCGCGGCGGACCCACGGTCCCTGGTCGTTCTTGGCGTCGGCGGCAACGCGTTGCTGCCGGCAGGGGCAGCGCCGTCGATCGAGGCACAACGCGCCCGGGTCGCGACGACGTGCCACGGCATCGCCGCGGCCGCCGCCCGCGGCGTGCCGCTGGTCGTGACTCACGGCAACGGACCGCAGGTCGGCGCCGCGTGGCTTCGGTCCGAGGGGGCGCCGACGGCGGCCTATCCGTGGCCGCTGGACGTGTGTGTGGCGGCCACGCAGGGCGAGATCGGGTACCTGCTGCAGTCGGCCCTGACCGGTGCGCTGGCGGCGCGCGGCATCGACCGGCCGGTGTGCACCGTCGTCACGCAGGTGCTGGTGCGGGAGGACGACCCCGCGTTCCGCCATCCCACGAAGCCCGTCGGACCGGTCTACGCCGCCGCCGAGGCCGCGGCCCTGCGGGCGCGCGGCTGGACGCTGGCCGAACGGCCACCCCACGGGTGGCAGCGCGTCGTGGCCTCACCCGAGCCTCACGACGTGCTCGAGCGCGAGGCCATCCGCCGGCTCGTGAGGCTGGGCACGGTCGTGGTCGCCGCCGGGGGCGGCGGCATTCCCGTGGTGCGGAACGGCGACGAACTCCGCGGCGTCGAGGCCGTCGTCGACAAGGACCTGACGTCGGCGCAGCTGGCCGGGCACCTCGGCGCACGGATGCTGGTGCTGGCCACCGACGTCGATCGCGTCTATCTGGACTTCGGGACCGGACGGGAGCGCGGGCTCGACACGCTGACGGCGGCGGAGGCGCGCGCGCATGCGGCCGCCGGGCACTTTCCGCCGGGCACGATGGGGCCCAAGGTGGACGCTGCGGTGCGGTTCGTCGAGGGCGGTGGCGACGTCGCCGTCATCACGGCGCTCGATGGGCTCGTGGATGCGCTGGACGGCCGGGCCGGCACGCGCGTCACCCGGGGGAGGTGAGCGATGGAGCGGATGCGGACGCTGATCATGGGGGCCGCTGGCCGCGACTTCCACGACTTCAACGTCGTGTATCGTGACGACGCGCGCTACGAGGTCGTGGGCTTCACGGCGGCGCAGATCCCGAACATCGCGGGGCGCCGCTATCCGGCGGCCCTCGCCGGGGCCCTCTATCCGGACGGCATTCCGATCTTCGAGGAGCGGGAGCTGGCGGCGCTCGTCGCGCGGCTGCGCGTGCGCCAGGTGGTGTTCGCCTACAGCGACGTCTCGTACCCGTACGTGATGCACCGGGCGGCCATCGCGAACGCGGCCGGTGCGGACTTCGTGCTGCTCGGCGCCGAGGCGACGATGCTGCGCAGCCGCCGGCCGGTGATTGCGGTGTGTGCCGTGCGGACGGGGGCCGGGAAGAGCCAGACGACGCGCCGTCTGGCGGCGCTGCTGCGGGAGCGCGGGCGGCGCCCCGGGGTGATTCGGCATCCAATGCCCTACGGCGACCTCGCGGCACAGCGCGTCCAGCGATTCGCCACGCTCGAGGACCTGTCGCGCGAGCACTGCACCATCGAGGAGATGGAGGAGTACGAGCCGCACATCACGGCGGGTTCGGTCGTGTGGGCGGGCGTGGACTACGAGGCCATTCTGCGCGCCGCGGAGGACGAGGCCGACGTGATCCTGTGGGACGGCGGCAACAACGACCTGCCGTTCTATCGGCCCGACCTGCACGTGGTGGTCGCCGATCCCCTGCGGCTCGGCCACGAGCAGGCGTATCACCCGGGCGAGGCCAACCTGCGGATGGCCGGTGTGGTGGTGATCAACAAGATCGACTCGGCCACGGCCGAGGCGACGGCCACGCTGCGGGAGCACATCGCGGCGGCCAACCCGGGCGCGGTCGTCGTGACCGCGGCCTCGCCGGTGACGGGCGCGCACGCCGAACGCGTCACGGGCAAGCGCGTGCTCGTCGTGGAGGACGGTCCCACGGTGACGCACGGCGAGATGCCGTACGGGGCCGGCACCGTGCTGGCGCGGCAGTACGGCGCCGCCGCGCTCGTCGATCCGCGCCCGTGGGCCGTCGGCTCGATCGCCGAGACGTTCCGCACGTATCCCGGCATCGGCCCGCTGCTGCCGGCGATGGGCTACGGCGACGCGCAGGTGCGCGAGCTCGAGCAGACGATCGCGCAGGTGGAGTGCGACGCGGTGGTCGTCGGCACGCCGATCGACCTCGGGCGCGTGGTGACGATCCGGCAGCCCGTCGTGCGGGCACGCTACGAGCTGCGCGAGGTGGGGCAGCCGGACCTGTCGTCCATCGTCGACGCGTTCCTGGCCGCGCGGCCGCGCTGACGCGCGCCGGATCGCGCGGCGCCCTGCAGCCGTGCGCGCGTCCGCGCAGCCATGACGGGCCCTGCGCCCGCCGTGTGCCGTCCGGCCAGGCGGGGCCGACAGATGTCGGTGTCGGCGGCACCTTTCTGAGTCCACCGCGCGGCCCGATGGGCCGGCGTCGCGTTCTTCGGGGGCCAGCCGTGGTCGGCTTCTTGCAAACCGTCGATCGCACCGCCGCATGCCGGGTGTCCCGTCGCATCGACCGTTCGCCCGACCCGTGACCGGTGGTTGCCGGCCGCCCCGCCCCGGACGCATGAGCCGGGCCGGGGCGCTCGGCGTCGTCGTGGCGTCACCGCTCTCGACGGGTGTGGCCATCATCTCGACCGACGGTCCGAGGTCCTGCACCTGCTGCAGGTGGACCTGATCGGCCACGCCGGCCTGGGCCGGCCGCGCTATCCGTCGATGTCGACGAGGACCTTCCCGACGACGCTCCCCGAGTCCTGCGCGTCGTGCGCGTCGGCCGTGCGCGCCAGCGGGAAGCGCGCGCCCACCTGCGTGCGGTACTGGCCCGACTCGAGGCAGGCCGTCACGTCGCGCACGGCCACCTGGTGGGCGTGGTCGCCCATCGTGTAGACCAGCACGAAGTGCACCGTCTGTGACTTCCGCATCAGCGTGAAGAACGGGATCAGGGGCTGCGGTACCGGGCCCGCGGAGTAGGTGGCGATGGCGCCGCCGATCGCCAGCATGTCGGCGTCGGCCTGGATGTTCTCGTCGAAGGCCACCTCGATGATGCGGTCCACGCCGCGGCCGCCGGTTGCGTCGTTGACGGCCTCGACGACGTTCTGCGCCTTGCGGTTGACGATGAGGTGCGCGCCGGCCTCGACGGCGGCCGCTTCCTGGGCGGGCTTGCTCACGGTGGCGAAGACGCGCGCACCGGCCCAGCGCGCGAGCTGGATTGCGGCGTTGCCCACGCCGCCCCCGCCGCCCTGGACGAGCACCGTCCGGCCGTGAATCGGCCCGTCGGCGAACAGGCACCGGTGCGCGGTGAGCGCCGGCACGCCGAGGCCGGCGCCCGTGTCGAAGTCGATCCCGTCCGGCAGCCGGACGGCCTGATGCGCGGGCACGACGACGAACTCGGCCGTCGTGCCGAACGCTCGGCCCAGGTAGGCTTCGTACACCCAGACGCGCTCGCCGATCCGCGTGTGCGGCACGCCCGCGCCCACGGCCTCGATGACGCCTGCGCCGTCCTGCCCGGTGATCATCCTCGGGAACGGCATGGCCGTCATGCCCAGCCAACCGCCGCGCGTCTTCGTGTCGGTGGGGTTGATGCCGGCCACGTGCACGCGGACGCGGACCTCGCCGACGCCGGGCGTCGGGTCGGGCATCTCGCCGTGGACCAGCACGTCCTGTGCGGGGCCCTTCTTCTCGAACCAGACTGCGCGCATACGATATCGACTCCGGCTACTTCTTCGCCTTGAGTGCCTTGTAGTACGCCTCGATCGGCCCGTACGGGCCGAAGCGGTGCTGCTCGATCGGAAACGGGTCGGCGAACGGCCCGTACGCGTTGTCGACCGGCTTGGCCGTGCGGTCCGGATAGTCCCGGTCGAGGTTGGCCATTGCGGGCCGGGGCTGCGCGTTGATGAAGGCCGCCACGTCGAAGGCCTCGTCGCTCGTCAGGTCGGCCTTGCCGAGGGGCATGCGGGCCTTGATGAACCGCGAGGCCGTCAGCACCCGGTGCATGCCGGCGCCGTCGTTGAAGCTGTCGGGCCCCCAGAGTGGCGGGAACACGTAGCCGTCGGCCGGGTTGGCCGATGCGCGCAGGCCCTGGCCGTCGTCGCCATGGCAGATCGCGCATCGGGACATGAAGACGTCGCGTCCGCGCTCGAGGCTGGCGGCACGCGCGGGCGCCTTGAAGGGCGCCGGTTCGTCCACCTTCTTCAGGCTGGCGCCCATGGCCTCGTAGCGCCGGCCGAGCGAGCGCAGGTAGGCGGCCATCGCGCGCATCTCCACGCCGTCCATCGGCAGCGGCTTGCCGTTCATGCTGCGCTGCATGCACTCGTTGATGCGGTCCTCGATGTCGGTCATGTCGCCGACGCGGGCCGAGAAGCGAGGGTAGTGCTCGGTCGTCTGCAGCAGCGTCAGCGTGCCCGTCTGCGTGCCGATCCCGAGGTGGCACGACGCGCAGGCGAGCCGGCTGCCGGAGTAGCGCATCGAGGCGTCCGGCTGGTCGGGTCCGAGGTAGCGTGACGTCTGCCCGATGAGGCGGCGGCCGTAGTCCTCGGTCGCCGGATCGGGTGACGCCGACGGGCTCGGGGCGCCGAGCGTGCGCGACACGGCCGCACCGACGGTGATGACGCCGGCCGCGGCGCAGACGAGCACCGCGGACAGCAGTCCCGAGCGAGACGTGGGCAGGTGGGTCATGCGGATCGGCTCCCGCGCGTGCCGCCCCCGCGGCGCTCCCGATCATACCGTTCGAGCTGGGCCTGGAAGTGGTGCTTCGGACGCTCGATCCAGGTGCGGAGGTCCGGGCGGAGCGCCCAGGCGGCGACGAACGCCAGCGCCAGCGCCGACGACAGCAGGACGACGACCTCCGCGATCATCGGGGCCCTCCCGGGACCGTGCCGCCGAACAGGCTGCGAACGTAGTGCGCCGCCGCGAGGCGCTCCTCGCCGGTCAGCCGTCCGGTCCACGGGGCCATCTGGGTGCCCTCGACCCCGTTGGTGATCGCGGACACGGCGAGCGCGAGGCTCGGGCGCTGGGACCGGAAGTCGGCGGGGGCGATGCGGAGTTCGGGCGCGGCCGCGCCGCGGCCGTCGCCGGTGGTCCCGTGGCACTGGACGCAGTGGGCGGTGAACACCCGTTCGCCCAGGGCCAGCAGATCGGGTGTCGGCGCGGGCTCGGCGAGGCGGGCCTCGAGCGCCGCCACGGCGCCGGCCAGCGCGGCCAGGTCGTCTGGGCCGTGATCGCGCCAGGCCTGCATCGAGGTGCCGGGAACGCCGTTCCACAGCGCGTCGACCACGCGGGCGCGCGTGTAGGTGTGCTGCGCGAGGTTCGCGGGCCGGGGCCGGAGCGTCGCCGCGCCCGGACCGTCGCCCGCGCCCTGGTCGCCATGACAGCCCGCGCACGACGCCGCGAAGAGCGTCCGGCCGCGCGCGGCGTCCGAGGCCGCCGGCACCTCGGGCGCGCCGCCTCGCCGGCGAGGCCTGGCCGGGCTCGCGTCCACGGGCATCGAGAAGGCCATCGCGGCCATCTCGTCGCCGGGGCAGTCGCAGGCGTCGCGGGCCCGGGTCTCGGCCTCCGGTCCTGCGATGGCACGGGCGCGGCCCAGGGAGTCGAGGTACGCGACGAGGTCGCGCGCGTCCTGGGTCGGGCGATCGGGCGAGCCGTCGAACAGCGTCCGGTACGAGGGCATCACCGAGCCGGGCACGATCGCGCGCGGGGCGAACAGGTGCGCGAAGTGCCAGTCCTCCGGATGGACGCCGCCCTGGCGCGACAGATCGGGGCCGATCCGGCGCGTGCCCCAGAGGTGCGGGAAGTCGAAGCGTGTCTCCCAGGCCAGCGTGGGCGCGCCGAACCGCACCATGTCGGCGTGCAGGTAGCGCACCTGCTGGGTGTGGCAGTAGGCACAGCCCTCGCGGCCGTAGATGGCACGCCCGCGCTGTTCGCTGGCGGTCAGCTGGAGCATGTGCTCGGGCGCCATCGCCCGGCCCTGTTCCTCGAGCACGCGCGCGGGCCAGACGCCGAGCAGCAGCACCGAGAGCGCGAAGAAGACGACGCCGGCGACGCTCGCCACCAGGTACGCCATGCGCAGCGCGCGGCCGGACCGGTCGGTCACGACACGGCCTCCGCCGCTTCGCGGGCCGTGGCGCTGGCGATCACGGGCGCGATGCCGCTCCCGGGCGCCAGATCGCGTCCGGCTCCGATTGCGTGGAGTCCCCCGCCGCGCGGGCCCGTGGTGAGCCCGACCAGCAGGGCGACGAGGCCGCCGACGATCGGCAGCGCGGAGATCGTCCGGACGATCCAGTAAGGGCGGGCGGCCCGCACCGACTCCATCCACGGCGCGCCCGACAGCCAGGCACGGGCCTCGACCAGGCCGGCCGCGGTCAGGTCGGCCACCATCAGCACGACGCCGAGGACGAGCAGCCAGTAGCCCCACTCGAGCGCGCGCGCGTTGTAGCGCGCGCCCGGCATCCGTTGCCACGCGTGGACGAGGCCCCCGATGGCCGCGAAGGTCGCGAAACCGAGCATCGCCAGGTGCGAATGGCCGATCACCCAGTCCGAGAAGTGCACCGCCTGGTTGACGGCCATCTGCGCCTGGGTGGCGCCCTGGAGGCTCACGATCAGGTAGAACACGGTGGACGTGGCGACGAACCGCAAGCCGACGTCACGCGGCAGCCAGCCCGAACCGCGCAGCGACAGCAGCAGGTTCGTGACGACGAGGATCACGTCCACGCCGAGCAGCGTCGACGCCGCGATGGCGCCGAGCTGCGCGGCCATCGGAATGGCCGAGTAGACGTAGTGATGCGTGCCGTTCAGCGGGTAGAGGAAGAACAGCAGCCAGAAGCCCAGCATCGACAGGAAGTGGCTGAAGACCGGGCGGCCCGAGGCGGCAGGAATCACGAAGTAGATGATGGCCAGCGCCAGCGGCGTGACGAAGAGCCCGACGGCGTCGTGGATCCAGAGGCCGCTGAAGGCGGCGCCCTGCGCGCCCGGCACGAACTCGGGGACGACGTTGCCCATCGGATAGGCCAGCAGCGTGAAGACGAGGCCGCCGATCACGTACCAGCTGGACACGTACAGGTGCTCGAGGCCGCGCCGGAAGAACGGCGGGAGGAACTGCACGGCCGCCAGCAGCAGGCCGGCCACGAGGAACACGTCGATGACGAGCGGGAACTCGGCCCACTCGAGCGGCTGGCTGATGCCGGCGAGCACGAGCGCCCAGCCCGGCAGCAGCCCGGCGAGGTTCCACACTGCGAACAGCCACCAGCCGAGCCGCGCGCTGGTGACGCGGCGGCCGGTCAGCAACGGCACGCCGTGGTAGAGGAACGCGAAGAACGCGTTGCCCAGCCAGCCCAGCATGATGCCCTGGGTGTGGCCGTAGCGGAGGCGGCCCCAGCCGAGCCAGGCCACGCCGGCGCCGACGTCCGGGTGGACGAGCTGCTCGGCGGCGACGAGGCCCAGGACGGCCGACACGAGCAGCGCGGCGAATGCCGCGAGGGCGTGCGCCTGGACCAGCGCGCCGTCGACGACGGGCTGCGGGGCGGGGCCGTCGGAACGGGCCACGGTCAGCCCGCGCTCAGCACCGTATAGCCGTACTCCTGCGCGCGCGTGACGGCGATGACGCCGGCCGCCACCATGTGCGCGTTCGGCACGAGGTTCGAGGTCAGCTCCTTGTAGATCGCGTCCGGCGTCGACCCGACCGACGCGGCGACCTGGCCGGAGAGCCGGCGCGTCGCCATCTGGCAGACCGCGAAGTGGACGCCGCGTTTGGCGACCGCGCCAATCGTCTGGCCGTAGTTGGGCAGCGACGTCCCGTAGCCCGTGGCGTTGAACAGGTTGATCGTCGGCGTCTGGCCGGTCTTGGGGTCGGTGAGCGCGAGGCCCTCGGCGAGGCCCTTGCCGTACTTGGCCCACATCGCGTCGGTGAACGCGAACGCCGTGGACGAGTGGCGCAGGGTGACCACCACCGCCACGTCCGCGTCCGTGAGCTGGTAGCCGGCCGCATTGGCCACGAACAGGTTGTTCGCGAAGAGCAACGCGTCGCCGCCGCCCTTGACGCTGAACGAGTCGATCACCGTCCGGTGCTTGCCGGGCAGGGCATCGAACCAGGCGTCCTCGCCGTGCCGCGCCGGCTGGAACCGGCCGGCCGTGGCCTGGGCCTGCGCGGCCTGCGGCCGAAGCGCCAGTGCGGCGGCGGCCGCGCCGAACACGGACATCCACGACCGGCGTCCCCACGTGTGCTGCGTCATTGCTGTCTCCCGATGGCACGGCGGAACGCCGTGATGGCGGCCGCATTATACCCGCGCCGCATGCCGGGCCCGTCCCGCTGGTTCCGTCGGCGTCGCGAGACAGCGCGCGTCCGGGCGGATCGATTCAGGATGGGCCGGCGATGTGTCGCACCACGTACCCGGCGCGCCCACGCCGTGCGCCGGCCGTCAGGCCAACATGCTCGGCCGACGGATCGGCTTGCCGTCGTCGCCGTCGCCCACGCCGCCGGGCGGCTTGACGCGCTGCCGGTGTGGCTCCGGATTCGGTCCCCGCTGGGCCCGCGCGTTGATCACCCACAGCGCGACCGCTGCGGCGCCTCCGACCATCGCCACGGCCAGCGGGAAGAACTCGAAGAAGAGCACGGGTCGATCCTAGCCGATGGCGAAGCGAGGCGGCCACCGACGTGGACCGCCTGGCGGCACGGACACGGTGCCTCACGACTGGGCGGGTGCCGCGTGTGTCGGGCTCCCGTAGCGCAGGTACAGCACCGGCACGACGAACATGTTCAGCAGCGTCGAGGTGCTGAGCCCGCACAGGATCACGAGTGCCATCGGCGTCTGGATCTCGCTGCCTGCCCGACCGCCCCCCGCCGCCAGGGGCACGAGGGCGAGCCCGGCCGCCATCGCGGTCATCAGGATGGGCGCGAGGCGCTCGCGTGCCCCGCGCGTGACCGCTTCCCGGAAGTCGGTCACGCCCTCGACCGTCATCAGGTGCTGGATGTGCGAGATCAGCATGATGCCGTTCCGCGTCGCGATCCCGAACAGCGTGATGAAGCCGATGAGCGTGGCCACGTTCAGGACACCCCCGGCCATGAAGACACCCGCCACGCCGCCGATGAGGGCGAGGGGCAGGTTGGCGGTGACGACGATGGCCTCGCGGGCCCGGCCGAGGGCCAGCACGAGCAGCAGTACCAGGCCGGCCAGCACGAGCAGCCCGAGGACCAGCAGGCGCTGGGAGGCGCTCTGTTCGCTCTCGAACTGGCCCCCGTATTCGACGCGGTAGCCCGCGGGCATCGTGACCGCGCGCGAGACGGCGCCCTGGATGTCCGCGACGACGCTACCGAGGTCACGCCCGGCGACGTTGCACGAGATCACGATGCGCCGCTGGACGTTCTCGCGCAGGACCATGTTCGGTCCTTCCTCGCGTCGGACGTCGGCGACGGTTCGAATCGGCACCGGGGCGCCCGCCGGCGTGTCGACGGGCAGGTCGGCCACCCGGTCGAAGTCCGCAGCGGCCGAGCCGTCGAGCTTCACCAGCAGATCGAACGCCGTGCCCCGGTCGAAGATGCGGCCGACGACCGTGCCGGCCAGGCTCGTCTCGACGGCCTCCGCGACGTCGGCCGGGCGCAGGCCCACGCGCGCCATGGCCGCGCGGTTCAGGACGAAGCGCACGAACGGCACGTCCATCTGCTGCTCCAGCGACAGGTCCACGACGCCAGGGACCTCGCGCATGGCCTCCTGCACACGGCCCCCGAGGCGCCGCAGCGTGGCGAGATCGTCGCCGAACACCTTGACTGCGACGTTGGCCCGCGTGCCGGAGAGCATGTGGTCGATCCTGTGCGAGATCGGCTGGCCGATCGTGACGTTGGTCCCGGGCAGGGTCGAGAACTGCTGGCGCAGTTCGGCCAGCAGCGCCGCACGCGGGCGCCCGGTGTCCGTCAGGCCGACGTCGATCTCGGCGGCTTCGACGCCCTGGACGTGCTCGTCGTACTCGGCCCGGCCGGTGCGCCGGGCCGTGGCCACGACCTCGGGCTGCGAGAGGAGGATCCGTTCGACCCGCGCGCCGAGTTCGTCCGACTTGGCCAGCGACGTTCCCGGGAGCGTGTTCGCCTGCACGGTCAGGCTGCCCTCGTGGAACTCCGGCAGGAAGGCGCCCCCGGCCTGCGTCAGGGCCGCCGCCGCGCCCCCGAAGAGCAGCAGGGCCGTCGCCAGCACGGTCTTCGGGTGGTCGAGTACGGGCGGCAGGGCGGCTGAGAATCCGCGCGTGAGCCACCGGATCAGCCAGCCCTCGTGTCCCCGGCGGATCGACGGCGCGTTCGGCAGGAACGCCGCGCACAGGGCCGGGGTGACGACGATGGCGACGGCCAGCGACGCCAGCAGCGCCACGATGTACGCGAAGGCGAGGGGCGCGAGCAGGCGGCCCTCAATGCCCGCCAGGCCGAACACCGGCAGGAACACGAGCACGATGATCACCGTGGCGAAGACGATCGACCCGCGGATCTCGAGCGTCGCGTCGCGGATCACCTCCGACGCGGGCCGCCTGAGGGCAGGCGGGTGGGCGTCCTCCGCCCGCAGGCGCCGCACGACGTTCTCGACGTCGATGATGGCGTCGTCCACGAGGGCGCCGATGGCGATCGCCATGCCCCCGAGCGTCATCGTGTTGATACCGGCGCCGAAGGCGCGCAGCGCCAGCACGGCGGCGGCGAGCGACAGCGGCATCGCGGTGAGCGTGATCGCGGCCGCCCGCAGGTTGGCCAGGAACAGCAGCACGATCACGACCACGAGCAGCGCGCCGTCGCGCAGCGCGCTCACGACGTTGGCGACCGCGACCTCGATGAAATCCGACTGGCGGAAGATGCGCCGGTCGATCGTGACGCCGGGCGGCAGTTCCCGCTGCAACGTGTCGAGTGTGCGATCGAGCGCGGCCGTGACCTCGAGCGTGTTCGCGCCGGGCTGCTTCTGGACGCCCACGATGATCGCCGGTGTGCCGTTGTGCGACCCCTCGCCGCGCTTGAAGGCTCCGGCCTCGCGAACCTCGGCGACGTCGCGCACGAGCACCGGGCGGGCGCCCCGCATCGCGACCAGCGTGTCGGCGACGTCGCCCGGCGTCCGGGCGCGACCGATGGCCTCGAGGACGTACTCCTGCGCGCCCTCGGTGTAGACGCCGGCGGACGTGTTCTCCGTGGACGCCCGCACGGCCGCCAGCAGATCGGTGAGCGAGACACCGGTGGCGCGCAGCGCTTCGGGCCTCGCCACCACCTGGAACTGGCGTTCGGACCCGCCGATGGGCGTGACCTGCGAGACGCCCGGCACGGCGAGCAGCCGCCTGCGCACGGTCGTGTCGGCCAGTGTCCGGAGCGTCAGCGGGTCGACCGTCGGCGACGAGATCGCGAAGAACAGAATCTCGCCCATGATCGAGGAGATGGGCGCGAGCACGGGCTGCGCGACCTGCGGCGGCAGCGTGCCGTTCACGAGGGTCAGCTTCTCGGAGACGAGCTGGCGCGCTGTGTAGATGTTGGTGCCCCAGTCGAATTCGACCCAGACGACCGCGATGCCGACCGCCGTGGCGGAGCGCACGCGGCGGACGCCGGAGGCGCCGTTGATGGCGCTCTCGATCGGCAGGGTGACGAGGGACTCCATCTCCTCGGGCGCCATGCCACGGCCCTCGGCGAGAATCGTCACGGTGGGCGCGGTCAGATCCGGGAACACGTCGACCGGCATCTGGCGCGCGGTCCAGACGCCGGCGGCGAGCAGCAGCGCCGACAGCGCGGTCACGAGCCGGTGGTGATCGATGGACCACTGGATGATGCGTGTCATCGGGGACCTCAGTGCACGTGCCCTTCCGCGGGCAGGCCTTTCGCCGCGGAGGCCAGCTGGATGTCGTACGCGCCACGGATGACGACCCGATCGCCGGCGCGGACGCCGGCGGCGAGGCCGACGAGGTCGCCTTCGCGCGCGGCCACGTCCACGAACCGCCGCGCGAAGGTCTCGCCACCCACCTGCACGAACACGTAGGGCCGACCGGCCTCCACGAGCACCGCGGCCTTGGGCACCGCGGGCATCGGCCGCGTCACCGGGCCGTAGAGGAGGGCGGTGCCGCCCTGGCCGACGAGCAGGCGGCCCTGCCGATTGTCGACGTCGAACTGGACGGTGAGCGCGCGGGTCGTCGGGTCGATCACGCCCGAGTCGTGCCGATGGTCGAATCGCAGGGGCAACGGCTCGTCGTGCCCGGACAACTCGAGGGCGATCGCCGAGACGGCGCGGGTGCGGGGCACGTCAGCGGCCGGTACGAGGACCTGCAGTTCCACTTCGTCGGTCCGCACGACACGGAAGAGCGGCGCGCCCTGTTCGTAGGCGGCACCGAGCGTGGCGGCGACGTCGACCAGCCGCCCTGCGATGGGCGCGCGCAGGGTGAACGCGTTGCCGGCCGCCGACCCTCCGCCGGACCGCAGCGTCTCGTCACGCTGCGCCAGACGTGCCTCGGCGGCGCGCAGGCGCGCCTCGGCCACCGCGAGCACGCGGCGGGCGTCTTCGACGCGGCGCTGCGGTACGGCCTGCTCGGCGAACAGGCGCTCGGCCCGGCTGGCGTCGGCCCCGGCCGCATCGACGCCGGCCCGGGCCTCGTCGACCGTGGCGGCCAGCGTGGCGCGCCCGTCGCCATCGTCCAGCCGGGGTTCGATCCGGCCGAGGACCTGACCGGCGCGGACGACGGTGCCGATCGGCAGCAGGGCATCGGCCATGAACCGGCCAGACGTGGGTGCGGCGACGACCGCGTCGCCGCCGGCGAGCGGCGCAACCTGGGCTGGCAGTCGGGTGACGGCGTGAAGCGGGGCCTCGGCGGCAACCGCGGTCGCGAACGTCCCCGTCCACTGCTGCTCCTTGAGGTAGGCGATGGCGGTCGGGTCGTCCGCCGGCCGGCGTTCGGCATCGGCGACGGCGGCGCCCTCGTCGGGGAAGACCGTGGAGGTTCCCAGGTCGTGGCGGTCCTGGAACCCCGGGGCTTCGACGATCAGCGCCCAGCGGTACGCGCCTGCCGGCGGCAGCCGACCCTCGACGCGGAATGCCCCGGGACGCAAGGGGTCGGATCCAGGCAGCGTCGTGGTGGCTCCGCCCGATACCGGCGTCAGCTCGATGCGCGGGCGGCCGCGGTTCAGCGCCGAAAAGTCGGCCAGCACGGTGAGGTGCACGGCGAATCGGACGGTCCGGCCCGCAACCAGCGGGGGATGCTCCATGAAGAGCTCGGACCGATCGGTCCAGTGCGTCAGGTCGAGTGTGGGGGGCTCGGCGGGCGTGTTGACGGGAGCCGTGTCCCGGCCGCAGGCCGACGCCGCGAGCACGAGGGCCAGCAGAGCGAGCGCGTGTCGTGTGTGCATCACCGGAACTCCCAGCCCGTGAGGAACTCGAGGTCGATTTCGGCCTGCCGGACGGCGAGGTCGAGGTCGCTTTGGCGTCCGCGGGCGGCGGCGGCCGCGCGCCGGGCGTCGATGAGGTCGAGCAGCCCGCGCTCGCCCGCGTCGTAGCTGACGCGCGCGATGCGTTCGATGTCGGCCGACAGGCGCACGGCGGTCGCGCGGTAGGCGGCGGCCGCGGTGCGCCGCGCCAGCACCAGGTCGCGCGTCGTGGATATCTGCGCCCGCAGCGCCTGGCGGAATGCGTCGAGCCGGGCCGTGGCGGACGCCTCTCGCGCCAGGGCCTGCCCGCGTTCGACGCGGCCGCGGTCGAAGAGGGGCAGCGTGGCGACGACTCCGACGACGGCTCCCGTGGCTCCGGCACTCGAGGTCTTGGTGCCGGCGACGATCTCCGGCTCGGGCAGACGCCGGCGGCTCGCCGCGCGCAGCGAGAAGCGGGCCGCTTCCTGTTCCTGACGCAGCGCTGCGAGTTCGCCCCTGGCGCCCTCCGCTCGCTCGATCAGCGCATCGAGTGCAGGGACTGCCTCGGCCCCGGGCTCGGCCTCGGCCGCCACGAGCAGATCGGGCGCCGGGCCGTCAGCGAGGAACGCCGCGAGCGCCCCCTGTGCGCGGCGGCGTTCGGCCGCGGCCGTCTGGCGGTCGATCTCGGCCTCGAGCTGCTCGCGCTGGGCGCGGAGGCGATCGAAGCCCGCGGCGTCGCCGGCGGCCTCGCGGCGGGCGAGCACGTCGGCGAGGGCCTGGTACCCATCGCGCGTACGCGTCGACTCCCGCTCGTGCGCCTGGGCCGCCGCGAGGCCGGCGTACGCCAGCCGGAGTTCCGCCCGCGCGCGGCGCAGCGCCTCGTCGGCGCGGCGGCTCGAGGCTCCGGCGAGGGCCGCGGCGGACGCGACCTCGAACGTCCGCCGGCCAGTGACGGGCAGCGGCTGCGTCACGGCGGTGATGACCTCGGTGACGCCGGCCGCGGTCTCGCGGGTCGAGCCGACTGACGGGTTGGGCCATCGGCGAGCGGAGGCGGCATCGGCCTCCGCGACCGCGACCGCGGCGCGGATCGCGCGGACGCGCGGGCTGTCGGGCGAGAGGCGTGCGAGGGCCTCCGCCTCGGTCAGGACGGACTGGGCCGCGGCGGGCGCGGCAAGCGCCGCGCACGCCAGGGCCATGCCGCACATACGTGTGCGCATAGGACTCCTTCTGGACAGACGGATATCGTGGCGGCCGGACGGCCGCGATCAGAGGCGGGCGGGAACGGGCGGCGCGCGCGGCGACGCGGGCGAGGGCGGCGGGCCGTGGATCAGGGGCTCGACGGACGCTTCGCGGCTGGCACGCGGCGCGGCGTCAGGCGGGGCGGTCCACGCCGGGGCCACGAGGGACGCCGGCATGTCGAGCGACGGCGCGCCCGGGATCGTCCAGACGGCGCCGGATGTCGCGACGACGCTCTCCTCGTCGTCGAGCGTCGGGCGGCTGGCGTCGAACGCGTGGCTGGTGGCCTCGAGGGCGTGGCCGACGACCGCGATGTCGTGGTCGCCGGGGTGGCCACCCAGGCGGGGGTGGGCGACGGGCGCCCGCTCGCCGGCGTGAGCGTCAGTCGGGTGCGGATGCGCGCCGACGCGAGGATGCCCGTGAGCGTCGGCGTGCCGGTGCGCCACGGTGGCGTGGTGGCCGTCGTGGTCGACTGCGTCGTGGACGTGCTCGGGCGGCGCGATCGGCAGCATGCCGATCGCGGCGGCCAGCAGGAGCGTTGCGGCACGCCGCAGCATCGCGGTCAGGGTACGTCAAGCGCCGCTCGTACGCCAAGGGCCGGCCGTATACTGCACCGATGGACGCCGATTCCGCCCTCCGGTCCGACGGCGCCGAACCGGTCGCAGTCCTGCTCGACAATCAGCAGGCGTTTCTGCGCTATCTCGAGCGCCGCACGGGCGACCGCGCGCTGGCCGAGGACATCCTCCAGGAGGCGTTTGCGAAGGTCGTCGCGCGCCCGGACCTGCCGCCCGCCGCCGACGAAGCCGTGGTGCCGTGGTTCTACCGGATGCTCCGCAACGCGGCGATCGACCAGTTCCGGCGCCGCGCGGCGGCCGGGCGTGCGTTCGAGGCCTTTGCGCGCGAACTCGAGACGCACGAGGCGCCTGAGGGGGAGACGGCCGCAGAGATCTGCGCCTGCGTGTCGCGCCTGGCCGGAACCCTCAAGCCGGAGTACGCCGAGGCGCTGCTCTCCATCGAGGTGCAGGGCACGCCGGTCAAGCGGTTCGCCGAGCAGAAGGGGCTCTCGGCCGGCAACGCCGCCGTGCGGGTGTTCCGGGCGCGCGAGGCCCTCAAGAAGCGCGTCGCCGAGTCGTGCGGGGCCTGCGCCACCCACGGCTGCGTGAACTGTACCTGCGGCACGCCGCGCTGAACGGCGCCGGCGGCGTCTCCGCCCCGGCCACCCCGGTCCCACGGGCCGGGCACTGTAATGCCCGGCGTCCTCGTGCGTTGTCTCCGTGAACACCAACTGAGGAGGCACCAATGGAACGCGACGTCGTGTGCGGCATGCAGGTGGACCCGGCCCGGGCCGCGGGTCACACGGACCACGAGGGCAAGGTCTACTCCTTCTGCTCCAAGAGCTGCCAGGCGAAGTTCGCCGCCAACCCCAAGCAGTACGTCAAGTAACGGACGACGAGCCGGGCCGGTTCGGGCCGGCCCGGCGGAGGCGACGAGATGCGCACCGAGCACACACACCCACACGTGCACACGAACGGTCCGGCCGGGGCCACCGTCGCCGAGGTCGTCGACCCGGTGTGCGGCATGACGATCGCGCCGGACGACGCGGCGGGCCGCCTGACCCATCACGGGCACGAGTATTTCTTCTGCAGCGAGTCGTGCCTGGAGCGCTTCCGCGACGACCCGGAGCGCTTCCTGGCCCCGGCGGCCGGACCCGACCCGGGGCTGGCCAGCGTGGAGCACACCTGTCCGATGCACCCCGAGGTACGCCAGTTGGGCCCGGGTGCGTGCCCGATCTGCGGGATGGCGCTCGAGCCCGTCGACGCCACGGCGGTCGAGCAGGGCAATCCGGAACTCGACGACATGACGCGGCGCTTTCGGGTGGGCCTCGCGCTGACCGCGCCGATCCTCGGATTCATGCTGTCGGAGTTCGTCCCGGGCAGTCCGCTGCACCACTGGCTCCCTTCCGGGTTGCGCACCTGGATCGAGCTGGCGCTGGCGGCTCCGGTCGTGCTGTGGGGCGGCCGGCCGTTCTTCGAGCGCGGCTGGGCCTCGGTGCGGACGGGCCATCTGAACATGTTCACGCTGATCGCGCTGGGGGTCGGCGCCGCCTTCGGCTACAGCGTGCTGGCAACGGTGGTACCGGGCGTGGTGCCCCAGTCGTTTCGGATGGACGGCGAGGTGCCCGTCTACTTCGAGCCGGCGGCCGTGATCGTCGTCCTCGTGCTGCTCGGCCAGGTGCTCGAACTGCGGGCGCGCTCGCGGACGAGCGCCGCGATCCGCGGCCTGCTGGGGCTGACGCCGAAGACGGCCCGGCGGCTGTCGGCCGACGGTGGTGAGCAGGACGTGCCGCTCGAGCACGTGCGCGCCGGCGACCGCCTGCGCGTACGGCCGGGCGAGCGCGTGCCCGTGGACGGCGTCGTGCTGGACGGCCAGAGCACCGTGGACGAGTCGATGGTGACGGGCGAGCCGATCCCGGTGGAGAAGGGGACCGGCGCCGCGGTCACCGGCGGAACGGTGAACGGCACGGGGACATTCGTGATGCGGGCCGAGCGCGTGGGCCGCGACACGCTGCTGTCGCAGATCGCGCGCCTCGTCGGCGAGGCCCAGCGGTCGCGCGCCCCCATCCAGCGACTCGCCGACGTCGTGTCGGCCTGGTTCGTGCCGATCGTGATCGTGGTGGCCGCGCTGACGTTCGCGGCCTGGAGCTGGCTCGGGCCGGAGCCCAGGCTGGCGCACGCGCTGGTCAACGCGGTGGCCGTGTTGATCATCGCGTGCCCGTGCGCGCTCGGCCTCGCCACGCCCATGTCGATCATGGTGGGCACCGGTCGCGGTGCCGAGGCGGGTGTGCTGCTCCGGAACGCGGAGGCGCTGGAGGTGCTCGAGTCGGTCACGACGCTGGTCGTCGACAAGACCGGCACGCTGACGGAGGGGAAGCCGGTGCTGACGGTGGTCCGTCCCGTGCCCCCGTTCGACGAGGCGACGTTGCTCGGTCTGGTCGCCAGCCTCGAGCACGTCAGCGAACATCCGCTGGCGGCCGCGATCGTGGCCGGCGCGAAGGCCCGAGACGTGACGCTCGCGGACGTGACCGGCTTTTCGTCGACGACCGGCGCCGGGGTGACTGGCACCGTGAGCGGGCGCCGCGTGGCCATCGGCAACCTCGCACACCTGTCGGCGCTCGGCGTCGAGCCGGGCCCGCTGGCCCCCGAGGCCGAGTCGCTCCGGCGCGCCGGGCACACCGTGATGTTCGTCGCCGTCGACGACGCGGCGGCCGGGCTGGTGGGCGTCTCGGACCCGATCAAGGCGACGACGCCCGAGGCGATCCGTGCGCTGCACGCCGATGGCATCCGCGTCGTGATGCTGACGGGCGACACGCGCACGACGGCGGAGGCCGTGGCGCGTGCAGTCGGAATCGACCGGGTGGAGGCCGACGTGCGGCCGGCCGGAAAGGCGGCCGTGGTACGCGCGCTGCAGCAGTCCGGGGAGCGGGTGGCGATGGCCGGCGACGGCATCAACGACGCGCCCGCGCTGGCCCAGGCGGACGTCGGCATCGCGATGGGTACCGGCACGGACGTCGCGATGGAGAGCGCCGGCGTGACGCTGGTCAAGGGCGACCTGCGCGGCATCGTCCGGGCCCGGCGGCTCAGCCGCGCCACCATGCGCAACATCCGGCAGAACCTGTTCTTCGCGTTCGTCTACAACGTGCTCGGCGTGCCGCTGGCGGCTGGGGTGCTCTATCCCTCGTTCGGGCTGCTGCTCAGCCCCATGATCGCCAGCGCGGCCATGACCTTCAGCTCGGTGTCGGTGATCGGCAACGCGCTGCGGCTGCGGCGGGTGCGGCTGTGACGGGCGTCGCGCCGCGCGCGGCGCGGCGGCGGGCGTATACTCGAACCGTGGGGACGTTGACCCGCCGGATCGTCGGGGCGTTGGTGTTGCTGGTGCTGGCTGCCGGGCCGGCCCTGGCCACCACGTGCGAGCTGCTGTGCGAGGCTCAGGCCCGTGCCGCATCGGCTCCAGCGGCGCCCGCGTCCCATCACGGGGCCTCCTGCCACGAGTCGGCGCCCGAGTCCGACGGGCCGGGGCTGTCTGCCACGACTGGCGCCTGCGCGTTCCATCGGGACGGTGCGGCCGACGTCGCGGTCCTGAGCGCGTCCCGCGCCGACGCCGACCTCGGCGTGGCCCCGGCGGCGTCGCCCCTCGTACCGATGGCCACGGTCGTCGGGAGGCACGTGGTGCGCGCGTGGGTCGGCTCGCCGCCCGGACCGCCGCGCGACGCCCTGCGCTCCGTCGTCCTGCGCATCTGAATCACCCGCCGCGCCGGTGACGCGTTCGCGTCGCCGTCCTTACCAGTCGTCGACGTTCGTGTGAGAGCCGCGAGGTGGTGCCTTGCGGCGGGCCGGCGCGTGCACCGCCGACGGGCATTGCCCGCCGCCGCGCGGTGGCAGGGGAGCGGAGGACATGAGAGCACTGATGCGGGCCGTGGCCGTGGTAGTGGCGGCCGTTCTGGTGATCGGGGTGGGTGTGGCGTATTCGGTCGCGAGCCGCGGCCTCGGCACCAGGGTGGCGCCGCACCCGCTGGAGGCCCTGGCCGCCCGGGCGATGCGGTACGCCGCGACCCCGAGCGCCGAACGGCGTCTGCCGAACCCCGTCGCCGCGACGCCGGAGGTGCTCGAGGAGGGCCTCGCGCACTTCGCGGACCATTGTGCGAGCTGCCACGCCAACGACGGCAGCGGGGCCACTCCACTGGGGCAGGCGCTGTACCCGAAGGCACCCGACATGCGGGGCGACGCCACGCAGGGGCTGAGCGACGGCGAGCTCTTTTCGATCATCGAGAACGGCATCCGGCTCACCGGGATGCCGGCCTGGAGCACGGGCACGCCCGAAGGCGAACGCGCGAGCTGGGCGCTCGTGCACTTCATCCGGCGCCTGCCGGCGCTGAGCGCGGCCGACGTCGTGCGGATGGAAGCGCTCAACCCGAAGTCCGAGGCCGAGTTCCGCGAACAGGAGGAGGCCCGCCGGTTCCTGGCGGGTCAGTGAGAGGGAGACATGCGGTCACGGGAACGCATCGAGGCGCAAGGCCGTCCGGCGCTGCCGTCGCGTCGACGGTTCGTCACGGGGCTGGCGGCTGGCGGCGCGCTGGCAGGCCTGGGGCTCTGGCGGCCCGCGTGGGCCGGGAGCACGGGGCGGCGCGTCCAGGAGGTGCTGACGGGCACGGAGTTCGACCTGACGATCGGGCGGACGCCCATCGACATCACGGGTGCGCCTCGAACGGCCGTCACCGTGAACGGCACGCTGCCGGCGCCGCTCCTGCGCTGGCGTGAGGGCGACACCGTGACGGTTCGCGTGTCGAACCGCCTGAACGAGGACACGTCGATCCACTGGCACGGCATCGTGCTGCCGGCGACGATGGACGGTGTCCCGGGTCTGAGCTTCGACGGCATCCGGCCCGGCGAGACGTTCGTCTACCGCTTTCAGGTGCGCCAGGCGGGCACCTACTGGTACCACAGCCATTCGGGGTTCCAGGAGCAGCTGGGGCTCTACGGGCCGCTCGTGATCGAGCCGCGCCAGCCCGATCCCGTCCGCTGGGACCGCGAGCACGTGATTCTGCTGTCGGACTGGACGGACGAGAACCCGGACCGGGTCTTCGCGAAGCTCAAGAAGCAGTCGGACTACTACAACCGGCGGCAGCGCACCGTGGCGGACTTCGTCCGTGACGCGCGCGGCCGGGGGCTCGGCGCCACGCTGGCGGAGCGCCGCGCCTGGGGCCTGATGCGCATGAGCGCATCGGACCTGTCCGACGTGTCGGCGATGACCTACACCTACCTGATGAACGGCGCATCGCCCGACGGCAACTGGACGGGGCTGTTCCGTCCGGGTGAACGCGTGCGGCTGCGGTTCATCAACGGGTCGGCGATGACGCACTTCGACGTGCGCATCCCGGGGCTGCGGCTGACCGTCGTGGCGGCCGACGGGCTGCCGGTGCACCCCGTGACGGTGGACGAGTTCCGGATTGCCGTCGCCGAGACGTTCGACGTGATCGCCGAGCCGTCGGGACAGGACGCGTTCACGATCGTCGCGCAGTCGCTCGATCGGACGGGCCACGCGCGCGGGACGCTCGCCGTGCGCGAGGGGCTCTCGGCGCCGGTGCCGCCGCTCGATCCGCGACCCGTACTGACGATGGCCGACATGGGGCATGGAGGACACGGCGGCCACGCCGGGCCGGGAACGACGGGCGCGGACCCGCACGCCGGGCACGGCGGGGCCGCGGCTCCAGACCCGCACGCGGGGCACGCGGCACCCGATGCGCACGCCGGACACGCCGCGCCGGCGGCGGCCGATCCCCACGCCGGGCACGCCGTGCCGGCGGACGACCCGCACGCGGGCCACGGCGCGGCTGGGCCCGCGCTGGTGACCCACCCCGCGAGCGAGCGCCGCAATCCGCTGGTCGACATGCAGACCGTTGCGCCGACGGCTCGTCTCGACGACCCGGGCATCGGCCTGCGCGACAACGGCCGGCGCGTGCTGACCTACGCGGACCTGCGGAGTCTCTTCGACGACCCCGACGGGCGGGAGCCGGGCCGGACGATCGAACTGCACCTGACGGGCCACATGGAGCGGTACGCCTGGTCGTTCAACGGCATCAAGTTCTCGGGCGCCGAGCCGCTGCGGTTCACCTACGGCGAGCGCCTTCGCGTGGTGCTGGTCAACGACACCATGATGACGCACCCGATCCATCTGCACGGGCTGTGGAGCGACCTCGAGGACGAGGCGGGGCGGTTCCTCGTGCGCAAGCACACCGTGGACATGCCGCCCGGGACGAGGCGGACGTACCGAGTGACCGCGGACGCGCTCGGCCGGTGGGCGTATCACTGCCACCTGATGTTCCACATGGAGGCCGGGATGATGCGCGAAGTGCAGGTGGACGTATGAGGGCGCGAGGCTGCCTGCGGCGGGCGCTGCTGGCCGCGGTGCTGGTATGCGCCGCCTCGACCTGGGCGGCCGCGCAGGGGGCCGCGCCTCACGACCACGCCGGCCACGCCGAGGCAGGACCGCCCGCGGTTGCGTCGCCGGCGAGGCAGCGCGACAGCGAACCGGCGCGCCCCCCTGTGGCCGGCGACGCGAACGATCACGACGAAGCCGACGCGCCACCGAGATCGCCGGTGGCGCCCGTGACGGAAGCCGATCGCGCGGCGGCGTTCCCGGACGTGCGCCACGTCCATCGCGAGCGGATCAACCTGTTCCTGCTGGCGGACCAGATCGAGTGGCAGGGCAAGGGCGGTGGCGCGCGCTGGGATGGCCGGGGATGGATCGGGCGCGACGTGACGCGGCTCTGGTTCCGGAGCGACGGCGCAGGGGACGGCGGCGCGGTGCACCAGGCGCGGGCGCAGGCGTTCTACGGGCGCGCGGTCGGCCGGTGGTGGGACGTTCTGGCCGGAGTACGGCAGGACGTGCGGCCGGGCGCCGCGCAGACGTGGGCCGCGTTCGGCGTCCAGGGTCTGGCGCCGTACTGGTTCGACGTGCAGGTCACCGCCTACGTCGGCGCCGGCGGCCGGACGCAGCTCGAAGCCGACGTCGAATACGATTTACTGCTGACGAACCGCCTCATCCTGCAGCCGCGGGTCGGCGCGCTCGTGAGCGGCACCGCCGATCCGGAGCGCGGGCTCGGCGCGGGCCTCGGCTCCACGGAGCTGGGGGTGCGGATGCGCTACGAGATCCGGCGCGAGTTCGCGCCGTACCTGGGCGTGTCGTGGGATCGGCTCTACGGCGGCACGGCCGAGGCCGTGAGGGCCGGCGGCGGGACGGCAGGGCGGGCACGGCTGGTTGGAGGGGTCCGCGCGTGGTTCTGAAGCGCCGGGCCGTTGGCGTCAACGTGAAAGGGAGCAGGCAGATGCGGAACTGGATGGGGGCGGTGGTGGCGGTCGTGGTGCTGGCGGGGAGCGGGCCGCGCGTGCTCGCCCACGAGGGGCACGACCACAAGGTGATGGGCACGGTGACGATGGCCGCCGCCGATCACGTGATGCTCAAGGACCGCGACGGCAAGACGGTCACGGTGCAGATCACGAAGGACACGAAGGTGGTGCGCGGCAAGGCGTCGTTGACGCCGGCCGACATCAAGACGGGTGCGAGGGTCGTCATCACCGCGCAGCAGGAGAAGAGCGCGATGAAGGCGAAGAGGATCGAGGTCGGCGAGGCGCCGGCGGCGAAGTAGGGCATCGACGCCGGGGAGTGAGCGCGATGCCGGGCGCCCGACGACGGTTCCTGTTCGCGCTGCTGCTGGGTGCGCTCCAGACCCGCGGGGCGCGTGCGCAGGCGGAGGTGGACGATGCCTGGTTCGGCGCGTGGCGCCTGGACCTCGAGCGCTCCACCTACGAGCCGGGCCCGCGCCCCTACCGGCGGGCGAGCCGGACGATCGAGCCCTGGCGGGGCGGCGTGAAGGTCGTCGACGAGATGGTGGGTGAGCGAGGCGGGGTGCTCCACACCGAGTGGACCGGACGCTTCGACGGCGAGGACTACCCGACCAAGGGCGTGGACGACCCGTTGACCTGCGCGTACCGCCGCGTCGACGCGCGTGCCTACGACGTCGTGACGAAGGTCGACGGGCGGCGGCGGGCGCTGTCGCACACCGTGCTGTCGCCGGACGGTCGAACGATCACGACCCTCACCATCGGCCGTAACACGTTCGGCGGCGAGTTCAAGGCCATCACCGTCTACCGGAAGGCGGACTGACGGGGTCAGCCGGCGAAGGGATCGGGCGGCCGCACCCACCGAAAGCGGCTCCCGAGCAGCCGGAGGGTATCGAGCGGGGTCTGCCGGCACCGGACCTCGATCCGGACGCCATCCATCGTGCCGGCCAGCGTCAGCACGTCCGCGGACGGGCGTTCGAACGTGAGACGCGATCGCCATCGCGCCCCCCGCCCCCTCGACAGCAGGAGGGTTCGTCCGGCTGGATCGATCGCGGCGGCGTAATGGGCGACGGAGTCGTCGAGCCGTTGGATCACCACCTCGTCGGGCGCGTCGAAGATCACCCGACGCCAGCGTTGGTCGTAGTCCGCGGCGGCCGGTGCGGTGGGCACACCGTCGATGGTCAGCTCGACGACCTCCCAGATGCCGTAGAGCGCGGACCTCGGCCGGCCGTCGCCCTGCGTCCGCCAGGCCGCGAGGCTCACGGTCGCGGAGGCCCCGATCAGGTAAACGCCGCACGCGGCCTGCGCGATGGCGGCGACGCGGGTGGCGCGGGCGCTCGTGAACAACTGACGTGCCGGCGCTGGGGCCGCCTGGTGGTTCAAGGCGGCGCGCGTCAGGCGGCGCGCGTCCGGCGCGAGCAGCGCCACCGCCATCAGCACCAGGTGCAGGGCCTCCTGCTTGCGTCCGACGTCGTAGGCCATGGTCGCCCCCAGCCGCGGCAGCAGCTCCAGCAGGCCGATGAGTGCGCCGAGCGCCGCGGTGGCAGGCACGACGAGCAGCAATCCGGACAGCAGATCGACGCAGCCGGCGACGAACTGGAATGGGGTGGAGGCTCCGAGCGCGGTCGACAGCAGCTCGGAGAGCGACAGGTGGCCGACGGGGGTGACGAGGGTCACGAGCGGTGGCTGCGGGAAGTGCGAGGGGATCACGGCGGCCGTCCCGGACGCGATCAGCGTGGCCGCGAGCACCAGCCGCACGATCAGGTGGAACCACGGCAGCGCCCGCCGATCGTGCCGACGCCGGTCGAGCGCCAGCCAGATCAGCGTCAGCAGCAGCGACGCCGCCATGACCCACCCGGTCTGCACCCAGTGGAAGTCGGTGTCGCTGCTGTTGCCGGCGACCAGGAAGGGCGCGCGCAGCGAGAAGAGCAGTTCCCCGACCCAGACCGTGAACGCCTGGAACGGGCGCAGGTAGCCGAGCGCCGGCGGCAGGACGCCCGGCACGCGAACGAGCGTCCCGGCGAGCGGGGTGACGCACGCGTAGAGGGTCAGGTAGACCGCGCCGAACCGGAAGAGCACCCGCGTCACGGGCGCCCATGGCTCCGCCGCTGGTGACGGAACGGGAGCCGGCGCCGTCACCCTCGCCCTCCGTCAGTCCTTCGGATTGGTGGCGAACACCGTGACTTCGGTGACGAACCCGCGGTCGTCGAGTTCGAGGACCGACTTCACGGTGTGGGCGATGTCCTCGGTGCGCAGCTTCGAGGGGTTGTCCTTGACCGCCGGCTTCAGTCCCGCCGTCTCGGCGAAGTCGGTGAGCACCTCGCTCGGGTTCACGAGGATGACCCGCACGTTGTACGGCCGCAGTTCGGCGCGCCAGCACTCGGTCATGCCGCGCAGCGCGAACTTGCTGGCGTAGTACGCGGTGCCGTTGGCGGCGCCGCGGACGCCCGCCGTCGACCCGATGTTGACGATGTTGCCGCGCTGCCGCTCGACGAAGTGCCGGGCCGCCTCGCGGGCCATCAGCATGGCGCCGGTCACGTTGACGCCCATCACTGCGTCGAAGCTGGCGCGGTCCTGGTCGACGAGCTTCTTGAACGAGCCGATCCCGGCGTTGTTGACGAGGACGTCGAGGTGGCCGAACGCCGACAGCACCTCGCGCATGGCGCGCACGACGTCGGCCTCGTTCGTGACGTCGGCGTGGACGGGTAGCGCCCCGATGGCCGCGGCGGCGGCTTCTGTGCGAGCCCGGTCGCGTCCGGTGATGGCCACCCGGGCACCCGCGGCGACGAGCGTGCGGGCGACGCCGCGCCCGATGCCGTTGGTGCCGCCCGTGACGAGCACGGTTGCGTTCGTGAGATTCATGGCCCGGCGAGCGTACTACAGGAGCAGGCCCGTGCGGGCCAGCGCCGCGCGGATGTCGGCGATCAGGATGCCCTCGTTGGCCTCGTAGGTGCCTGTCTGCCCGTTCAGCCGTGGGACGTCGCTGCCGCCGGCATGGTGGAGGCCGATCAGCTTCCACTCGGCGTTGAAGACCGGGCTGCCCGAACTGCCGCCCTCGGTGGCCGTGCGGTAGTGCAGGCGCGGGGCTTCGTGGTCGAGGAGCGCGCCCGACGAAAACGAGAGGCCGCGCCCGGACGGGTGACCGATCACCCGTACTTGCGCGTCCGTGCCGGCGGGGACGACCGGGGCGATCGGGATCGGCTCTCCGGGGGCGATCGGCTCGCTCAGCTCGGCCACCGCCACGTCGAGCGCTTCGGGCGGTGAGAAGTACCGCAGCCGGGCGACGCCGAATTCCTTCGAGGCGGGCACACCGTCGAGTGCTGCGAACGTGACGACCGCCTCGGCCGGGTGCACCGCGTTGTCGTCGCGCTCCTCGGGCCTCGCGCTCAGCACGTGGGCGTTAGTGACGAGCACGAACCGTCGGGCCAGTTCCGGATGCAGCACGTCGCCCGGCAGCAGGAAGCCGGTGCCGACGCCGACGTCGGCGCTGCGGCCGATGCGTGCCACGCTGGCCGACCGGGCCAGGCCGCGGCGGTAGTTCTCGAGGGAGTCGAACCGGTCGGCGCCGAACACGGCCTCGAACTGGCCGCCGCCCACGGACTCGCGCGCGCGCCGGATGTCGTCGCCCGACATGCGCACGCCGCCTTCGAGCCGGTCCATGGCCGCGGCCCGCAGCAGCGTCACGAGCGCGGGCCCTGGCGAATCCGCGCGGTCGAGCTCCCAGATGTCGACGAACTGCCGGAGCGTTGCGCCGAGCTCGAACCCGCGCGCACCCGGGTGGGTCACGTAGCGGCGGAGGGCGTCGACCGCGGTGGCGTGGTCGCGCAGCGCGAGGCTGGCCTCGGCGACCGTGGCCGGCGTGTAGCGGTCGGCGTTGCCGGGGTCGCGTTCGCGTGCCTGGCGGATCACGGCGCGCGCCAGACGCGTGGCGTCCTCGGCCGCCTGGTCGCGCACGGCACCGGCCTCGGGCCGCGCCAGCAACGCGACGGCGTTGATGCCCATCCACAGCGACGCCGGATCCTCCTGGTAGCCCGTCAGGTACGCGTCGAGCGCTCGCGTGAGGTGGAGGCGGGCGGTCCCGTCGCCCGTGCGCACGGCCGCGGCGAACCGGTCCTTGTGGATGCGCCCCAGCTGTCCGAACACCTGCTGGCGCTCGGCGGCTGGCAGCGTGGCGTCGTGGCGCAATGGCTCGAGGCGGCTCAACGCCTCGTCGTCGAAGCCGCGCTCCATCAGCATCTGTGCGTGCAACCGCCGGGTGCCGGGCGCGGCGTCGGCGCGCGCCGCCGCCGTGCCGGAGATCAGCTCCGCGATGTCGAACCACCGGTTCACGGCGCCGCCGGCCCACGTCAGGTGGAACACCGCGGCGGGCGGCACCGAGCGCCGCAGATCGGCCAGCCACGGCAGCAGGTCCGCGACGGCGGCCCAGGCGGCGCGCCTGTCGCGCTGGCGGGCGGCCTCGAGCAAGGCGTCGGCCGATGGCGGCAGCACGCTCATGGCCAGGCCACCTGCAGCAGGCTGGCCAGGTGCCGCCGCAGCAGTGGCCCCTGCAGGTACTTGCTGATGCTGTGGCGCCAGGTGCCCCAGTTGTCCTCGCGCACATCGGTGATCACCGGCACGCCTCCGCGCTGGAAGTCGTTGGCGAGTCGCGGGTCGAGGCCGGCCACGATGTCGAGCGGGTCGAACACGTTGACCCAGGGGCCCCGCAGCGCGCCGGAGGGGAAGCCATCGGCCCGCGACCAGCCGGGGTAGAAGTCCTGGACCTCGTCCAGGCCGAGCGGGCTCCCGATCGTGATCAGGCCATCGAGGGCGGGGCAGTCGGGGACGTACCGCAGGCAGTCGTAGGCGATCATCGTGCCCATGCTGTGGGTGACGGCCACGAGCGGACGTCGCGCGGTGCCGGCGCCGAGGGCGTCGACGAAGCGGCGGCGGATCTCGTCGCGGGCCCGGTAGCGCGCGCCGGGCCGCGGCGTCGTCTCGACGTTGAAGAAGTAGTGATGGGCGTCGCGCACCAGCCGCGCCATCACCCGGTTGCGGAGCCACGCCGGCACCGGCACCCGCTCCTGCCGGGCGGCCGCGACGTCCTCGGCGCTGGGAGCGAACGGCTCCGGTGCCGCCAGGTCCACGCCGCACGCTCGTGCGAGCCGTTCGAGCCGTTCGGTGTCGTCGGGTGCGAGGCCGTCGAGGCTGACCGCTGATGCCGGCGCGTCGAGGGCGTCGATGTCGACGGCCGCGCCTTCGTAGGCCGCCAGGTTCGGATCGGGCTCGGCGTAGAGGACGTCGGCCCAGTAGGCCGAGGCGGACGCAACGCCGCTCGCGTCGAGGTCCAGCCCGTCGTCGTGGGCGAGCTTCCGCTTCCAGAGGTGGTGCAGATAGCCGGCCTCGGGCTTGTTGTCGAGCCCGTGCACGAAGACGACGTACGCCATGGGGACCCTCGCGCGTGATTCTAGCGCGGGGTGGTGATGAGCGATTCCTTCTGCGTCCGGCTCAGCCGCTTCAGCTGATGCTCGCGCCGCAGCGCGTCGCCCCTGGTGGGGCAGGGTTCCGCGAAGACGAGCTGTACCGGCCGGCGCCCGGCCGTGTAGCGTGCGCCGCGCCCCGCATTGTGCGCCTGCACGCGCTGCTCCGGATCGACCGCGTACCCGGTGTAGAGCGTGCCGTCGGCGCAGCGGACGATGTACACGAAGTGGCCGGCTGGCATGGGCGGTCCCCGGATGATAGGCGCTGCACGAGACGGGACGCCAGCCATGACCCGCGGCTCGAAGCAGTGCTCGATGGTCGTCCGCTCGTCGCGGCGCTGCTGACGCAGGGCCCGGCGGCAGAACGAGCGCATAATGACCGCCCTGGAGGTTCCATGGAGCAGCCGCCGCCCCCGATACCGCCCCCGCAGTCGCCGCGCCCGTCCGAGGCGGCGCTGATCTCGTGGACGCAGTTCATCTACGCGCTCCACGCGCTGAGCCTGCTCGTCGGCATCATCGGCACCGCCACCGTGATCGGAGCCTTCCTGTTCGGGTGGCCCTCCATCGTGGCCGTGGTCCTGAACTACGTGAAGCGGGCAGATGCCCGAGGAACGTGGCTGGAGTCGCACTTCCGCTGGCAGATCCGGACGTTCTGGTTCGGCTTGCTCTGGGTGTGCCTGTGTGCGGCCTTCGTCGTCGTCACGCTGGGGATCGGGCTGATCGTGGCGTGGTTCCCGCTCGGCGTCGTCGCGCTCTGGTTCATCTACCGGGTGGTGCGGGGGTGGGTGGCGCTGAACGACCGGCGGCCGATGTACGCCTGAGTTCGGCGCGCCGAGTGGTGCCGACGGCGCCTGCCGGGTCGGCACGCTGGACGGAACGGACGCCAGACCCGAAAAGGTGGTTGATCCGGCCCCTGTGTCGGCGAGATGATGACGCCTTCGAGCGTGATGCGAGCGAGCCGGATGTTCTGTCGATTCGTCCTGGCGGTCCTGTTGACCGTCGCCGCGGTGCTTCCCGCGGGCGCCGCCGTGGCGCCGGACGCCAGGAAGCCGACCGTTCGCGCGAAGAAGGCATCCTCGTCGCGGCGCGCCCCAGTCCGAACGGCGTCACGGCCCACCGTACGCCGCGCGTCCGCCAAGAGCCGCCGAGTGCCCCCCCGCAAGACCACGGCAACGCCATCGAAGGCCTCGCCGGCCCCTCGTGGCAGGACGGCGCCCGCCCCCGTGCCGCTGACGGTGGCCACCCGCGTGGTGCAGACCGGATGCCTGACACCGGGCGAACTGGAGTCGCTGGCCGTGTCGTTCGGCCTGCCCGAAGCCGAGATGGGCGACGTGCTGGCCGGCGGGCAGCCGGGGCAGACCGCCGCCCCGGCCGACGCGGCCCACTGTGTCAGCGTCGCGACGGCGTCGAACCCGAGCGGGTCAGTCGACACGGTGGCGTTCGTGGCGGGCCGCCCCGACGCCAGCGCGGTCCCGGCCCTGCTGCGTCGTGACGCGCCGCTCGTGGCGGTACAGGCGGCGGCGTGGACCTGCGAAGTGGCGACGCACGATTCGTTGACGCTGCCCGTGCCGGCCCTCGACAGCGACGTCGAACAGGCTCTCGCGGAGGTACCGGAGAACCTCAGGTGGGAAGTGGGGATCATCGCGCGCCGGATGGCTGGCGGTCGCCCCACCGCGGCCGACGAGTTGCTGCGAATCCTGTTCACCGCCGGTACGGCCGAGGCGCCGTCGCGTCTGCTCGGCGTCGAGCTGCTCGACAGTGCCACGGGCCGCGGCATCACGGGCGTGTGGTGGCTTCCGCGTGAGGATCGCCCCGGCGCCCTCGTGGGGGCCGGCGACGTCGAGTACGAGCGCCTGCTGTGGCAATCGGCCGTCGACTACAAGCGCATCTCGCGCGGCGTCGGGGCCGCGACGCGGTCCGTGCGGCGGCGCGTGACCGTGAAGAACGCGAGCGGCGAGCGCGTGACGCGGGTGCGGACCGTCCGGATCGCCAGCCAGCACGTCGGCGTCGACATGTCGGCGCCCACCGGAACGCCGGTGCACGCGGTAGCCGACGCGACGGTGGCCTTCCGCGGACGTCGGGGCGCGTTCGGCAACCTCGTGATCCTCGATCACGGGCACGGCTACCAGACTTTCTACGCGCACCTGTCGAAGTTCGCCGCCGACCTCGCGGTGGGGCAGACGGTTCGGCGCGGCGACGTGATCGCGCTCGTCGGCAGCACCGGCCGGTCGACCGGCCCGCACCTGCACTTCGAGGTGCGCGAGAACGGGCAGTACGTCGACCCCTTCGACGACGAGCACCAGGTGCCCGTCTGGGACCTGCACCCGGACGAGGAGAGCGTGGTGCTGCTGCGCGCGCTGGCGCTGCGCGCCGCCCGTGAAGGCGCGGCGCTGCCGGTTGGCAGCGGCTGCTCCGGCGGCGACACCCTCGCGCTCGAGTAGCGGACGCCCGGAGGCGGAGGTCCGGCCTCCCGCGATCGATCTTCGTACGGCCAGCGCCGCCAACGACTGTAGTGCTCCCGCCGGATGCGGGCGGGCGCGGCCCCTTCCACGGATGGACCAGTGGCTGAATCTCGCGTTCTTCGTGGTCCACACGGCCTGGACGCTGTTCACCTGCGTCGGCTGGATCTGGAAGCGGACCCGCGTGATGCAGCTCGTCGCGGCGCTCCTGACCGCCCTGTCGTGGCTCGGCCTCGGGGCCTGGTACGGGTGGGGCTACTGCCCGTTCACCGACTGGCATTGGCAGGTGCGAGCCCGGCTGGGCTATCACGACCCTCCGTCCTACGTGCAGTTGCTCATTCGGGAAGTCGCGAGGATTGACGTCGGGCCGCGCGTGGCCGACGCACTGGCCGTGGGTGTGCTGGCGGGGGCCCTGGGACTGAGCGTGTGGCTCACTGTCCGCGATCGTCTGGTTCGAGCCGCTACTCGAAGCGTCGGATGACGTCTCGCTGCTCGGCTGTTTCCGGACAGTGAGGGCTGCGCCTGGTTCGCAGGATCTCGAGCGCCTCGTCCGGCGACGCGCCGAGCCGCACGAGCGCACAGCCTCCGATGATGCCGGCGCGACCCAGGCCCCCGGCGCAGTGGATCACCACAGTGTGACCACCCTGTGCGGCGGCCACGATCTGGTCGACCAGCGCTCGCACGGGCGCCACATCGGGTAACACGCCGCCGTCCGGAATCGGCAGGCGATGCACGCGGACGCCGCGCCGCTCCGCCTCCTCGACCAGGGCCGCGATCCTCAGGCGGTGCAGTTCGTGGTCCTCGAGCAGGCAGACCTGCACCTGCATCTGGAACTCGCGCACGAGTCGATCGAGGTCGGCCGCGAGGTCGCGCTCCCAGGTGCCGCCGAACGTCGAGTCGTTGTGCTTGCCCGGTGCGAAGGTGAGGCCGATGCGGCCGGGCAGGCCCTCGGCGATCCAGTCGACGCAAATCGGGTGCGTGACGGACGTCATGGGCTGGCCCATGGAGGGGGATTGTAGTCCGACGGTCGGGATGGCCCGGCCGCGTGTGACACAGGGCCGGCCTGCTACCTGCCTGGCGTGCCGAGGGGCTACGATGTGACCCACGCATCGGAGGAGATGCCCCAATGGACAGACAGAGATCCTCGGCCGTGCTCGTCGTGGCGGCGATCGTCGCGGCCTTTGCGCTCGGGCGTTCTGGCGTTGGCAGCCAGGTCGAGGCACAGGGCACGCCGGGCACGCTGACGGCGCTCGACTACCAGCAGATCACGCAGCTCATCAACCGCTATGCGTACGGCATCGACACCTGCGCCAACAACGGCTACGACTACGCGAACGTCTTCACGGCCGACGGCGTGTTCATCGACAGGAACTCCGACGCGGGGTTCGCGGCTGGCGGGCGCGTGCTCGCGAAGGGGCGTGACGCCCTGGCCGCGCTGGTTGGCGGCGGCACGCGCGGCTGCAAGACGAAGCTCGTGTGGACCGACTGGAGCCACCTGATGCTGAACCACGAGGTCACGCCGACGGCCGATGGTGCGACGGGCCGCATCTACCTGGTGCAGCTCGGCATGAAGGGCCCCGGCACCATCGAGCGGCACGGCGGCTACGAGGACGTCTACGTGCGCACGCCCGAGGGCTGGCGCATCAAGTCGCGCACGCACGTCCGCAACAAGGCGTGGCACGCAACGGCGTTGCAGACGCCGGACTTGAATTAGGGGAGGCGGCGGGGCAACGGCGTGCCCTCGGCGCCGAGCACCGGCGCCGACAGCAGGCCTGAGCGAACCGAAGGTTGGTGGAGGCGGCGGGAGTTGAACCCTGAGGCATGGCTTTAGCGTAAGTGATTGATGGCGTGGCTGTTATGGCTCTAAAGGCCACTCGCGAAACAGGTTATCTGGCTTTGGTCTGTCGACACGAGTGGACGAGATCCGACGCCACGGGTCCCCTGTGATGGAAACATAGCGGAGACGGTTGGAGACAGGCCCGAGACGCGCGCGCACCTCATAAACTGGCGAATCGACCACTCGTCATCATGGCGTGAAGACCCGGGCCGGCTGTCTTGAACGGGTCAGGTGGGGGAAGATCAGGAGCCCGCTGTCCGGTTGAAGTCCGTCCGCGCGTTCCGTCCAGTGGTGCGCAAAGCGTGGATGCAGTTGTTTGAACAGGTAGGGCGCATGTTCACTCCGGTAGGGCCTCACATCGATATTGGCGCCACGCAGACGGTCTCGCGGGTGGGTCGCGTAGGGTTCTGGCGTCGTCTTGCTGGCATCGATGAGCGCCGTCTGTAGTCGCCCGCAGCGTTGTTCGGGAGACAGGTGGGCGCCGGCATGTTCTTCACGCATCGGACGATCTGGAAATCGACACACCCCGTGATAGTGCTGCAACCCTCCCGTACCGTCCTCTCCTCGCCACTGCTGACAGATCGTTTCGGGCATCAAGAAGAATACGCATCGGTCGTGGTAGTCGGTCAGTCGCCATGCTGATGCCCCCCACAAGGCCTTCTCAGCTCTCCTCGTCCAGAGATTCAGGTAGAACTGGTGGTCTCGTACTCGCCGCTGTTCGTGTGGTCGTACGCCAGCGATGAACGGAAGCAGGATGGTGATAAAGGCCTCTGGTCGAATATCTCTGTCAATCCATTCCGCGAGCATGTGGCCTTGGTGATCCGCCGGTGACCCACACAGCACTCTTCCTTCATCGTCATCGTCTTCTTCTTGGTGTTGACCCTGTCCTTGGCGATCCGTAGTTCCTAGAACAGTCCTCGTCACCTCCGGGATTGATCCTTGTATTTCAGTCATCTTCATCACATTCCTCACATTCCTCTCTCAACTCACTCAGATACACGTAGCCTCTAGCACCCGGCGAGATGGCTTCTTGACACGGTCGGGACACCGGAGCGTGTGCCGACGTGGACGACGAACTGGTTTCCGCATGGGCTTGGCTCAACAGGCGGACCGTTCTACGAGCTATTTATGGGGGGAACGGGTGATTCAGGCTGGCAGGTGAAAAAATTTCTCTATTGCTTATTACGCAACGAGTTACGGGGAATATCGATCGCGAGCGACGGGCTGGATCGTTTCCCTCCAACTGGGGACAGACACCCCATACACCACGCGACCTTGTGGCCCTAGATCGTCGTACTGAGGACAGCCGGGTCACGTGCCGTCTTTCAGAGTTCTCGTTGTTGACTGGCCAATCGACGACCTAGTGCCTGTGGCATGGTCTCGACGGTGGGCCGCATCCACGTATGTCTGTGGGATCTCTGCTGGCTGGAGATGGCACCGCCGAGAGGTCTGTCAGTGTGGGCCGTGACGCACACCAGCGGATGTTCGACACGCGCGTCTGGTGCCGAACACCCCGCCGTCCTAAGACCCCAAGCTGCTGGTCGACGAGGTTGGACCAAGAGAACAGGCGGCAGCAAGTGCCCGGATGTACGCACGCCTCGCGGCCACACTTTCGGACCACGTTACCGGCCAGCCTCCGCCTGTGGGACGCCGCTGACCAACTGGTACTGCCGGTAGTGCGGCTTTCGGGTCACTCCGCCTCCGGAACTGTGCGTTGTTGCCCGGGTTCCTCAGTCGGGTCCATACTGCTCCCGGCCTATGCCTGATCCGAACCTCTCGTCCTTCATCTGGTCTGTCGCCGACCTCCTGCGCGGCGACTACAAACAGTCCGAATACGGCAAGGTCATCCTGCCGTTCACCGTGCTGCGGCGGCTGGATTGCGTCCTTGAGGCCACCAAGCCCGCCGTGCTGACGGAACTGGCGACCAGAGAAAAGGCCGGGGTGAACCCGGAGCCGTTCCTGCTTCGGAAATCCGGACAACTGTTCTTCAATACCTCGCCCCTCGACATGAAGAAGCTGATGGGCGATCAGGACCACATCAAGGAGAACCTGTTCGCCTACCTGCAAGGGTTCTCGCCCGCCGTGCGAGACATCTTCGAGTCCTTCGACTTCCACACCCAGATCGACCGGCTGGTCAAGTCAGGGCTGCTGTATCTGGTGTCCGAGAAGTTCGCCCATATCGACCTGCACCCGGACGCCGTCAGCAATGCCCAGATGGGGGTGGTCTTCGAGGAGCTGATTCGGAAATTCGCCGAACTGTCCAACGAGACGGCAGGGGAGCACTTCACGCCCCGCGAAGTCATCCGGCTGATGGTCAACCTGCTATTCATCGAGGACGACGCCGCCCTGACCAAGCCGGGAGTGGTCCGGTCCATCTACGACCCCACGGCGGGCACAGGGGGCATGTTGTCCGTCGCCGGTGAGCACCTCGCGGACCTGAACCCCGACGCCCGACTCGTGATGTACGGGCAGGAGTTGAACCCCGAGTCCTACGCGATCTGCAAGGCGGACATGCTGATCAAGGGGCAGGACATCGCGAACATCATCTTCGGCAACACGCTGTCGAACGACGGGCTCCCCGGCAAGCACTTCGACTACATGCTGTCCAACCCGCCGTTCGGCGTGGAGTGGAAGAAGATCGAGAAGGAGGTCCGGCGGGAGGCTGAGCAGCAGGGCTACAACGGGCGTTTCGGTCCCGGCCTGCCTCGCGTCAGCGACGGCTCTCTGCTGTTTCTCCTGCACCTCATTTCCAAGATGCGGCCGGCCAAGGACGGCGGCAGCCGCTTCGGGATCGTCCTGAACGGCTCGCCGCTGTTCACGGGCGGGGCGGGGTCGGGCGAGAGCGAGATCCGCCGCTACGTGCTGGAGAACGACCTCGTCGAGGCGATCATCGGTCTCCCGACCGACATGTTCTACAACACCGGCATCTCCACCTACGTGTGGATCGTCAGCAATCGGAAGCCCGAGCACCGGAAGGGCAAGCTCCAACTGATCGACGCCAGTAGCTTCTGGCAGAAGATGCGGAAAAGCCTCGGCAGCAAGCGCAAGGAACTGAGTCCCGAGCACATCGAGGCAATCACGCGCCTGTTCGGTGACTGTCAGGATGTCACCACGGACGGCGTGCCGATCAGCCGGATCTTCAAGAATGAGGACTTCGGGTACCGCACCATCACGGTCGAACGTCCCGAGCGGGATGCGGCCGGGAGGATCGTGAACGCCACCAAGGGCAAGCTGAAGGGTAAGCCGCAGCCGGACGCCAACCTACGTGATACCGAGAACGTGCCCCTGAACGAGGACGTAGAGACGTACTTCACGCGCGAAGTGCTGCCTCATGCCCCCGATGCGTGGATCGACCACGAGAAGACGAAGATCGGCTACGAGATCCCATTCAACCGGCACTTTTACGTCTTCAAGCCGCCCCGAGAACTGGCCGAGATCGATGCCGACCTGAAGGTGGTCACCAACCGCATTCTGACGATGATCGGGGAGTTGTCGAAGTGAGCTTCCCGCGTTACCCGAAGTACAAGGACAGCGGCGTGGAGTGGCTAGGCAACGTGCCGGGGCATTGGGCGCTTGATCGGATCAAGTGGTCAACCGTGGGCTGCAAGAATGGCATCTGGGGAGACGAAGCCAAGGACGACGAGAACGATATTCCGTGTGTAAGGGTCGCCGATTTCGACCGGCAAAGGCTCCGAGTTGAACTGAGCGAACCCACGATTCGGAACGTGACGCAGAACGAACGCACGGGTCGCGTCCTCAGCCGGGGCGACCTGCTTCTTGAGAAGTCCGGCGGGGGCGAGTTGCAGCCGGTGGGGTGCGTCGTTCTCTACGATGACGACCACCCAGCTGTCTGCTCAAATTTCGTTGCCCGAGTTCAGATCGCTCCGGGCATGAGTTCGTCTTTCTGGCGCTATCTCCACGCGGCGGCATACGCCGTCCGTCTCAATACCCGCTCGATCAAGCAGACATCAGGCATTCAGAATCTCGACCAGCAGCAGTACCTCGATGAGAGGGCTGGGTTCCCGCCCAGTGGTGAGCAGATTCAGATCGCCGCCTTTCTCGACCGCGAAACCGCGAAGATCGACGCGCTGGTGGCCGAGCAGCGGCGGCTGATCGACCTACTGAAGGAGAAGCGCCAAGCCGTCATCTCCCACGCCGTCACCAAGGGGCTGAACCCGCACGCTCCCATGAAGGACTCTGGCATCGAGTGGCTGGGGAGCGTGCCAGCGCATTGGACCGTGAAGCGATTCCAAAGGTGTGTCCATGTCGCAGAGGGGCAAGTCGATCCAGCGGACGCCGCCTTTTCGGAACTGTCGCTCATCGCACCGAATCACATCGAATCTGGCACTGGAAGACTACTAGCTCTCGAAACGGCGGACGAGCAGGGGGCGGAGAGCGGCAAGTACCTGTGCAAGACAGGAGATGTCGTCTACAGCAAGATTCGCCCCGCCTTGCGGAAGGTCTGCGTCGCTCCCGAGGACTGCCTATGCAGCGCGGATATGTACCCACTCCGGGCGCATTCTGGCCTCACAAATCCGTTCCTGTTCTGGCTGATCCTTTCCGATCATTTTTCTGCATTCGCGGTGCTTGAGTCGCAACGGGTTGCGATGCCGAAGATCAACCGGGAATCTTTGAAGGCTGTCTTGTTCGCGGTTCCGCCACCAACGGAGCAGTCGCTGATCGCCGCCTTCCTCGGCCGCGAAACCGCCAAGATCGACGCCCTCACAGCCGAAGCCCAGCAAACCATCGATCTGCTGCAAGAACGCCGGACCGCCCTGATCTCCGCCGCCGTCACAGGCAAGATCGACGTGCGCGGGCTGGTCGGAACCGAGGCCGCATGAACGTAACCCGTGAACGTCGCAGCACCCGTTTCGCCCCATTCCACTGAGTCTGACATGGACATCCAGCCCGACAAGCAGAACCTCGACCAGACCTTCTCCACGACGGTCTACTTCATCGACTTCTATCAGCGGGACTACAAGTGGACGGGTGAGCCAGTCAAGCGGCTACTCGACGACGTGTTCTATCAATTCGATGAAGCGTACGCGAAACATGGGGCATTGGAGCCGAACAAGGAAAACATCAACGCTCGGTACCCGTGGTACTACCTCAATACGTACGTCACGAATCCGGTCGGCGGGCGTGTCTTCGTCGTCGATGGCCAGCAACGTCTGACGACGCTGACGCTGATCCTTCTGAAGTTGCTGGCCATGGCGAAGGCGTTTGGGTCCAAGACCCAGAACTGGATTGACCGAAAGATCGCGGGGTTCTCCGGCACCGAGCAGGAGTTCTGGATGAACCACGTTCGGCATCTCCACGTCCTCAAGGCACTCGTCGAAGGCGACGATCCCTCGACGATCAGTACCTCCAGCGGGATCACGGCCGTCAATATGGTTGCCAACTATCAGATCATCGCTGCCGATCTCCAAGGGCGGCTGACGACGAAGCACAAATTCGAGACGTTCGTTCACTACTTCCTCTTTCGGCTCGTGCTGATCAACCTGTCCGTCGAGACGGCCCACGTCCCCATGGTGTTCGAGGTCATCAATGACCGTGGTGTGCGGCTGAAGCCCTACGAGATCCTCAAGGGGAAGCTCCTCGGCCAAATCGACAAGCTGGAACTCGAGAACGGGAAGTACAACACGCTCTGGGAGGAGCAGGTTCAGGCCGTTGGAGATGCCGAGATCGACAGCGTGTTTCGGTATTGGCTGAAAGCCAAGTTCGCCAGCAGCCGGAAGGACGGTCAGCGCTTTGATGGTGACTACCACCGGGAGATGTTCAAAGCAGACCTTGACCAGACACTGAAGCTCGACCACAACACCGTCGGCGCGAAAGCCTTCTTGAAGGGGCCGTTTCGGTACTACACGGGACTCTATGCCCGTCTGTTCGCAGCGAGCAAATCGGACTCAGACGAGTCGATGGCCGTGTACTGCAACAGTCTCAACGAGCAGGACAACCAGTTCATGCTGGTGCTCGCCGCCTGCCAAGTCGATGACCCGGAGGAAGCCGCCAAGATTCAGGCGGTGGCCACGGGCCTTGATCGGATGTTCTCGCTGCTGCAGCTCCAAGGCGCGTATGACTCCAATCAGTACACGGAGCGGCTGTTCGAGATCAGCGCGGCTATTCGTGACCGCCCCGCAGCGGAGATTCCGGGGATCTTCGACAAGCATCTGATCGAGGAACTGCGGGAACGCCGTGGCATTCCTGATCTTGAGGCGTTCAACTGGGCGCTGTTCAAGCCAATGTCAATCGACCGTGTGAATAGCCGCTTCGCACGATACCTGTTTGCACGGGTGGAGCTTCTGCTCAGCAGGGGGATGAGGCAGCAGATGCCTCACCCGTTGTGGAACTTGGTGATGAACCGGGGAGCGGTGAACGGGTTCCATATCGAGCACATCCTGTCGCGGAATGACGCCAACCTAGCCCTGTTTGCCAACGACGACGAACGGTTCGAGCAGGAACGGAATCGACTCGGAGGCGTGCTTCTTTTGAAGGGAAAAGACAACATCTCCAGCGGGAACGAGCCGTTCAGCCAGAAGCTGAAGTCTTACGCCAACACCCTGCTGTGGAACGAAACGCTGTTGGCGGACACCTACAAGAGCAAGCTGGACTTTGCCGCGTTTGCGGCTACCCATAAGCTGGCCTTTCATGCGGTGGACAGGTTTGGTCCCGCTGAACTAGATGACCGACAGGCTCTGCTGTTCGAATTGTGCCGACTGATTTGGCCCTCACCGGCTTCCCCGTCAGCATGAGCCTGCACAAGGAAATCAACTTCGAGGACGAGATCTGTGAGTACCTCGCCGCTCACCACTGGCTGTGCGCCGATGGGGACGCGGCGAAGTACGACCGGACACGGGCACTGTTCCCCCAAGACGTGCTGGCGTGGGTGCAGGCCACCCAGCCGAAAGCGTGGGAGGCCATCGTCAAGAACCACGGCGCGCACGCCGCCGAGACGCTGCTGACCCGCCTACGCGATTCGCTCGACCAGCGGGGCACGTTGGATGTACTCCGGCACGGCATCGAGATGCTGGGCCTGCGGGGCAAGCTGCCTCTCGCCCAGTTCAAGCCGGCGCTGGGCATAAACCCCGATATCCTCGGCCGCTACGCCGCCAACCGTCTGCGGGTGGTGCGGCAGGTTAGATACTCGCTCCACAACGAGAACTGCATCGACCTCGTGTTATTCCTGAACGGCGTTCCCGTGGCGACGGTCGAACTCAAGACCGACTTCACCCAAAGCGTCGGCGATGCCATCGACCAGTACCGGTTCGACCGCCACCCGAAGCCGAAGGGCCAAGCCACTGAGCCGCTGCTGGCCTTCCCGAGCGGCGCGCTGGTCCACTTCGCTGTCAGCAACCGCGAGGTGCACATGACGACCCGGCTCGCGGGTCCGGCCACCCAGTTCCTGCCATTCAACCAAGGCGACCACGGAGCGGCGGGCAACCCGTTGCCGGAACATGGGGGCCATCGAACGGCGTACTTGTGGGAGCAGGTCTGGGCACGGGAGAGTTGGTTGGAGATCCTCGGTCGCTATCTAGTGACCCAGCGCGATGAGAAGAAGCAGATCAAGACCGTCATCTTCCCCCGGTTCCACCAACTAGACGCCACGCGAAAGCTGCTGGCCGCAGTCCGGGCACAGGGACCGGGTGGCAAGTACCTGATCCAGCATTCGGCGGGGTCTGGGAAGACGAACTCGATTGCGTGGTCCGCCCACTTTCTGGCTGATCAGCACGACGCGCACGACCAGAAGTTGTTCGACTCCGTGTTGGTCGTCTCCGACCGCAACGTGATCGACCATCAGTTGCAGGAGGCGATCTTCGACTTCGAGCGCACCACTGGCGTGGTGGCCGTCATCACCGGCGAAAGCAGCAGCAAGAGCGGCGAGTTGGCCGACGCCCTGTCCGGCGGCAAGAAGGTCGTGGTCTGTACCATCCAGACCTTTCCCTTCGCATTGGAGGCGGTCCGAGAACTCGCGGCGACCAAGGGCAAGCGGTTCGCCGTAATCGCTGACGAGGCCCACAGTTCGCAGACCGGAGAAGCTGCAGCCAAGCTCAAGGCGGTGCTCTCCCCCGATGAACTAGCCGAATTGGGCGACGGTGGCGAGATCAGCATGGACGACGTGTTGGCCGCGCAGATGGCTGCACGGGCTGACGACACCGGGATCACCTTCGTCGCGTTCACGGCTACGCCGAAGACCAAGACGATGGAGTTGTTCGGTACCCGGCCTGACCCGAGCCGACCGGCTGGCGCGGACAATCTGCCGACGCCGTTCCACGTCTACTCGATGCGACAGGCTATCGAGGAGGGATTCATCCTCGATGTCCTCCGGAACTACACGACGTACAAGTTGGCCTTCAAGCTGGCCAACGCCGGGAAAGAACTGGACGACAAGGAAGTCGAACGCAGTGCGGCCATGAAGCGGATCATGGGCTGGGTCCGGCTCCACCCGTACAACATCGCGCAAAAGGTCCAGATCGTTGTCGAACACTTCCGCGACCTCGTAGCGCCCCTCCTCAAAGGGCGTGGCAAGGCGATGGTGGTCGTGGGCAGTCGAAAAGAAGCCGTTCGATGGCAATTAGCCATCGAGACATACATCAAGAATCGCGGCTACCAGATTCGAACGCTCGTAGCATTCTCAGGCGAAGTGCACGATGCGGAATCCGGCCCAGACGCATTCTCGGAGCATAGCGCCACCCTCAACCCGAACCTGCGGGGACGCGACATCCGCGAAGCGTTCAACACCGACGAGTACCAAGTCCTCCTCGTGGCGAATAAGTTCCAGACAGGTTTCGACCAGCCCCTCCTCTGCGGCATGTATATCGATAAGCGGCTCGCGGGCATTCAGGCCGTGCAGACCCTGTCTCGGCTGAATCGTGCTCACCCCGGCAAAGACACGACCTATGTACTGGACTTCGTGAACGACCCGGCAGAGGTTCTTGCGGCGTTCAAGACCTACTACGCCACGGCCGAGTTGTCGGACGTGACCGACCCAAATCTCGTCTATAACCTGAAGGCCAAACTGGACGCCGCCGGGTACTACGACGAGTTCGAGGTGGATCGAGTCGTAGCCGTGGAACTGAAGCCCGACGCCAAGCAGAGTGAACTCGTGGCAGCAGTGGAGCCGGTCGTGGACCGACTGCACCGAACGTACAAGGCGGCACAGGAGGCTCTGAAGGTCGCTACGGAGAAGAACGACCACATCGCCGCCGAGGCTGCGCAGAGCGAACTGAACGCGCTGCGGCTGTTTCAGGCTGACATGGCTGCGTTTCAACGGCTCTACACCTACCTGTCGCAGATGTTCGACTACGGCAATACGGCTGTTGAAAAGCGTGGAATCTTCTTCAGGCAGGTATTGCGGCTGTTGGAATTTGGCCGCGAGCGTGAGGGCATCGACCTCTCAAAAGTCGTGCTGACGCACCACACCCTGAAGAATCGGGGCAACCAGCCCATGCCACTCTCGGGAGGCGAGACGCCCACGTTGGACCCGATCACCGAGGCGGGCAGCGGGACGGTGCAGGCGAAGCAGAAGGCGCTCCTGAACGAGATCATCCAGCGGGTGAATGACCTGTTCGAGGGCGACCTGACTGAGCAAGACAAGCTCGTGTACGTGAACAATGTCATCAAGGGCAAGCTGCTGGAGTCGCAGAAGCTGGTGGTGCAGGCGATCAACAATTCCAAGGAACAGTTCGCCAATTCGCCCGACCTGAAGTCAGAGATCCTGAACGCCGTGATGAGCGCTTTGGAGGCGCACACCGCCATGAGCACGCAGGCGCTGGACTCAGAGGCAGTGCGAGATGGGCTGAAGGATGTGCTGCTTGGCCCAGCCGGGCTTTACGAGGCGCTGCGCCAGCGTGGGACGGCGGAGGGACAGGTTCTCTAGTGCTGACCGGCAACCGCGACGCTGATCACCTTGATCGCGGCGCGGGCTCGGTCCCAAGCGTACGCCGCCGATGCCGGATGAGCTTGCAGGCGTCTGAACACAGCTGACGATTCTTCGAAAACGCCCCCGGGCCAATCTCCATCCAACGCCCGCACTCCACGCAGGGCCGTAGTTCGCCATCGCGCCGGACAAGGTCGCCGCACGCGATCCACAGCGCCTGCGCCAATGTCGAGGCCCGCGGGTGCCAGCCGTCTAGCTGGAGCTGCCACTGCACGCGCGGGTCCCCACCCACCTGCGTGGTGACTTCGGCAAGCTGGACCAGTCGCGGGTCTTCCCGCGGATCGGTCGGTCGTCCACCCCGGGCACGCGCGTCTTGCCACGTCTGGACACACGTCCGAAGTGCCGTCAGGGTCTCCAGCCAGCGCGACACCGGCTCCGCCATCGCCGGGGCCGGATAGGCGTCCACCTCGGCATAGGACTCAGGACCACCGAGCCACCCCCACCGAAGGGCCAGTTGCCACACGGTCTCGGGCGTCGGGGCGTGTGTCAGGGCCTCCAGTAACACCTCGGGGGGAAGCGGGTCCGGTCGATGAGGCACCACATGTCCGGGCACCGCCACGAGCACAAGGTGGGGGACGGTGTCTTCACGGCGACGACCCATCGAGAGGCTTAGCGGAGCGCGGGAGACCATAGCGGGCCTACAGATGGAAGCATGGACGACGAGTCACTGATACCACTCGTCGCAAGGATAGCTGAAATACAAGAACCAGAATAAGTAATATTCTAGTTCATGAATACGTATATTTAGTTCGTATTCAAATCGCATCAAATCCTGTGACATTCCATTACAAGGACGTTTTTATAGGCATTATGGCTTCATTTCGGCGGCTTTTATCAAAAACATGTAGTTAACGGTTGACACAGAAACCGTTTTATGTTTTAATCTGGTTACGGTGATGATTCAACAAATCGCTCCGCTTCATCAACGCGCCGCGCGGCCTGCACCAACCTAATTCTGGGTCTGGGTGGGACGCCGGCAACGCTAATTGAAAGGTGTTCTCTATGCCGTCTTCTCGCCCAGTGCTCTTAACCATTCCCGAGGTCGCGCTCCTGCTGCGCCAATCGGTCTCCGCGCTTTACAAAATGATTCAACGCCACCAATTGCCGGGGGTTGTTCGCCTCGGGCGCCGGCTCCGGGTCGATCAAGGCACCTTGGTCGACTGGCTCGACCAGAACCGGGCGGCCTCACCGATCGGAGGTCAGCGATGAGCGTCACAGTGCGCCCCTTTCGAACCGGAGGACTTCAAGTACGCATCAACGTCCGGCTGGCGACAGGTCGGCGGTACGAGGAAAAAAAGGTGATGCGGGTCAGCAAGTCTGTCGCTCAGCGCTGGGGTGAGCAACGCGAGCGATACCTGCTGGTCCACGGCTTACCTGCCCCCAAGAAGGAGGTGCCGACACTGAACGAGTTTGCGCCGCGCTTCATGGACGGCTATGCCCGCGCCAATCGCCAGAAGCCCAGTGGTATCGCCGCCAAGGAGACGATCCTGCGCCACCATCTGCTTCCAGCCTTTGGCGGGAAGCGTCTTGATGCGATCACGGACGAAGCTGTCCAGCAATTGAAGCATCGCTTGGCAGACAAGGCGCCGAAGACGGTCAACAACGTGGTGACCGTCTTGAACGTCCTTTTAAAGACCGCGGTGGAGTGGAAGACGCTCGCACAACTGCCCTGTACGATTCGGCTGCTGCCAGTACCCATCACCCCGGCACAGTTCCACGACTTCCCGGATTACGACCGGTTAGCGGAGGCCGCCAAGCGACTTGGCCCGACCTCCTATCTTGTCGTGTTGCTCGGCGGAGATGCCGGACTTCGGCTGGGGGAAATCATGGCGCTTGAATGGCAGGACATCGACTTTCAGCGTCAGCAGATCTGCGTGCAGCAGTCTGAGTGGAAAGGTGAGGTCACCACACCCAAAGGAGGACGACTGCGGTACGTGCCGATGACGAGCCGGCTCAGTGCGGCGCTCCAGACCCATCGCCACCTTGCCGGCCCCCGGGTGCTGGTGCGCGAGGGGGGACGACCGTTGACGATGAAGATCATTCAGAACCATGCCGCCGAGGCCGCGAAAGCAGCCGGGGTCAAGCACGGGGTCCACATCCTCCGCCACACGTTCTGCTCGCATTTGGCGATGGGCGGCGTGCCAGCGCGGGCGATTCAGGAACTCGCGGGACATCGGGACCTGAGAACAACCCAGCGCTATATGCACCTCAGCCCAGCGGCCATCGACGGGGCGATTGGCCGTCTGGACAGCGCGCGCCTCGAGGCGCGGCGTGGAAACAGTGTGGAGACGAGCCAGTCAGAGACAGGCAAGTCCTTGTATTGCAACACTTAGATGGTGGAGGCGGCGGGAGTTGAACCCGCGTCCGAAAGCCCGTCGTCGTGGGACTCTACATGCGTGTCCGCTTCTGAATTCTCGTGCCCGGCGTGAGGAAGCGGCGAAAAACCGCCGGACACCAGACCCGGTAAATCTCACCCCCGAGCGCCGAGCCGCCACCCGTGAGCCAGCCTGCTTAATGACGTTCGACCCCCAACCACCAGGCGAGGCCAGGGCGAACGCTCACAGTGTATTAGGCTGCGAGAGCGTACTGATTGTCCGCAGTTAACGGATGTTCCATCGGATTAACGAGTCAATGGAGCTCGGCATGCATCCCGCGATCTCGAACCCCCGTCGAAGCCAGATTCGCCCCCTTCGGGTGAGCTGATCGTCCAGCGGGTAACGCTCGATACACCGTCTGGATGCATCCATTGTACGGCATCCGCGCCGGAGGTAAAGGGATGACGCCTGCGGACCCGTATAATCAGAACGTGCCAGCCATGACGGCCCGCGTCTCGAGGCATCGGCGTAACGTGTCGCGCCGCTTGGCTTTGTACGCCACCGGTGCCGCGGCGGTGGCCCTCCTCGGCACGGCTTCGCTGCGCGCTGGCCAAGCTCAGCCCGGTGGGGCCGCCCTCGGGCCGGCGCCGACCTTCCTCGTTTCGACCCAGCACCCGCCGCTGCCGAGTGAGCCGTCGCTCTATTGGCTCGTGCCGGATGCGGCGTACCGTCCCGGCGGCGCACGCCGGCCGGTGGACGCGGCCATGCGGCGGCTCGCCCAGGGAGCCCAGCTCATCAACAAAGGGCAGTTCGCAGCCGGGCTGCCGTTCGTCTCCGCGCGGGACCTCGGCGGCTCCCCGCTGGCCGACTACGCGCGCTATTACACGGGCCTCGCACAGGCCGGCCTGGGGCGGCAGCAGGAGGCGCTCGCGACGTTCGCGTCGCTGGCCACGCGAGCCCTCGACGGCGTACTGAAGGAGCAGGTGGCGCTGCGGCTGGCCGAGGCGGCCCTGGCGGTGCAGGATCCGCTGCGCGCCGAGCGGGTGCTCGTCGCCCTGACCGAGGAGACGCTGTCGAGTCCCGAAGACGTCTGGCTGCAGCGCGCCCGGATCGAGAACGCGGTGGGGCACACCGAACACGCCCTCGAATCGTTCCGGCGGATCTACTACGACTTCCCGTTGAGTGCGCAGGCGATGACCGCGCGCGACAACATCCTGCGGCTGCAGCCAGCCGATCAGCCCCTGGGTGACCTCGTCTCGCGAGACCTTGCGCGCGCGGAGCGGTTGTTCGCGGCCCGGCGCTGGAGCGAGGCGCGTGATGCCTTCCGCGCCCTGAGCGATGTCACCGCCGCCGACGGCCGGGAACTCATCGCACTGCGGCTGGCCGAGTGCCAGCACTACCTCGGCGACCGGCGGGGCGCGCGGGAGGCGCTCCGGCCGCTGCTCACGAGCCCCGGGCGGGGCGTCGAGGCCCGGTACTTCTACCTGACGGCCACGCGGCTGCTCGGCGACCGCACCACCTACGAGCAGCTGGCCAATCAGCTGATCGCAGACGCACCGGACAGTCCGTGGGTCGAGCGTGCGCTCGACGAACTGGCCACGCACTACATCACGGCGGACCAGGACGAGCAGGCCGACCGGGCGTTCCGCGACCTGCTGCGGCTGTTCCCGCGGAGCCGTCTGTCCGAGCGCGCGGCCTGGAAGGTAGGCTGGACGGCCTATCGCGGGCTGCGCTTCGACGAGGCCGCCGACGTCTTCGACCAGGCGGCGGGGCAGTTCCCGCGGTCCGATTACCGGCCGTCGTGGATCTACTGGTCGGGCCGGGCGCGCGATCGGCTGGGCGATCGTGTGACGGCGAGCGCGCGCTATCGCCTGGCGGTCGTCGACTACCAGAACTCGTACTACGGGCGGCTGGCCGCGAAGCTCCTGGCGGATCGGGGCGAGGCGGCGGTCACGAGCCGGATCACCGCGGCCGGCCCCGGGGCCGCCCTGTCGGCGGTCGTCTCGACGAGCGGGATCATCCGGGAACTCGTCCTGGCGCAGATGTACGACGACGCGCTGCGCGAGGTGCAGTATGCGCAGCGGGTCTTCGGCGACACGCCGCAGCTGCAGGCCACGTCCGCCTGGATCCGCCACCAACAGGGCTTGACGCTGACGGCGGAGGAGCGCTTCGCGGCGCTCCGGGGCGCCATCACGACGATGCGGCGCGCGTATCCGCAGTTCATGGCCGCCGGCGGGGAAGGGCTGCCGCCCGACGTGCTGCGCATCATCTTCCCGCTCGACTACTGGCCGCTCATCACGAAGTATTCGGAGCAGCACGGGCTCGACCCGTATCTCATCGCGGCGCTGATGGCGCAGGAGTCGACGTTCACCGCCGAGATCCGGTCGCACGCCAACGCGTACGGGTTGATGCAGATCATGCCGGCTACCGGGCGGCGCTACGCGAAGAAGCTCGGCATCCGGCCGTTCACCACGGCGATGCTGCGTCAGCCCGAGGTCAACGTCCGGATAGGGACGGAGTACTTCAAGGATCTCATCGACCGCTTCGGCGGCGCGCACTTCGCGCTGGCCAGCTACAACGCCGGCGAGAGCCGCGTGGACCGCTGGACCGCGGAGCGCCCCGGCCTTCCGCAGGACGAGTTCATCGACGACATTCCGTTCCCGGAAACGCAGGGCTACGTGAAGCGCATCCTCGGCACGGCCGAGGACTACCGGTACCTGTACGGGCAGGGAAGGCTCGATCCGAACCTGGCCCCCACGTCGCTCCTGGCCGCCGCGGGGGCATCGCCCCCGGCCGTGGCCGAACCGGTGCGCAAGGCGCCGGCGCGCCGCCCCGCCGTCCGCCGCCGTCGCTGACCGCATGGACCGGCGGCTGGAGCTGACCCATCTCGCGCACGCGAGGCACTTCTGGTTCGCCGGGTTTCGAGACTACGTGTCGCCCGTCCTGGCCGGCGTGGCCGGCGGGCGCCGGGATCTGCGCCTGCTCGACTGCGGATGCGGCGCCGGCCACAATCTCCCGATGCTCGCCCCGTACGGACGGGTGTTCGGCTTCGACCTGTCCGCGGGCGGGCTCGAAATCGCGCGTGCGGCCGGCCGGCCGCTCGTGCGCGCCGACGCCACGCGGATCCCGTTCGCGTCAGGGCAGTTCGACGTGGTGACGGCGTTCGACGTGGCGCAGTGCCTGCCGGACGATCGCACCGCGGTCCGCGAAATGGCCCGGGTGCTGCGGCCGGGTGGGGCGCTGGTGATGACGATGGCGGCGCTGGAATGGCTGCGGGGCGACCATTCCGTGGTCTGGGAGGAGGCCAGGCGCTACACGCCGGCGCTGGCGAGGCAACTGGGGGCGCAGGCCGGGCTCGAGGTCGAGCGGGTGTCCTTCATGTTCGCGACGCTCGTGCCCCTGATGTTGCCGGTCCGGCTGCTGCAGCGGGCCCTGCGGCCCTGGCGGGGCGTGCGTGACGATTCCGACATCGGGGTGCCGTCCGCGCCGGTCAATGCCGTGCTGACGGCCATGGTGCGGGCCGAAGCCGCGGCGTCAGCCCTGGTGCCGCTGCCGTTCGGGTCGTCCCTGCTGGTCGTGGCCAGGAAGCCGGGGCGCGCCCGAGGCTGAGCGCGCCCGTCCGGAGCCGCCGGTCAGAAGCGAACCATGCCCCCGAAGTAGGGGCCCTTCATCTCGAGATCGCCGGTGTCGTCGTCCACGACGTAGTCGGCCGTCAACGACCGGTAGCCGCCCTGGATGCCGAAGAAGCGGGTGATGCTCACCGTGGCGTAGATGTCGATGTTGCGCAGGTTGGCGTCGACGTTGTCGGCCGAGAAGAGCTTGTCGGCCAGGAAGCCCGGCACCTTGAACCCGGTGATCTCGCCCGTCACCGACACGTTCCGGTGCGGGTACACCCGGGCCACCACGCCGAAGGCCGGGACTGGCGCCTTGACCTCCGACAGGGACGACACCGTCGTGCCGTTGCTCGTCGCGCTGAGGTTGGCTCTCAGCCTGTTGTACCGGAACTCGGTGATGAAGCCGAAGTAGCCGCGCGGCCGCGAGATGAAGTCGTTCTCGTAGCCGATCGTCCACGTGTCCCACTCGAGGTCGGCCGTGGCGTTGGCGGAGACGTTGAAGGTGCGGCCGCCGAACGTGATCGTGCGCTGCAGCAGCGCCGACTCCTGATAGCGGAACGGCAGCTTGGCAAAGCGCAGCTTGCTGCGTCCACCCTTCAGCACCGCACGGAACTCCGTGAAGCGCTTGTTCTCGATTCCAAACTCCTGCACGAAGTCCACGCCGGTGGGCGAGACCGCGGCCAGGCCGTCGGATCCGATCACGATGCCGGGTGTCGGCGACCAGAACATGCCCGCGAGCTCGAGGTGGAAGTTCTCGCCGGGCACGGTCTGCCGCGCGGCGAACTGGGCGTCGGCGCGACCGGTGAACAGGGCGGCCAGGACGAGGCAGACGGGGACCACGATACGAATGCGCATAGCTCGGGTATCGGCGGGGGAGGGTTCCGGCATTATACGTGGCTGCCCGCCCTTCTATACTGGAGCTGGTGTCTCCCGCTCGCCGCCTGCTCGTCCACCTCGCCCGGCATCGCCGGGCCTTTCTGAAAGGCCTGGCCTGCATCGTCGGGTCGACGGCCTTCACCCTGGCGGGGCCGTGGGTGTTGCGATATGCCGTCGACGACCTGGCCGCCCACGCGACGGCCGGGAAGGTGCAGGGGTACGCCGCGGGCCTGCTGCTGCTGGCGGCCATGGCCGGGTGGTTCCGCTTCCTGACCCGCCGCATCATCGTCGGGGCGTCGCGCGACTTCGAGTACGAGCTGCGGAACGCGTTCTTCGGCCACCTGCTGCGGCTCGACGCGGCGTACTTCCAGCGGCATCGGACCGGCGACCTGATGTCGCGCGCGACCAACGATCTGGGCGCCGTGCGGATGATGATGGGCCCGGCCGTGATGTACGCGGCCGGCACCGGCCTGACGTTCGTGGCCGGCGTCGTGCTGATGGTGCGGATCGACCCGTGGCTCACCGCGGTCGCGCTGATCCCGCTCCCGTTCGTGTCGATCTTCGTCCGCTACTTCGGCCGCAAGGTGCACGACCGGTTCGAGGAGATCCAGGCCCAGTTCTCCCACGTCAGCGCGATGAGCCAGGAGGCGCTCGCCGGGGTGCGCGTCGTGCGCGCGTACCGGCAGGAGGCCGTCGAGGTGGCGCGGTTCCGGGCCGCGAACGAGGAGTACGTCCGCCGCAACCGAAGGCTGATCCTGCTGCAGGGATTCTACTTCCCGAGCATGGGCTTCCTGATGGGCATCGGCGCGCTGCTCGTGCTGTGGCTGGGCAGCCGCGAGGTCGTCGCGGCGCGCCTCACGGTGGGAGAGCTGGTGGCCTTCAACGCCTACCTCGTGATGATGGCCTGGCCGATGATCGCGTTCGGCTGGGTCAGTAACCTCCTGCAGCGGGGCCTGGCGTCGTGGAAGCGGATGCTCGAGGTGCTCGACGCGGTGCCGCAGGTGGCCGACCCGCCGTCGCCGGTGGCCCTCGAACCGGCGCAGGTGCGTGGCGCGATCGAGTTCAGGCATCTCAGCTTCCGGTTCGGCGACCGGGAGGTCCTGCACGACGTCAGCGTCACGATTCCTGCCGGGACGACCACCGCGATTGTCGGCGGCACGGGGTCCGGCAAGTCGACGCTGCTGGCCTGCCTGACCCGCCTGCAGGACCCGCCTCCGGGGACCGTGTTCGTGGACGGCCACGACGTCCGGACGCTGCGGCTGGCCGTGCTGCGCGAGGCCGTCGGCATGGTGCCCCAGGAGCCGTTCCTGTTCAGCGCGACGCTCGCCGAGAACATCGCGTTCGGTGCGCGCAGCGGGCAGGACGGCCCGGCGCGGATCGCAGAGGCGTCGGCCGTGGCGCGGCTCGACGTCGACGTGGCGACCTTCCCCAACGGTTACGAGACGGTGGTCGGGGAGCGCGGCATCACGCTGTCGGGCGGCCAGAAGCAGCGCACCGCCATCGCGCGTGCGCTCGTGCTGGACCCGCGGATTCTCGTCCTCGACGACTCCCTCTCGGCCGTCGATACGCACACCGAAGAGGAGATTCTCCGCCGGCTGTCCGTCGTGATGCGGCAGCGGACGTCCATCATCGTGTCACACCGGGTGTCGACGGTGCGCCACGCGGATCAGATCCTGGTGCTCGACGACGGGCGGCTCGTCGAGCGCGGCACGCACGACGAGCTGGTCCGCCGGAACGGCATCTACGCCGACCTGGACCGGCACCAGCGCCTCGAGGCGGAGCTGGCGGCGTCATGAGTGCGAACGGGCACGACGAGGAGGTCGTCGGCAAGGCGTACGACGCGCGGCTGATGCGCCGCCTGCTCGGGTACCTGCGCCCGTACCGGTGGCAGGTCGCCGGTGCCGTGGCGGCCATCGTCGCCAACTCGGCGCTGCAGCTGGTGCCGCCGTTCCTCGCGAAGACGGTGATCGACGGCTACATCCCGGCGCGCGACCTGTCGGGGCTCGGCACGATCGCGGCCCTCTACCTGGCGACGCTGCTCGGTTCGTTCGCCCTGGAGTCCATCCAGACGTGGACGATGCAGATGATCGGCCAGCGGGTGATGTTCGACCTGAGGATGGCCGTCTTCCGCCACCTGCAGCGCCTCGACCTCCGGTTCTACGACCGGAACCCCGTCGGGCGCCTGATGACCCGCGTGACGTCCGACGTGGACGTGCTCAACGAGCTCTTCACCGCCGGCGTCGTCTCGATCTTCGGAGACGTGTTCACGCTGGTCGGCATCATGGGCGCCCTGGTGTGGATGGACTGGCGGCTGGCGCTCGTCGCGTTCTCGGTCCTGCCGCTCGTCGGGTTCGTGACGCAGTGGTTCCGGACGCACGTCCGCGAGTCGTACCGCCAGGTCCGAAGCTGGATCGCGCGGATCAACGCCTTCCTGCAGGAGCGCATCACGGGCGTCGCCACGGTGCAGCTCTACCGGCGCGAGGCGCGGGACTACGCCGAGTTCGACCGGATCAACGCCGCGCATCGCGACGCGAACCTCGACTCGGTCTTCTACTACGCGGTGTTCTATCCGGCGGTGGAACTGGTCAGCGCACTCGCGGCGTCGCTGCTGATCTGGGTCGGCGGCGGCTGGGCGCTCGACGGGTCGCTGACCCTCGGCGCGCTCGTGGCCTTCCTGCAGTATTCGCAGCGCTTCTTCCGGCCGATCAGCGACCTGTCCGAGAAGTTCAACGTGCTGCAGGGCGCCATGGCCTCGTCGGAGCGGATCTTCGGCCTGCTCGACACGCCGGTCGCCATCGCGTCGCCGCCGCAGCCGAAGCCGTTCACGCCAGGCGCGATCCGTTTCGAGCACGTCGGCTTCTCGTACGTGCCGGGCGAGCCGGTGCTCGCGGACGTGTCGTTCGAGGTGCGCCCGGGGCAGCGGGTGGGCATCGTGGGCGCGACCGGGTCGGGCAAGTCGACGCTGGTGAACCTGCTGCTGCGGTTCTACGACGTGCAGGAGGGCCGGATCACGATCGGTGGAACAGACATTCGGGAGCTCGACCTCGCGGATCTGCGCGCGCAGTTCGGGCTGGTGCTGCAGGACGTGCATCTCTTCTCGGGCACCATCGCCGGCAACGTCCGCCTCGGCAACGAGGCGATGACCGACGCGGCGGTGCAGGCCGCCGTCGATGCGGTGCACGCCGGCGCGTTCATCCGCCGGCTGCCGGACGGTCTGGAGACCGCGGTGGCCGAGCGGGGGAGCACGTTGTCGGTCGGGCAGAAACAGCTGCTGTCGTTCGCGCGGGCCCTGGCGTCGGATCCGGCCGTGTTGATCCTCGACGAGGCGACGTCGAGCGTCGACACGGAGACCGAGGTGCTGATCAGGGAGGCGCTGCGGGTGCTGATGCGTGGCCGGACGACGATCGCGATCGCGCACCGGCTGTCGACCATCCAGGACATGGACCTCATCCTGGTGCTCCATCGCGGCGAGCTCCGCGAGGTCGGCACGCACCAGGAACTGCTGGCGCGCCGCGGCATCTATCGCCGGCTGTACGAGCTTCAGTTCGCCGGCAGGGGGGCCGCGGAGGCCGTCTCACCGGTCGCGACGGCCTCGCCCGAAGGCGTGGCCTGACCGCCGGGCTCCACGCCGGGGACGGGCGCGTCCGGGTCCGGCATCTCCTCGCCCACCGGGCCGAGGCTCGCGGGAGGGGGCGGCTCCGGAGGGGGAATCGTCCGGCGTGTCAGTCGGCCGCGGAAGATGCGGTCGATCAGGCCGGGGGAGCTGGCGCGCGGATCCCACCCAAGGCGCAGCACCGTGACCTGCACGTTCTTGCGCCCGAAGCTGAGCGCCTCCTTGCAGCTCCACATGTAGAGGTCGAGGTGGCTGCCCTGGACGGCCGGGCCGGTGTCCATCACGGTGTAGACGCCGTTGTACTTGGTGTCGCCGGTCGCGACGTTGAGGACGGTGCCGACCGGCAGCAGGGTCGGGTCCGCGGCGGCAACGCCCGTGCGCGCGACGACCCCGGAGGCCGTGGTGGTGCCCTTGCAGTAGGCGGTGGCGCTGAAGGGGAGCACGGCCCCAGGAGCGGGCTTGAGCGCGCCCTCGGTCGTCAGCATCGCCTGCCAGGCGGCGTAGCCGGAGTCGAGCATCCGCGTCTCGTAGATGAGCACGAAGCCCATCACCGCGACGACGAGCGCGACGATCTTCAGCCCGAGCGACTGCGACAGCAGCGGGTTCATCAGCGGAAATGCTCGAACCCGGGTGGCACCGCGCGAGAGCCCTGGGGGCTCCGGACGCGCAGTTCCGGACTCCGGGTGACGACGCCGATCCGGGTTATCGGCAGATCGCCCATGTGCCGTCGCGCCGACCGCAGACGTCCTCGCTGGCGTGGACGAACCGTGAAGATCAGCTCGTAGTCGTCGCCGCCCATCAAGGCAGTATCCACCGGATCGCCGCCGTGGCGCTCGTGCCAGCGCCGAACCTCATCCGTGATGGGCAGGGCCTCCGCATCGAGCGTGATGCCGACGCCTGACGCCGCGGCAATCTGGCGGACGCCGTCGGCGAGGCCATCGCTGAGGTCCATGGCGCTCGAGGCCGCGCCGTTCAGCGCGAGCTGCAGCCCGGCGCGGACGCGCGGCGTGGGCCGCAGGTACCGCGCCTCGCAGGCGGCCGAACCGGCGGGGACGTCGGTGGGCGGAGCCGTGGGATCGGCCAGCCGCGCCTGGAGGGCGCGCAGGCCGACCGCGGCGTCGCCGAGCGTCCCCGTCACATAGACGTCGTCACCGGGGCGCGCGCCGGCCCGCCGCAGCACCCGCCGGCGTCGGACGCTGCCGATGGCCGTCACGTCGACCATCAGCGGCCCTGGCGTTCGCGTGATGTTGCCGCCGATGAGTGCCACGCGGTGCGCCGCCGCGACGTCGAGCAGCCCGGCGACCACGCCGTCGAGGACGTCGAGAGGCAGGAGCGCTGGCAGCGCCAGCGACAGCAGGGCCGCGCGCGGGTGTGCCCCCATGGCGGCCAGGTCGCTCAGGTTGACCGCCAGGGCCCGGTGACCGACGTCGTAGCCCGTCATCAGGCGCAGGTCGAAGTGCACGCCGTCGACCAGTGCGTCGGTCGTATAGACGTCGAGTTCTCCCCGCGGGGGCTCGATGACGGCCGCGTCGTCGCCAGGGCCGACGACCACCCACGACGGCTGCGACAGTCGCGTGGTGATCCGCGCGATCAGCTCGTGCTCGCCGACGTCGCTGACGGTGACTGGTGGCACGGGTCTGTTCTGGTGTCTCAGGCGGGACCGGCGAGAAGTGCCCCGCTTTGCCGTGTGGGGAGGTCGTTAGAACCTGCGGTTAGCAGGTGGAGCCGCTGTTGAAAGTCGCGCTTCAGGCTTCCTCGGAACAGAGGCATGCACAACACGCGACCTCGCGACTCGCTTGGATGGTACATTGGCTCTGACGAGCCTCCGAAAACCATCACGAGCAAAGCAGGAGCGAAACCGATTCTAACGTACTGCCCGGCGGAGGGCGAGGCCCGGGTTCTAGGCGCCGAGGGTGCCGGCGCTCGAGGCCTGCAGGGAACCGAGAGCGTCATCGACGAGACGCTCGAGGCGGAGGGCCCGCTCGTTGAGTTCGCCGCTCGTCGACGACTGCTGCTGGCGGGCACGAAAGCACTCGTCCGCGATGTTCATCGCGACGAGGACCGCCAGCCCGAGCATGTCGCTGGCGGGCACGGCATCGGCCGCGGCCCGCATCTTCTGGTCCACGTAGGCCGCCAGTTCGGCCACGTAGGACGCGTCGAGGTTGCTGCGGATCGGATACCGCTGCCCGGCGATCTCGACGCTGACGATGCTCTGGCTCATCCCTGTTACAGGCTCAGGCCTTCGAGCTGCTGCAGCATGTCGGCCACGCGGGTGCGGATCTGGTCGCGCTCGTCGCGCAGGGCGGAGAGCTCGGTGCCGGTGTGCTCTGCGTCGACCAGGCGCGCCCGCAGCGACGTCAGTTCAGCCGACAGGCGCGCGTTCTCGTCCGCGGCCTTCTGCTGATCCTCGCGCAGCTGCGTCACCAACCCCACGAGCAACTTCACCTTGTCTTCGAGCCGGTCGATCGGATCGACGTCCATCGTACGCGCGAGCGCTTGCTTCACCATCCGCGGTCAACCTCGTCGTGAGAATGTGTGCGGAATGGTGACACGAACGACGCGGACAGGCAAGACGGAAGCCCGCGTCGCAGGTCAGCGCTGCACGGCGCGGTGGGTCGAGACGAGTGCGGCCAGCACGGCATCGGTCGCAGCCTGGACCTCGGCGTCGGTGAGCGTCCGCTCCGGAGACCTGAAGGTCAGCCGAATCGAGACGCTGACCTTGCCGTCGGGGACGCCCTTCCCCTGGTAGCGGTCGAACTCGCGCACCGACTGGAGCGTCGCCGGGGCCACCGCGAGCGCCGTCTGGCGCAGCGCGGCGACAGGCAGGGTGTCGTCGACGAGCAGCGACAGGTCCCGCGCGACCGACGGGAAGCGGGGCAGGGGTTCCATCCGGACGTCCCCGGCTCTCGCGCAGGTCTCGGCCGCGTCGAGATCGAGCTCGGCGACGTAGACCGCGTCGTGGGCCGGCAGGCCATACTGGTCGGCGAGCGCCGGAGCGAGCTGGCCGAGCACGCCCAGGCGGGTCGTGCCGGCGAGGACCGCCCCTGCGCGGCCCGGCGCGAGCCACGCCTCGTGGTGTGGCGCCACGCTGATGTCGACGCGGACCGTCTGGCAGATCCGCTCGACGATGGCCTTGATGTCGAAGAAGTCGACGTCGCCGCCCGTGCCGCTCCAGTGAGCGACCGAGGACGCGCCCGTCCACGCGCAGGCGACGCGGCGGCGTTCGCCCGCGGCGCGGGTGAACGCGTTGCCCACCTCGAAGAGGCGCACATCGCGCTGCTCGCGGCGGCGGTTGTGCGCCACGGCGGCCAGCAGGCCTGGGAGCACGGAAGGCCGCAGCACCGCGAAGGTCTCGGACAGCGGGTTCGCAATGGGCACGATGTCGTCCGCGGCGGCGAACGGCGCGGCGGCCGTCGCCGAGACGAAGCCGAACGTCATCGTCTCGAAGAAGCCGGCGCCGGTCAGCACCGATCGGAGCTGGCGGGCGCGTGAGATGCGCGGATCGATGGGTGCGGGCGGCGTGGTGAGCGCCGGAAAGGACACGGGCACCCGGTCGAATCCATGGTGCCGCGCCACCTCCTCGACGAGATCCACTTCACGGAGCACGTCGACGCGGCGTGTCGGTACCGCGACGTCCCAGCCGTCGGCCGTGGGACGCAGGCCGAAGCCGAGGGCTCCCAGCAGGCGGGTGACGTCGGCGTCCGGGATCGCGAGGCCGATGAGGGCGGCGAGCCGCTCCCGACGCAGGCGCAGCGACCGCGGCGCGGCGGGAGCCGGATGACGGTCGATGATCGCGCCTCGGGCCGTGCCGGTACCGGTGGCGGCGAGCAGCGCGCAGGCTCGCGCCATCGCCGTCGCCGCGGCCTCGGGGTCGGCGCCGCGCTCGAAACGCATGCTCGCCTCGGTCTTCAGGCCGAGCCTCCTGCTGGTGCGGCGCACCGACAGCGGGTCGAAGCAGGCACTCTCGAGCGCGATCGTGACGGTGCCGTCGTGCACCTCGGAGTCGGCGCCGCCCATCACGCCGGCGACGGCGCACGCGCGCTGCGCGTCGGCGATCACGAGCATCTCGGGCGTGAGCGTGCGCGTCTGGCCGTCGAGGGTCTTCAGCGTTTCGCCCGCGTGGGCGGGACGCACGCGGATCTCCGCACCGGCCAGCGTCGAGAGGTCGAACGCGTGCATCGGGTGGCCCAGTTCGAGGAGCACGTAGTTCGTGATGTCGACGACGTTGCTGATCGGCCGCACGCCGGCGGCGCGCAGCCGCGCCTGCATCCACTCGGGTGAAGGGCCGACGGCGACGTCGGCGACGGCCGCAGTGTAGCGGGGGCAGAGCTCCGGCGCCTCGATCACGACGTCGACTTCGGCCCGCGCGACCGGGCTGAGGGGGGCCAATGCGAGGCGGTCGCCCGGTGGGGCCACCGCGGGGACGCGGAGCGGGAGGCCGAAGGCCGTGGCCACCTCGCGCGCCATGCCGAGGACAGACATGCAGTCCGGCCGGTTGGCGGTCACCTCGAAGTCGAGCACGGCGTCGTCGGCGCCGGCTGCGTCGATTGACTCGACGGCGAAGCCGCGCACCGACATGGTGGCCGCGATCTCGGCCGGGGTGCCGGGGACGTCGACGAACTCACGAAGCCAGGAGACGAGCACCTTCACGGCGATGCCCTCAGATCGGGAACTGCTCGAGGAAGCGGATGTCGTTCTCGTAGAACAGGCGGATGTCGTCGACGCCGTACTTCAGCATCGCCACGCGCTCCATGCCCATTCCGAACGCGAAGCCGGAGACCTTGTCGGGATCGTACCCGACGGCTTCGAAGACGGCCGGGTGCACCATGCCGCTGCCGAGGATCTCGAGCCAGCCGGTGTGCTTGCAGACGCCGCAGCCCGATCCGCCGCAACTGCGGCAGCTGATGTCGACCTCGGCGGAGGGCTCGGTGTAGGGGAAGAAGCTCGGGCGCAACCGCACCGTGACGTCGCCGAAGAGCGCGCGCAGCATCGTCTCGAACGTGCCCTTGAGGTCGGACAGCGACACGCGTTCACCGACGACGAGCCCCTCGCACTGCTGGAACATCGGCGTGTGCGTCAGGTCCAGGTTGTCACGACGGTACACGCGGCCGGGCACCAGGATGCGCAGTGGCGGCGCGTAGGTCTTCATGTACCGGATCTGCATCGCGGACGTGTGCGTCCGCAGCAGCGTGGCCGCGCGCACCTGCGATGGCGGCACGGCCCCGCGGTGTGCGCCCCAGGTGCCGCCGACCGTGGGGACACCGAGGTACAGCGTGTCCTGCATGTCGCGCGCGGGGTGATCCGGCGGCATGTTGAGGGCCTCGAAGTTGTGGAAGTCGTCCTCGACTTCCGGGCCTTCGAGGATCTCGTAGCCCATGCGCGCGAAGATGTCCTCGACCTGCTGGCGGACCTGCATCAGCGGATGCACCCGGCCGATGGCGCGGTCGCGCGCCGCGAGGGTGACGTCCACCGCCCCGGCCGGCGGCCGGCTCGACTCGAGCAGCGCGCGGGCGCCGTCGAGTGCGGTCTCGATCTCGGTCTTCAGCGCGTTGACGGCGGCTCCGAACGCCCGGCGGTCGTCGGCCGGCAGCGAGGAGAGCTGCTTCATCAGCACCGTGACCGCGCCGGCCTTGCGGCTCAGGAATTCGTCGGTCACGGCCTTGATGTCGGCGTCGGACGACGCGGAGGCCAGCCGCGCGCGAAACCGCTCGCGGACGGCATCGATGACGGAAACGTCGATGGGGGAGGACATCGTGGATCCGGGCTGGCTGGCCGGGGACCGCCCGGCCGGGCTACGCGCCGACGGACGAGGCGTGGTCCGCCTCGGCGTCGGACGCGAAGCGCGGGCCGATCAGGCCTGCGGCTGGGCGGTGGGAAGGGCGGCCTTCGCCTGCGCGGCCACCTTGGCGAACGCGGCCGCCGACGCCACGGCCAGGTCGGCCAGGGCCTTGCGGTCGAGCGCGCTGCCCGCCGCCTTCAGGCCGCGGATGAGCTGCGCGTACGTCAAGCCGTTCTCGCGAGCCGCCGCGTTGATGCGGACGATCCAGAGGCGGCGGAAGTCCCGCTTCTTGTTCTTGCGGCCCACGTAGGCGTACTTGGCCGCCGTGTCGACCGACTCCTTCGCGGCGCGGTACAGCTTGCTCTTGGTCTGGTAGAAGCCCTTGGCGCGGGCGAGCAGCTTCTTCCGCTTGGCGCGCCGGACTGATCCTCGCTTGACTCTCGGCATTTCGTTCCTCGGGCCGGCTCGAGCCGGCCGTTACTCGTCAACTCTTCGTCGCGACAGGTCGCGGGTGCCCTGACGGACCCTTACTTGTAGGGCAGCATCAGACGCAGCTTCGCCGCGTCGACGTCGGCCACCGCCTTGGGTCCGCGCATGTGGCGCTTCACCTTGGTCGACTTGCTCGTCAGGATGTGGCGCTTGAACGCGCTCGCCCGCTTGAACTGGCCCGTGGCGGTCTTCTTGAAGCGCTTGGCGGCGCCTCGGTGCGTCTTCAGTTTCGGCATAACCTCGATCCCGTCTCCTAACCTTACGCTTCGTCGCTCGCGGCCGGTTCCGCTCCGGCCGCCGGTTCCTGGGGCTTCGCGGTCTTCGGGGCGTTCTTGCGCCCCGCGCGCTGCGCCAGGATCACGTGCATCTGGTTGCCTTCCTGCCTCGGCGTCGTCTCCGGAATCGCCACCTCGGCCAGCTCCGTCATCAGGCGTTCGAGGATGCGCCGCCCGATCTCGGGGTGCGCCATCTCGCGGCCACGGAAGAAGATCGTTGCCTTCACCTTGTCGCCATCAGCCAGGAAGCGCTCGATGTGGTGCTTCTTGAACTGATAGTCGTGTTCGTCCACCTTCGGCCGGAACTTGATTTCCTTGACCAGGATCACGCGCTGGTTCTTCTTCGACTCGCGGGCGCGCTTCTGCTCCTGGTACTGGTACTTGCCGAAGTCCATGATCCGGCAGACCGGTGGCACCGCCGTGGGAGAGATCTCGACCAGGTCGAGGCCCTTCTGACGCGCGATGGCCAACGCCTGCGGCGGTGGCATGATCCCCAGCTGCTGTCCGGTGTCGTCGATGACCCGGATCTCACGGACCCGGATGCGTTCGTTGGTGCGGACGCGGTCATCCCGTCGGGGCGAACGATCGAAGGCGATAACTCCTCCTCGGCTCTGGGCTCACGTCAGGCCACGGACCCCTGGCCGGAACGTGGCTGTTCCGCGACAGGGGCCGTGAGGCGTGTGCCAATGTCTCGATGGGCGATCTCGTCGCGGGCGGCCTCGATGAAAGCCTCCACCGTCCGCGAACCCAGGTCGCCCGCCGCGCGGTTTCGCACCGACACGGCACCCTCGGCCGCCTCCCGATCCCCTACGACCAGCATGTACGGGATCTTCTGCAGCTGGGCCTCCCGAATTTTATAGCCAATCTTCTCCTGGCGATCATCCAGTTCGACCCGCAGCCCGGCGGCCGCGAGGCGATCGCGGACGGCGGCGGCGTAGGCGCCGTGGCGGTCCGCGATGGGCAGGACCGTCACCTGGACGGGCGCCAGCCAGAGCGGCCATGCCCCGGCGAAGTGCTCGATCAGCAGGGCGATGAAGCGCTCGAAGCTGCCGAAGATGGCGCGGTGGATCACCACCGGGCGGTGGGGGGCGTTGTCGGCCCCGACATAGGTGAGGTCGAACCGCTCCGGGAGCTGGTAGTCCAGCTGGATCGTGGCGCACTGCCAGCGGCGACCGATCGCGTCGGTCACGTCGAAGTCGATCTTCGGCCCGTAGAACGCGCCGTCGCCCTCGTTGATCGTGAACGTCGCCCCGACGGCCGTCAGCGCCCGGGTGAGCTCGGCCTCGGCGTGGTTCCACTGCTCGATGGCGCCCAGGAACTCCGCCGGCCGCGTCGAGAGCTTCATCTCGAGCTGCATGCCGAAGTCGCCGTACACCTTCTGGACCAGGCGGAGCACCCGCTCGACCTCGTCGCCAATCTGCGACTCCATGACGAAGCAGTGCGCGTCGTCCTGCGAGAACTGGCGCACCCGGGTCAGGCCGGACAGCACTCCCGAGGCCTCGTTGCGGTGCAGCGCGGTCTGCTCGTGGAGCCGGATCGGCAGGTCCTTGTAGCTGCGGACCTCGCTGGCGTACATCAGCATGTGGCCGGGGCAGTTCATGGCCTTGAGGCCCATCTGCTCGCCCTCGGTCTCGACGAGGAACATGTTCTCGCGGTAGTGCTGCCAGTGGCCGGAGGTTTCCCAGAGCGCCCGGTTGAAGACGATCGGCGCCTTGACCTCGGTATAGCCCGCCGGTACCAGCAGCCCGCGGATGTAGTCGGCCAGCGTGTTGTACAGGACGGTGCCCTTGGGCAGCCAGAACGTGGCGCCAGGGGCCCACGCGTGGAACATGAACAGCTTCTGCTCGCGCCCGATCCTGCGATGGTCGCGCGCCTTGGCTTCCTCGAGGCGTCGCAGGTGTTCCTGCAGGTCCTTGTCGGACAGGAACGCCGTGCCGTAGACGCGCTGCATCGGCTGGTTGCGCGCGTCGCCCTTCCAGTAGGCGTTGGAGGTGCTGAGCAGCTTGAAGGCCTTGAGGCGACCGGTGCTCGGCACGTGGGGGCCCGTGCAGAAGTCGACGAAGGTCTCGCGGTCCTTGATCGTGTAGCAGGACACCTCGGCCTGGCCGGCGGTCTTCTCCTCGATCAGCTGCACCTTGAGCGGCTCGCCGCGGGCGCCGAAGAAGCGGGTGGCCTCGTCGCGCGACCACATCTGCCGCTCGTACGGCAGGTCCTGCTGCGCCAGCTCGCGCATCTTCCGTTCGATGGCGTCCAGGTCGTCCTGCACGAACGGACGGGGCACTACGAAGTCGTAGAAGAAGCCCTCGTCCGTGGCGGGGCCGATGCCACACTGCACCCCGGGGAACAGGTTGGTGACCGCGGCCGCCAGCAGGTGGGCCGCGCTGTGCCGGAACAGGCCCAGCGCCTCCGGGCTGTCACCCGTGACGATGCGGACCGACGCGTCGTGCGTGAGCGGATACGTCAGGTCGACCATCCGCCCGTCGACGATGGCGGCGACGGCGGCCTTCGCAAGGCGAGGCGAAATGGCGGCCGCGATTTCCCGCGCAGGCGTGCCGGCTGGCACACCTCGACTGGATCCATCCGGCAGCGTGACGGTGACCTGGTTCATGAATACGAAAGTGGTAGGCGCGGGTGGATTCGAACCACTGACCTCCTCCGTGTCAGGGAGGCGCTCTAACCAGCTGAGCTACGCGCCTATCTATTGCGAAATCAGGCTTTAACCCGAACCCCCAATATAACAAAGTCGAGGGGGCTTCGGGAACCCCAAATTTTGCGGCGGGCCTTCAGGCGGGGCTGTTCGGGCGGTTGTGCGGCGCGATCGTCTCCGTCGTGGTCACTTGGTGGCCAGTTGCAGCGCCTTGTCGAGCGTGGGATCGCCGGCCGGGGGCTGCGCGCCGAATTCTACCTCGGGTTGGTCCACTTCGACGTCGGGCGCGAGGCCGCGCTCGTGGATCGAGTCGTTCTTCGGCGTGAGGTAGCGCAGATTCGAGAGCAGGAGGCCGCTGCCGTCGGGCAGCCGGACCAGTCGCTGCCGGGCGGCCCGGCCCACCGTGCGCTCGCCGACCAGCTGCGCGCGCTCGTTGCCGTCGAGGGCCGCGGCGAAGACTTCGGCGGCGCCGGCGGTGCCTTGGCCCACCAGCAGCACGACGGGCATGGTGATGGCCCCGTCCGGTGCGGCGGCGGTGACCACTTCGCGCTGGTCGCGCTGCTGCCGGATCGCCAGCGTGCCTGTCTTGACGAAGAGCCTGGCGGCTGCGACCCCGTCGTCGAGGTCGCCCTTGGCCGTGCCGCGCAGATCGACGATCAGGCGGCCCGCGCCTGCCTTGGCGAGCGTCTCGGTGGCCTGCTTCAGCCGGGACGCCGTGTCCTTCGAGAACTCGACGATGCGGACGTAGCCCGTCGTCGGATTCGCCATCCGCGAGGTCAGGTCGGTTCCGGTCGGGCGCTCCCTGGTGACCGTCACTTCGTGCGGTTCGGCCGCGTTGCCGCGGATCACGAGCAGCGCCACCTTCGAGTTCGGCGCGCCCTGCAGGAGGCGGTCGCCTTCGAACGCCGACATGTCCCGGGTGGGCCGGTTGTCGATCGCGCGGATGAAGTCGCCCGAGCGCAGGCCGGCCTTGGCCGCCGGGGACCCGTCGCGCACCGACACGACGCGCAGGTAGTACTGCCGCATCAGCACGACGCCGAGGTCGGCCGGGCCGGGAGATGCGTTGGAGTCGAGCGCCTTGACGAGGTCGGGGGTCAGGTACGCGCTGTCGGCGTCGAGACCGTCGGCGAGCCCCTTGAGCGCGCCGCGCATCGCCCGGCGGACGTCCACTTCTTCGACGTAGTTGTTCAGGACCAGGGAGACGACGTCCTCGAACACGCGCAGGTGCTTGAAGGTGTCGTCACGGCCGATCGCCTGACCGAGGTAGCCGCCGATGACGGCGAACGCGATGACCGGGATCGAGACGGCGAGAACCCACAGGCGGGTGCGAGCGGTCATGGATGTGTCCTCAACGTCACCTGTCGTCTGCCGGGTAGCCGGGGTCTAACGTGGACGGAGCCATTGTACGGGATCGACCGATCGACCGTCGATCCGCATCTCGAAGTAGAGGGCGGGCGTGCCCGCCGGAGAGGCGCCCACGCGGCCGACCTCGGTCCCCCCGTCCACCACCTGCCCGCGCTGGACGCTGAGGGCGCTCAGGTAGCCGTAGAGGGCCGAGCTGCCGTCCCCGTGGTCGACGATCACGAGCGTGCCCAGTCCGGCGAAGCCCTCCGCATAGGTGACCGTGCCGCCGTGGACGGTCCGGACCGCCGTACCTTCGGGCGAGGCGATCTCGACACCCGTCCGGACCATCGACCCACCGGAGCGGCCCGAGGGCTGGCCGAACCGGCCGACCACCGTCCCGACGACGGGCCAGTCGAGCGTGCCGCGGAACGGCGCCAGGGGCACGACGACCGAGCCGGCCGTGAGCCCGGCGGCCTGGCGGTCGATGCGGGTCCTGGCCAGCTCCAGTTCGCCCACGTACTGCGCCGTGAGGTCGCGCCGGGAGTCGATCTGCTCGATGAGGGCGTTCCGGGCGCCGACGGCCTGCTCGGCGCGGGCCCTGGCCTGCTGGGCCGCGGCCAGTCGCGACCGCAGGTCGCGGGTCCGGGCCTGCACGTCGGCGCGGTCGGCCCGCAGGGCCTCGAGCGTCTGCCTGTGCTCGGTGATCAGGCGCTGCTCGCGGTAGGCCAGCGCCGAGATGGCACGGCTGGCCCGCGCGAAGTTCCGGACGCCGTCGCCGCTCAGGAGCAGCCGCAGGTAGCCCGTGCGTCCGCGCTTGTAGATGTTGACGAGCTGTGCCCGCACTTCGGGCAGGCCCTTCACCCGCTGTTCCTCGAGCGCGTCGATGCGCTGGGTCAGCTGCTGCAGCTCGCTGCGCGCGCCCGCGACGGCCGCCTCGGCCCGCCGCGCCTCTTCCAGCCGGATATCGCGTTCGATCTCGAGCTTGCGGACCTCGCCGAGCAGCGTCCGGCTCTCGCCCGCGAGGCGGGCGGCCTCGTCCTGCAGTGCCTTCAGGCGATCGGTGACGCGCTGTGCGAGCGGCGAGGTCGTGGTGGCGGAACCCTGCTGGGCGTGCAGGGGAGGCGTGCGTGCGACGAACGCGGCGAGCGTGATCGCGCCCAGGGACAGCCCCGCGACGACGCGCCTGCGAACTCTGCTCGCCTCTGCGGCTGGCACCCGCCTAGTATAGAGGGACGCATGCGCTTCGTGGGACTCGATGTGGGCCTGCGCCGGATCGGCGTCGCGGTCAGCGACGCGTCCGGGACGCTGGCGCGCCCGGTCGGCGTGATCGACGGGTCCGGGCCGGACAGGGCCCTCGAACTGGTCGCCGCGGAAGTGGCCCGGCTGGGCGAGGACGACGGCGTCGCGGCGATCGTCGTCGGGTTGCCGCGACGGCTCGACGGGTCGCCCACGACGCTGACGCCGGTCGTGGAGGCCTTCGCACGCCGGCTCGAGGCGAGGCTGTCGCTGCCGGTTCACCTGCAGGACGAGCGGCTGACCAGCCGCGAGGCCGAGAGCCGCCTGGCCCTCCGCGAGAAGGACTGGCGCGTACGGAAGCGAAAGCTCGACGCAGCCGCGGCCGCGATCATCCTGCAGGACTATCTCGACGGCCGGCCGCGCGCCGGAGAGGCCGGGACTCCGGCGTGAGGCGGATGCTCGTGCGGGCGGCGCTGCTCGGCGCGCTGCTGCTGGCCGCGGCCGGCGTGGGAGCGTGGGCCGTCTGGAGCCGCGTGCAGGCGCCGTACAAGGGCTACGCCGAGGCGGAGCGGTTCGTCGACATTCCACCCGGTACCCGCACGGCCGAGATCGGCGCGCACCTGGCGGCGGCGGGCGTCGTCAGCGACGCGCGGGTGTTTCGCGTCGCGCTGTGGTGGACCGGGCGCGGGCGCGCGCTCAAGGCCGGTGAGTACCGGTTCGATCGGCCGATGACGGTGCTGGCCGTGATCGACACGATCGCCCGCGGCGACGTCTTCTCGCAGAAGGTGACCTTCCCCGAGGGGCTGACCATTCCCGACCTGGCCGCCATCTACGCGGCCCGCGGCCTGGGCGCCGCCGCGGACTTCGAGGCCGCCGCCCGCGACGGGTCGCGAATCGCCGACCTCGATCCCGACGCGCGCGATCTCGAGGGCTACCTGTTTCCCGATACCTACGCGGTGCCCCGCGCGACGCCGGCCGCGACGATGGTGGGGTTGATGGTCGACCGGTTCCGGGCCGCGTATTCGGACGACCTTCGCCGGCGCGCCGCGCAGCAGGGGCTGACCACCCGTCAGGTCGTGACCCTGGCCTCGCTCGTCGAGAAGGAAACGGCCCGCGCCGAGGAGCGGCCGCTCGTCGCGGCCGTCTACCGCAATCGCGTGCGGCTCAAGATGGGTTTACAGGCCGATCCGACCGTCGTCTACGCGCTGCGCAAGGCCGGTCGCTACGACGGCAACATCCGCAAGCGCGACCTCGCGCTCGATTCGCCGTACAACACCTACCGCTACGCGGGTCTGCCGCCGGGGCCGATTGCGGCGCCGGGCCAGGCCTCGCTCGAGGCCGCGCTCGCCCCTGCCGGCGTTCCGTACCTGTACTTCGTCAGCCGCAACGACGGTTCCCACGTCTTCGCCGAGACGCTGGCGCAGCACAACCGGAACGTGCAGGAGTTCCAGGTGCGGTACTTCCAGCAGCGCCGGCGGCGCGCGGCCCGCTAGCGCGGGCCGGCTGCGCGGCTACTCCCGGCCGCCCCGCTCGCCCCACTTGAGTTTCTCGCGGAGCAGCTCGAAATAGCTGCGCGCGGGCGCCTTGACGAGCGCCAGCGTCCGCTCCGACTTGCGGATGCGGATCACGTCGCCCCGGCGCAGCGGATAGCCCGACTGCCCGTCGTAGGTGACGAACACGTCGTCGACCGATTCGTCGATGTGCGGCCGCACCTCGATGACCTCGCTGCCCGGGATCACGATGGGCCGGTTGGTCAGCGTGTGCGGCGCGATGGGTGTCAGCACCAGTGCGTCGACGTGCGGGTGCATGATCGGGCCGCCAGCCGCCAGGTTGTAGGCGGTCGACCCGGTGGCGCTGGCGACGATCAGCCCGTCGGCCTTGACACGCGTGACGAGCGCGTTGCCGACGAACACCGAGAGCCCGATCATCCGCGAGAGCGCGGCCTTGGTCAGCACGACGTCGTTCAGCACGATGCGCGAGTCGAAGTGCTCCTGGCCGCGATAGGCGTCGGCCGCCAGCATCAGCCGCTCCTCGTAGAGGGCCGTGCCGTCGATGACGGCTTCGAGCGACGGATACAACTCGTCGATGCGCGTCTCCGTCAGGAAGCCGAGGCTGCCGAAGTTGACGCCGAGCATGGGCACCTGCCGGCCCGACTGCGCGATCCGCGTGGCCATCCCGAGCAGCGTGCCGTCGCCCCCGAGCACGATGACGAGGTCGGCGTGCTGGGGCAGTTCGTCGCGGCTGCAGCGCGGCACGGCGGCGTCCGCGCCGGCCAGCAGCGCCGTATCGGTGTCGTAGACGACGCCGATGCCGCGGCCGCGCAGCCAGGCGGCCAGATGGGCCAGGTGGTCGGCTGCGGGGGAGAGGCCGGTCTTGGCGACCAGCCCGACTCGGGCGAGACGAACGGGCGCTGTGCTCATGACGGCCGCAGGTGGAGCAGGAACTCGACGTTGCCCTTCTGACCCGTGATGGGAGACGGTGTCGCGCCCACGCGGGTCAATCCTACCTCAGCCCCCGCGGCGGTCACCTCGTCGAGCACACGCGCCTGCACCGCGGCGTCGCGGATGATGCCCTTGCGCACCTCGTCGCGGCCGGCCTCGAACTGCGGCTTCACCAGCGCGACGACGTCGGCGCCGGGCCGCAGCACCGGAGGCACGACGGGCAGGATCTGGCGCAGCGAGATGAACGAGACGTCGATCACGACGATGTCCACCGGTCCCGGCAGATCCGCCAGGGTCAGCTGCCGCGCGTTGAAGTGCTCGATCACGATGACGCGCGCGTCGTTGCGCAGCCGCCAGTCGAGCTGGCCGTGGCCGACATCGAGCGCGACCACGCGGGCGGCGCCGCGCTGCAGCAGTACGTCGGTGAACCCCCCGGTCGAGGCGCCGATGTCGAGCGCCTCACGTCCGGCCACGTCGATCCGGAAGGTGTCGAGTGCGTGGGCGAGCTTCAGCCCCCCGCGGCCCACGTAGGGGTGATCGGGCGCCAGCAGCGCGAGGGCAGCCGCGGTGTCCACGGGCGTGCCGGCCTTGCTCACGACGCTGCCGTCCACGGTGACCTGGTGCGCGAGGATCAGCGCCCGGGCGCGCTCACGCGACGGTGCGAGCCCGCGTTCCACGACGAGCTGGTCCAGTCGAGTTCGGCCCACAGGCTCCGCGCCTCGCGATCAGTGGGACCGCTCGACGATCCACCGGCCGATGCCGAGTAGATGGCTGTCGGCGAGGCCGGCCTCCGCGAGCACCTGCCCGGCCCGGGCGATGCACTCGGCGGCCATCCGGCGGGATGCGTCCAGCCCATACAACGCGGGGTAGGTGGGCTTGCCGGCTGCGGCGTCCTTGCCAGCCGTCTTGCCGAGGTCCTCCGAGGCGGCGCTGACGTCGAGCACGTCGTCGACGATCTGAAAGGCGAGCCCGAACTCGGCTGCCGCGCGGTCGACGGCATCGACCTGTTGATCGGAGCCGCCGCCGAGGATCGCGCCGGCCACCGCGGCGCCCCGGATCAGCGCACCGGTCTTCCGCGCGTGCATGGCCGCGAGGCCTGTCGCGTCGAGTGGCGGCGGCAGCCGGCCGGACACGTCCGGGGTGACGCAGGAGAGGTCGATCGCCTGTCCGCCGACCATCCCCACCGGGCCCGCCGCGCGGGCGATCACGCCGATCACGCGGAGCCGCCTGGCGGCAGTGGCGGCGCTCGCGCCGGGCGGCACACGGGCCAGCACGTGGAACGCCTCGGTCAGCAGTCCGTCGCCGGCGAGGATGGCCATGCCCTCGCCCGCGACGACGTGCAAGGTCGGCCGCCCGCGGCGCATCGAGTCGTCGTCCATGGCCGGCAGGTCGTCGTGGATGAGCGAGTAGGTGTGAATCAGCTCGATCGCGCAGGCGGCCGGCATCGCCTCCGTGCGGTCGCCGCCCACGGCGTCTGCGCTCGCGAGGCACAGGATCGGCCGGAGGCGCTTGCCGCCCGCGGTGAGACTGTAGCGCATGGCGTCTCCGACGAGCGGCGGGCAGTCCGGCGCCGACGGCAGGATCGTCTCGAGGGCCGCGTCGATCTCGGCGCGGCGGGCCCGGACGTAGTCGGCGACCGGGATCGCGGTGGTCATCGTCCGCGCGCCGTGCCGGCGTCCTCGTCGTCGGAGAGCGCGTCAGGCGCGGGCTTGAGCTGGCCGCGCTCGTTCAGCACCTCGATGCGGCGCTCGGCGTCCTCGAGGCGGGCGTGGCAGTAGCGGGAGAGCTGGACGCCGCGTTCGTAGAGCTGCAGCGAGCCCTCGAGGGGCAGGTCGCCCTCCTCGAGCTTCTTGACGATCGATTCGAGCTCGGCGATGGCCGTCTCGAAGTCCTTGATGGTCGGATCCATGGTTGGCGCCGTCTCCGTGTCAGCCCTCGGGGGGCGGGGTGCGTCGGTCGGGCGACGCGGCCCTGACCTCGCAGTCGAGTTCGCCGCGGCCCAGGGTCACCTGGACGCGGTCGCCGGGCCGTGCTTCGTCGGCGGCGTGGAGGACGGCGGTCCGGTCGGCGTTCCAGCAGACGGCGTAGCCGCGCCCGAGCACCGCCAGCGGGCTGAGGCTCTCGAGTTGCGCCACCGCGCGGCCCAGCCGCGCCTGGCGCGCCAGCCGCCGCTGCGCCATCCGGGCCGCGAGCGCGGCGTCGGCGGCCCGCAGGCGGCCCCCGACGTCGGCCAGGCGCCGGCGAAGGTCGAGCCGTTCGAGCGACAGGCGCAGCGCCTGGCTGGCGCGCTCGCGCTGCATCAGGCGCGCGTGCATCACGCGCCGGAGCTCGTGGGACAGCTCGCCGACGTGCCGGCCGCGCATCGCGAGCCGGCCGCTGAAGCCGGCGTAGCCGCCCCGGGCGTCGAGCGCCCGCAGGCGCGACTCGACCCGGTAGAGCCGCCCCCGCGTGGCCGCGTCGATGCGCTGCGCGAGCCGGTCGATCCGGGCGGCCACCTCGTCCTTCCGCGCCACGACCATCTCGGCTGCGGCCGATGGCGTCGGGGCGCGGAGGTCGGCGACGAAGTCGGCGATCGTGACGTCGGTCTCGTGGCCGACGGCCGAGATCGTCGGCACGGGACAGGCGGCGATCGCGCGGGCGACCGCCTCCTCGTTGAACGCCCAGAGATCTTCGATGGAGCCGCCGCCGCGCCCGACGATCACGACGTCGACGCCGTCCACCGCACCGATCGCCGCGAGGGCGCGGGCGATTTCGGCTGCGGCGCCCTCGCCCTGGACGCGCGTCGGCCGGATCACGATGTGGGCGTTCGCGTAGCGCCGGCGCAGGACCTTGACGATGTCGCGGATCGCCGCGCCGTCGAGGGAGGTGACGACGCCGATCTTCCGGGGCAGGACCGGGAGCGGCCGCTTGCGCGCCGGATCGAACAGGCCTTCGGACGCCAGGCGCTGCTTGACCTGGTCGAAGGCGAGCTGCAGCGCCCCGAGCCCCTCGGGCTCGATGTGCTCGCAGACGATCTGGTACTCGCCCTTGGCCTCGTACACGCCGACGCGCCCGCGGGCGATCACGTGCAGGCCGTCCTGGGGCTTGAACTTCAGCAGGCGGACCGCCGACCGGAACATCACGCCCCGGATCTGTGCGCCGGCGTCCTTGAGCGTGAAGTAGAGATGGCCGGTGTTCCAGAGGCGGCAGTTCGACAACTCGCCCTGGAGCCAGACCTCGAAGAACTGCGCTTCGAGCAGCGAGCGGATGTCGGCGGTGAGTTCGGAGACGGTGAAGATGTGGCGCTCCGGGTGGATCGGCTCGTCGTCGACGTCCGGCTCGGGCTGTGGCGCCGGCCCGCGCGAGGCCGGGAGGCCGGGCGGCTCCGGCCGCGCCGTCTCGGGCGCGCGCCGCGCACCGTTGGGTTCCGGGTCGTCGAAAGGCAGTCCGAAGGTCGTCACGGCTCCAGCGCGTCGAGATCCGCTTCGCCGCAGCTCACGCGCTGCACGCGGATGGCGCGGCCGGTCGCGTCGTCGACGGCGACGACCACGCCGTTCAGCCGCGGGTTGCCGGTGGCGGGCTCGAACCGGCTCGGCATGCCCGTCAGGAAGCGGGCGAGGGAGCCGTCCCGGTCCATCCCGATGATCGAGTCGTGCGGGCCGGTCATGCCGGCATCGGTCAGGTACGCGGTCCCGTTCGGCAGGATGCGCTCGTCGGCCGTCTGGACGTGGGTGTGCGTGCCGACGACGAGCGAGACCTTGCCGTCGAGATGCCAGCCCATCGCGCACTTCTCGCTGGTCGCCTCGGCGTGGAAGTCGACGACGATGACCTTCGTCTTCGTGCGGAGTGCGTCGACCTCCCGCAGCACGACGGCGAACGGGTCGTCGATGGCCTGCATGTGCACCCGGCCCATGACGTTGACGACGCCGACCAGGCGGCCGTCGCCGCTCGTGGCCAGGACGGACCCGCGTCCAGGGACGCCGGCAGGGTAGTTGGCCGGCCGCAGGAGGCGCGGTTCCTTGCCGATGTACTCGAGCACTTCCTTCTTGTCGAAGACGTGGTTGCCGGAGGTCATCACGTCGACGCCCCACTCGAGGAGCGTGTCGCCGATGTCCTTGGTCACGCCGAAGCCGGCGGCGGAGTTCTCCGCGTTGGCGATCACGAAGTCGAGGTCGTGGCGGCGAACCAGTCGCTTCAGGCCCTTCCGGACCATTTCGCGACCCGGGCGCCCGACGATGTCGCCGATGAAGAGGATGTTCATGGGCGGGGCGCGCCGGTCACGGGGATCGGGCGCGCAACGCCGCGACGCTCCTGGCGCTTCGGCAGCACGATCGTCAACTCGCCATCCTGCAGGACCGCGGTGGCCGCGGGAAGGTCGAAGGCCCCGGACACCCGCACCGAGCGGTGGAAGCGGCCGAATTCGCGCTCGACCAGATGGAACTGCGGTTCGGGCTGGACGGGCGCAGGCAGCTTGACGCCCGCGACGAGGATCAGGCCCGCCCTGTAGACCACGCGCACCGCGTCGGACTGCAGGCCGGCGGCGTCCATCACGACCTCGATGCTCGCGTCGTGCTCGTAGACGTCCAGGGCGGGATGGCACTGGAGCGACAGCGCCCGCCACTCCGGGTCGAGTCGCGCTGCCAGTTCCTCGAAGATGCCCTGCAGGTCCTCGCCGAGTTCGGGGGACTCGCCCGGCCGGATGAAGACGAATTGCGCCACTGTGGCGCCCATCATCGCAGTCTCCACCCCGAAGGTCAAAGGGCTCAGTGGGATTCCTGCCGCCTGCTCTGGCTCCGGATATATATGAGTGCAAGACACTAATAAAACATGCTTGACAAAGACGCATGTTGTGTCTATGCTTTGGTTCGGGGGAGTTCAGAAGATGAGCAAAGTGATCGGAATCGACCTGGGTACGACCAACTCGGTGGTCGCGGTGATGGAGGGCGGCGAGCCCGCCGTGATCGTCAATCAGGAGGGCGGTCGCACCACCCCGTCGGTCGTGGGCTTCACCAAGGAGGGCGATCGCCCTGTGGGGCAGGTCGCCAAGCGGCAGGCGGTCACCAACCCGGAGAACACGGTCTTCTCCGTCAAGCGGTTCATGGGACGGAAGCACACCGAGGTGGCGGGGGAGGCCGCCCGCGTGCCCTACCACGTCGTGAAGGCCGACAACGGCGACGCCTGGGTGGAGGTGCGTGGCAAGAAGTACTCACCGCCCGAGGTGTCCGCGATGATCCTGCAGAAGCTGAAGGCGGCTGCGGAGGATCACCTCGGCGAGAAGGTCACCGAGGCGGTCATCACCGTGCCGGCGTACTTCAACGACGCGCAGCGCCAGGCCACCAAGGACGCGGGCCGCATCGCCGGCCTGAACGTGCTGCGGATCGTCAACGAGCCGACGGCCGCCGCGCTGGCCTACGGCCTCGACAAGAAGAACGACGAGACGATCGCGGTGTTCGACTTCGGCGGCGGCACGTTCGACATCTCGATTCTCGAGGTCGGTGACGGCGTGGTCGAGGTGAAGGCCACCAACGGTGACACGCACCTCGGCGGCGACGACCTCGACCAGCGCGTCATCGACTGGATCGTGGCCGAGTTCCGCAAGAGCGACGGCGTCGACCTGTCGAAGGACCGGATGGCGCTGCAGCGGCTCAAGGAAGCGGCGGAGAAGGCCAAGATCGAGCTGTCGTCGGTGATGGAGACCGACATCAACCTGCCGTTCATCACCGCGGACCAGAGCGGGCCGAAGCACCTGCAGCTGAAGCTCACGCGCGCGAAGTTCGAGTCGCTCGTCGCCGACCTGCTGGAGCGCGCCATGGGGCCGGTCAAGCAGGCGCTGGCCGACGCCGGCGTCTCGCCGAAGGACATCGACGAGGTGGTACTGGTCGGCGGTTCGACCCGGGTGCCGAAGATCCAGCAGCTGGTCAAGGAGTACTTCGGCCGGGAGCCGCACAAGGGCGTCAACCCCGACGAGGTCGTGGCCGTGGGTGCCGCGATCCAGGGCGGAGTGCTGACGGGCGAAGTCAAGGACGTGCTGCTGCTCGACGTCACCCCGCTGTCGCTGGGGCTCGAGACGCTGGGCGGCGTGATGACCACGCTGATTCCGCGCAACACCACGATCCCCACGCGCAAGACCGAGGTGTTCTCGACGGCCACCGACAACCAGGCCGGCGTCGAGGTGCACGTGCTGCAGGGCGAGCGGCAGATGGCGCGTGACAACCGCACGCTGGGCCGCTTCCACCTGACCGGGCTGCCGGCCGCCCCGCGCGGCGTGCCGCAGATCGAGGTGGCGTTCGACATCGACGCCAACGGCATCGTCAACGTCGCGGCGAAGGACCTGGCGACGGGCAAGGAGCAGAAGATCACCATCAGCGGCTCCTCTGGCCTGAGCAAGGACGACGTGGCGCGCCTGGTCAAGGACGCCGAGGCGCATGCGGCCGAGGACCGGTCGCGTCGGGAGCTCATCGACGCGCGGAACCAGGCCGACTCGCTGGCGTACTCGGTGGAGAAGACGGTCAACGAGAACCGCGACCGGATGCCCGCCGTGGACGTCGAGGCCGTCGAGAAGGCGATCGTGGAGGTGCGGCAGGCCGTGCAGGGCGACGATCTCGCGGCCATCCGCCGCGCCGGCGACGAACTGCAGAAGCGGTCGCACGCGATCGCGGAGCAGCTCTACAAACAGCAGGGGGCCGGCCAGCCGTCGGGCGGCGCGCAGGGCCGGACACCGGATTCCGACATCAGGGAGGGCGAGGTCGTCGACGCCGCCTGAGGGCGCGCGGCCGGCCCAGACCCGTTGATTGCGAAAAGGAGCAGATGACCATGAACGCCCGATTCGACCCCTTCCGCGACTTCGCGGCGCTGCAGCAGCGCCTCAACCGCGTGTTCGGCGACGTCTATATCAGGGACGAGGAACTCGTGCCCGTCAGCCAGTGGGTGCCGCCGGTCGACATCTACGAGACGGCGAGCCACGACCTGGTGATCAAGGCGGAGCTGCCCGACATGGCGCGGGAGGACATCGAGGTCACGGTGGAGCACAACACCCTGATTCTGCGGGGCACCAAGAAGATGCCGACGGACGTCCCGGAAGAGCAGTTCCGGCGCGTGGAGCGGCGCTACGGCACGTTCAACCGCTCGTTCGCGCTGCCGAACACGGTGGATGCGTCCAAGGTCAGCGCCGACTACAGGAACGGCGTGCTGACGGTGAAGCTGCCGTTCCGGGAAGAGGCGAAGCCCCGCACGATCAACGTCGAAGTGGCGGCCTGACAGGGCGACGGGCGCGGCGGGCCGTGCGGACCGTCGACAAGCGAGGCGTTTCGGGGGTAATCTGAGGGGCTATGACAGAGACGAACGACGCCCTTGAACCCGCGGCCGAGGCGGTCGCGCCCGTCCCGCGTCCCAAGGCGCCGCCGATCGAGAGCCGGTTTCTCTTCGTGGACGTCGCGGCGATGCGTGCCAAGCAGTTGCGCCGCGGTGCCCTGCCGCGCCTCGACGAGGCGGACGAGCAGGAAGAGATGCCCCGCGCCCGTCCGGTCAAGTCTGAGCGGGTCGCGATGGAGGAGGTCCGGCGGGGCCTCGTGCTCTGGGACGTGACGCCTCCTCAGAAGGTGACCGAGGCCTGATCGGAACCGGGCCCGGCCTGGGCTCGTCCTTTCCGGTCAGGATGCTGACGTTCCTGCTGTTCACGGCTCTGGCCCTCGCGGCAACCGTCGTCGGGGGCCTCTTTTTCGTCCACCTCGCAGTGGGCGCCGTGTTCTGGCTCCTGCTGCTCCCGTTGCGGCTGATCTTCAAGCTGGTCTTCGGCCTCGGCGGGCTGGTCCTGGGCATGGTGATGGCACCGCTCATCGCCGTGCTGGTGGGCGTGGCCCTGCTCGTGGCCCTGGTGCTCGGCGCGCTCGCGCTGCTCGCGCCGCTGATTCCCCTCGCGCTGCTCGCCGGATTCGCCTGGGCGCTCTATCGTCTGTTCGCCAGCCGGAAATCGCCGGTGGGGTCGCGGCCCCTCTAGGGCTCCGGCACGAACTCGAGCGAGAGGCGTGCGGCCGAGCCGTCCGGCCCGCTCGACCCCGCCGCCGCTTTCGCGTCGCTCCTCGGCCGGACTCTGGCCGTGACGGTCGTGCCCGGCTCGAGGACGATCGGCTCGGCGAGCCAGTAACGCCGCGCCCAGCCGCCGCCAGGCCGCGACGCGAAGAGTTCGGCCTCGGGGCCACCGGGCGGCCGCACGGTGAGCGAGACACCTGCCTCCGGGGCCTCGGGGTCGGTCGACACGGCCATCAGACGGGCCCGTCCGTCGACGGCCTGCGTCGACGGGACCCCGAGCCCGGCATCGACCTGCAGTGACTGGAGTGCGCGCGGCGCTCCCGTGGCGCCGTACAGGCCGATCACGCTGCGATCGGTCAACGACACCTGCTCGTATTGCCACGTCTTGCGATAACGCACCCGCACGACGAGCGTCGCACCGGGCGGCACCTCGAACCCGACGCCGTGGGGCAGCGCAACGGGCGGCTCGCCGGGCACCCAGAGTCCGAGGACGCGAGTACCACCAGTGGCCGCGCCACGCCGGGTCGTCGCCGGCGCGTCCACGGTGATCGTGGCGCTGCGCACCATCTCCGGCGCGCCCGGCTTCAAGTCGACCGCGCGCAGCCAGCGGGGCGCGCTGGCCGGAAGCGGAATCGCGAGTTCGACCTGCCCTGCCTGGGCGCCAGCGCCGAGCGAGTGGGGCGCCAGCGCCAGTTCCAGGTCGGGCGTCCCGAGCGGCCAGTCGCCGGTGGCGGGCGCCGGGCCGGCGGTCGGGACTGGACCGGCAGGCGTGCCGCCGCTGGCCCACGTCAGGATGGTGTCGAGTTCCCGCGCGGTCAGGGCGTTGGCGTGGTGGAATCGGCCACGCGGCGCCTCGACGGGCCACGGCGGCATGTGCCCCGCGATGAGTTCCAGTCGGATCGACTCGGCCCACGGCGCCGCCTGTTCGGGCGTGTCGAGCGGCATCGGGGCGACGCCGCCGTCCCGGTGGCAGGAACGACAGTGCTCGCGCAGGATCGGCTGCACGTGTTCGGTGAACGTGTAGGGCGAGGTGATCGGCTTGTGGGCCTCGGTGAGGGCCACGAAGCGCGGCCACACGCCGGCGGCGCACGCGAGGGCGACGACCCAGGGCCGGAGCAACTGCCGGCCCTTCATGGAATCACCGCGAAGGCGCGCTCGACGTCGCCGGCGCGTGCGGCGAAGGCGGCGCGGGCGGCCTCGACCTGCTGCCGGTCGCCGAGATCCCCGACGGCGTCGAGCTGCCACGCGGCGCGGACCAGCGCCTGCAGCGCCGGCTCGGCGAGGCGGCGTCCCTCGGGCGTCAATCGGTCGAGCTGCGCCTCGAGCGCGATCGCCAGGTCCTTCGCCTGGAACGCGGGCACCCAGACGGCGCCGAAGTCGCCGGCGTCGACGAGGCGCGAAACCTCCGCCTCGCGGGCGCGCAGTGCCGCGAGGATGTCCCGCACCGAGGTCGGCACGAGCTGTACCGGCAACCCGGTGCCGGCCGCGATCGGTGCGGGCGCCTCGGGATCAGTCCTGCGCGGCTCGCGTGCCGCCGTCGTCGCGCGCCGCGGTGTCGCCGCGCGCGCGGCCCGGGGCCGGGGCGCCGCCACCGGCCCCGGCGGCGCCGTCGCCGCCGTGAACGTGAAGTCGAATCGATACTCCGGCGTGCCGGGCGCGAAACGGACTTTCGCCGTGAGCGCGGCGGGAAAGGCCGCCGTGTCCACGCGGGCCTCGAATGCGCCGTCGGCCGCGAGGCGCAGCGGGAACGCCGTGATCTCGGTGGTCCTGCGGCTGGCGGCATCGAACCGCTCCAGGGTGACCACGCGCGCCTGGACGGCCTTCAGCTTGTCGGCGGAGAGCGGGCGCGCGAAGTCGTCGAACAGGTGCAGACGGAACAGGCCCGCGCGCGGGTAGGTGCCTTCCAGGTGGTGCCAGTTGTCGGGTGCCATGAAGAACTGGCCGCCGAACCGTGGGTTGTGGTTGCCGTGCGGCCGCAAGGTGCGCGCGCCGATGCGGGGCGAGCCGTCGGCGCACACGCCCGGCTCCAGGTGCTCGGGGTTCGGCTCACCGCGGCAGGTCCAGGTCAGGGCCACCGTGACCGGGACGAGCGCGCGGCCGCAGATGGGGCACGTGCCCGGCCCGTCCTCGTTGACCACCGCGTGCACGGGGCAGGTCCACGCGGCAGCCAGGCGCACGGGCACCAGGTTCATCCTGCAGAGTGGGCAGGTCCCGGGCGCCCGCTCGACGACGTCCGGGTGCATCGGACACGTCATCGAGAGCGGCGGCAGGGCCGTCGCGGGGGTGGGGGTCCCGCGCTGGGCGGCGGGCGCGGAGCTCGCGACGACCAGGAGCCACGCCACCCACACGAGACCGCTGGTCCGCGCCGGCATGGTGTTCAGGCCTTCAGCAGGGCCTCGATCTCGGCGAAGACCAGGTCGGGCACGTCCTCCTGAAGGTTGTGCCCGCCGGGCAGGCCTCGGCCGGATACCTTCGTACCATGCGCCTTCCAGATGCCCAGCACGTCGTAGAGGCGGCCCATCGCGCCCTTCTCGGCCCACAGGACGCGCAACGGGCACGCGACCTTCTTCTGCTGATCTGCCTCGTCCCACTTGAGGTCGATCGACGCGCTGGCCCGGTAGTCCTCGCACATGGCATGGATCGTCGCCGGGTCGCGCATCGTCCGGAGGTATTCCTGCTGGATCTCGGACGTGGCTCGCGCCGCCGCCGCGTCGTTCTGGGCCTTCAACTCGTTCTCCGGCCCCGGCGCCGCGCGCAGGTAGTTGAACCAGTGGAAGTAGGCCTGGACGAACTCCACCGAGAAGTGGGTGTAGAGGTAGCGGGTCGGGACGATGTCGAGCACCGCGCCGTGTGTCACCCGCTGCGGGTGGTCGAGCATCAGGCGGTGCGCGACCCGCCCCCCGCGGTCCTGCCCGATTACGGGGAACCGATCGAAGCCGAAGTGCTTCATCACCTCGACCTGATCGAGCGCCATGGCGCGCTTCGAGTAGTTGACGTGGTTCTCGCCGTCGGGCGGCTTGCTGCTGTCGCCGTACCCACGCAGGTCCGGCACGACCACCGTGTGCGTCGCGGCCAGCTTCGGGGCGACCAGCCGCCACGAGACGTGGCTCTGGGGCGCGCCGTGCAGCAGCAGGATCGGCGGACCCGAGCCGCCGACGACGCCGTTGATCAGCGCGCCGCTGGCCTGGCCCGAACCGGTCGTCTGTACCTTGAAGTTCCTGAAGCCAGGGAAGTACTTCAGTGTGTCACCCGGCGTGCCGGCCGGCGCCTGTGCGAACAGCGGCGCCGATGCCTGTTCCGCCAGCCCGGAGGCGAGGGAGAGGGCGCCCATCCGGCGGAGGAGTTCTCGACGGTTCATCAGTCACCTGCCTCCACGCCGGTGCGAGCGGGCGGGCGTGGTCGCCGCGAGTCTACAGCGAAGGCGCCGTCCGGCTCCAGTCGGTGCGGGCCTCGAACGCGTGGCCGACGCGCAGCAGCGTTGGCTCGTCGAACATGCGGCCGGTGAGCTGGAGGCCGATGGGCAGGCGGGTCGCCGGGTCGGGCCCTGCCGCGAACCCGCACGGGAGGCTGATGCCCGGCAGGCCGGCGAGGTTGGCGCTCACCGTGAAGATGTCGGCCAGGTACATCTGCAGCGGGTCGCCCGTCTTCTCCCCGAGCCGGAACGGCGGGATCGGGCTCGTCGGCATCGCGACGACGTCCACCCGCTCGAAGGCCAGTTCGTAGTCGCGGCGCAGGAGCGTCCGCACCTGCTGGGCCTTCAGGTAGTAGGCGTCGTAGTAGCCGGCGCTCAGCACGTAGGTGCCCAGCATGATCCGCCGCTTGACCTCCGGGCCGAAGCCCTCGTCGCGGGTGCGGCTGTACATGGCCTTGAGCCCGTGCGTCTTCGCGGCCGGAGAGCGATACCCGTACTTGACGCCGTCGTACCGGGCCAGGTTGGAGCTGGCCTCGGCCGTCGCCACGAGGTAGTACACGGGAACCGCGTAGGGCGCGTGCGGCAGCTCGACGTCGACGAGCGTCGCGCCGCCGGCGCGCAGGTCGTCGAGGGCCGCGTCGAACGCCCGGCGCACGGCCGCGTCGACCCCTTCGGCCACGAACGTGCGGGGTACGCCGACGCGGATGCCGTCGAGCCCGCGCTCGAGGTTCGCCCGCAGGTCCGGTACAGCTTCGCGTGCCGAGGTGGCATCGGCCGGGTCGACGCCCGCGATCGCCTCGAGGGCGAGCGCGGCGTCCTCGGTGCTTCCGGTGAAGGGGCCGATCTGGTCGAGCGACGACGCGAAGGCCAGCAGGCCGTAGCGCGACACCCGGCCGTAGGTCGGCTTGAGGCCGACCACGCCGCAGAACGAGGCGGGCTGGCGGATCGATCCGCCGGTGTCGGAGCCCAGCGCGATCGGCACGCACCCGGCGGCGACCGCGGCCGCCGACCCGCCGCTTGACCCGCCCGGCGCGAAGGCCGGGGCCCACGGGTTGCGCACGGGACCATAGGCCGAGTTCTCGTTGGACGAGCCCATGGCGAACTCATCGCAGTTCGTCTTGCCGACGATGACGGCCCCGGCCGCCTCGAGCCGCGCGGTCACCGTGGCGTCGTAGGGCGGCACGTAGGTGTCGAGGATCTTCGACGACGCCGTCGTGCGCATTCCGCGAACGCAGATGTTGTCCTTGAGGGCCACCGGAACGCCGGCCAGCGGTCCGAGGGGCTCTCCGGCCGCCCGGCGGGCGTCGACCGCGGCGGCGCGCCGCAGGGCCCCCTCGTCGTCGACGAGGTTGAACGCGTTCAGCGCGGGGTTGACGGCGTGGATCCGGTCGAGGGCGGCGCGACAGACCTCGACCGCCGACGTGCGGCCGGCGGCGACGTCGTCGCGGATGCGGCGGGCGCTGCGAAGATCCATCGCGTCACCCACCGATGACCCGCGGCACCCGGAACAGGCCGGCGTCGGGCGAGGCATCGGGGGCGTTGGCGAGCACGTCTTCCACCGACAGCGAGGGGCGCTCCTCGTCGTCGCGCTCGACGCGCTGGCCCGCGTGCACGTGCGCGGTTGCGGGCACGCCGCTCGTGTCGATCGCGCGCACCTGTTCGGCGTAGGTCAGGATCTGCGCGAGTTGCGTGGCGAAGAGCCGCTTCTCGTCGTCGGTCAGCTCCAGGTGGGCGAGCGCGGCGATGCGTTCGACGTCGGCGATCGTCAGGTCGGCGGGCACCTGAGGATGCTAGTCGAAGCGTTTGGTCCCTCACAAGTCGGCGCCGGCGCGGGAGGCGGTGATAATGGGCCCGTCGTGGACAACCTGTGTCACACCCTCGTGGGCGCCGCGTGCGCCGAGGCCGGCCTGAAGACGCGCACGCGGTTTGGCGGCGCGGCGCTGATGGTGGCGGCGAACCTGCCGGACCTGGACGTGCTGGTCTTCGCGACGTCGATTCCGCCCGTGTCCTTCCGGCGCGGTTGGACGCACGGCGTCATCGCGCAGGCGGTGCTGCCGGTCGCGCTCACCGGGGCGTTCCTGCTGTTCGACCGCCTGAGGCGACGCAGGGACGGACCGCCCGTCCATGCGGGGTGGCTGTTCGCCCTGTCGCTCGTCGGCGTCTACAGCCACGTCCTGCTCGACTTCCTGAACAACTACGGCGTGCGGCTGCTGGCGCCGTTCGACTGGCGCTGGTTCTACGGCGATGCGGTGTTCATCGTCGACCCGTGGCTCTGGCTGTCGCTCGGGCTCGGGGTATGGCTGTCGCGCCGGGCGTCCCGGCCGGCGCCGGCCCGTGGGGCACTGGCCTTCGCGACGGCGTACGTGGTGCTCATGCTGCTGTCGGCCCAGGCGGCCCGCTCGACCGTGGCCTCGACCTGGAGCGCGTTGCGCGGCGTGCCCGAGGCGGCGCTGGCCTCGCCGCGGGCGCTGATGGTGGGGCCGATGCCCGTGACGCCGCTGACCCGCGCGGTGATCGTCGACGCGGGCGATCATTACGAAACCGGCACGTTCTCGTGGGCCGGGAACGCGCTGACGCTCGATCCCGTCCTCATCCCCAAGCGCGACGACGCACCCGAGGTGCGGGCGGCCCGTGACACGCCGGGCATCCGCGGCATGCTCGTGTGGGCGCGCTTTCCGTTCTGGCAGGTCGAGCCCGAGGGCGACCGCGCGCGGGTGACGCTGCAGGACGTCCGCTTCCTCGGTCAGGCGGCGGCCCGGCTGGCGGGGGCCGTCGTGGTGCCGCGACCGGCTGGCGGCGGGCGCGGGCCCGGCGGGCAGCCGGGGAGATAATTCGATCATGAGACAGACCACGCGACTGGCCGTGACGCTGCTGCTCGCGGCGGCCGGGCTCGGGACGCCCGCGCCGGCCGCGGCGTGGGGGTTCGAGGCGCACATGTTCATCGCCGAGAAGGCGATTGCGCTGCTGCCGCCGGAACTGCGTCCGTTCTTCGAGGCGAACCGGGCGGCGTTTGTCGAGCGTTCGATCGACCCCGATACCTGGAAGAACGCCGGCTATGAGGATGCCGAGGCGCCGCACCATCAGCTCGATTTCGACTGGGAGGGCTACGGCCCGTATCCGTTCCAGGGCCTGCCGCGCGATTACTCGGCGGCCGTCGCGAAGTTCGGCCGGTCGCGCATCGAGGCCAACGGCACGCTGCCGTGGCGGGCCGACGAGGTGTACGGCAACCTGCGCCGCGCGTTCGCGGGTTACGGAGGCCAGGGTCGGTTCGGGCGCTTCGCCGTCATCCACCAGGCCGCCTGGCTGACCCACTACGTCAGCGACGCGCACCAGCCCCAGCATGCCGTCGTCAACTACGACGGCCAGGCCGGCGGGCAGCGGGGGATCCACACGCGATTCGAGGCCTACCTGTTCGAGCGGTTCCGCGACCGGTTGACGGTGGCGCCGAAAGCGCTGGCGCCGGTGACCAGCCCACGCGACTTCGTCTTCGACGCGCTGCTCGCCGGGACGCGCCTCGCTCCGCGCATCGACAAGGCGGACGCCGAGGCCATCGGCGACCGTGACGCCTACGACGATCGCTACTACGAAGCCTTCTACAAGGGCGCCGGCCCCGTCCTCGAGGCTCGGCTCGCCGAGGCCGCGGCGGCGAGCGCCGCGATGATCGCCGGCGCCTGGGAGGCCGCCGGCCGCCCGCGGGTGCCCGTGTCGATGTCGGACCCGGTGCGTCGCAGGCGCCGGTGACGGTCCCCTCGGCCTAGCGATGGTCGTCTACGTGGTCCCGATTCCGGCCGGTGCCGGACTGCGCTACGAGCTGTATTGCCCGACGGCAGGGGAGGTCGACGAGGAGACGCCCGTCGAACAGGCCGGCGCCATCGCCCGCTTCAGGCGGCGTTTCGCCGACACGATTCGCGATGCCGAGCAGCGCCAGCGCGACGAAGGCGACGCCCCGTCGGGCGTCGCCGCCCGCCTCAAGGAGCGGATGCTCGGCTGGATTGCCGAACGCGTCGCCGAGCAGCGTCTGCTGTGGAACCTGCGTCGCGAAACGGCCGTGGTGCTCGCGCACGCGGACGACACGCCGTTCGACGACGTCATGGCGATGGTCCGGGCGGAGCTCAAGGGCGATTACGAACGCCACCGGCGCTGGCTCGTCATCGACGGCACCCTGCTCCTGCTGTCGGGGCTGCTGGCGCTCATTCCGGGCCCGAACCTGGTGGCCTATTTCTTCATCTTCCGCGTCGGCGGCCACTGGTTCTCGATGCGCGGGGCCTCGCAGGGGCTGGCCAGGATCGACTGGAGCAGCCGGCCGGAGCCTGCGCTGCGCGAGCTGCGCGCCGCCGTCCTCGAGGAGCCTCGTGGACAGTCGCCGCGAATCGTTCCCGTGGCCGAGGCGCTCGACTTGCCCGACCTGCCTGCGTTCGTCGCGCGCGTGACCGCGGGAGGCTGAGGGCCTGCCGGGCGGCGCGTGCGGCAGTGGTATCCTCCTCGCACGGGACGCCGCCGTGGGCGCGTGCGACCGGGCCACACACGTGAAACTCAGAGATCTCGCTGCGCGCATCGGGTGCCGGGTCGAAGGGGACGGTGAACTCGACATCGTCCGCGTGTCCGGCGTTCAGGACGCGGAGCCCGGGGACGTCACCTTCGTCGCCAACAGCAAGTACGAGAAGGATCTGCCGACGACGCGCGCGTCCGCGGTGATCCTGCGCGACGGACGCCTGTCGGCGCCGTGCGCGGTGCTGCGGGCGGCCGATCCGTACCTGGCCTTCGCGCGGGCGGTCGCGGTCTTCGCGCCGCCGTCCCGTCCCGCGCCGGGCGTGCACCCGCTGGCGGCGATCGCGCCGGGCGCCGTGCTCGGACAGGGCGTCTCGATCGGGGCATTCGTCGCGATCGGCGAGGACGCCGTCATCGGCGACGACACCGTGATCTACCCGAACACGACCATCGGGCCCGGCGCGCGCATCGGACACGGCTGCGTCATCCACTCGAACGTCGCGATCCGGGAGCGGGTCACGCTGGGCCATCGCGTGGTGCTGCAGAACGGGGTGGTGATCGGCGGGGACGGCTACGGGTTCGTGCGGCGTGCCGACGGCACGCACGAGAAAATTCCGCAGGTGGCGTCCGTCGTGATCGAGGACGACGTGGAGATCGGGGCCAACACGACCGTCGACCGGCCGGCGGTCGGCGAGACGCGCATCCGCGCCGGCGCGAAGATCGACAACCTGGTGCAGATCGCGCACGGCGTCACCGTGGGCCGCAACGCCCTGATGGCCGCGCAGGTCGGCGTGTCGGGCAGCACGGAGATTGGTGACGACGTCGTGTTCGGCGGACAGGTCGGCGTCGGCGGCCACCTGACGATCGGCCGTGGCGCCGTGGCCGTGGGGCAGTCGGGCGTGACCAACTCGCTCGATCCCGGCGCGGTCGTCGCCGGGTATCCCGCGATCGAGCACCGCAACTGGCGCCGGTCGTCGGTGATCTTCAAGCATCTGCCGGACCTGCAGCGCCGCCTCGCGGCGCTCGAGGCCCGGGTCGCCGATCTGGCGAGGCGGGCGGGCGAGCCGGGGGAGGATTCGGAGCGGTGACGCGGTGCGTGCTGGTGTGTCTACTGGTGTGCCTCGGCGCGCCGATTGCCGCGAGGGCCCAGCAGCAGCCCGCCGCGGCCGACGCGTCTCCTGCGTTCGAGCTCCTGCCGGGGTACGACTTCCGCATCGGCCTCGAACACCTGTCGGGGGACGACCCGCGATTCGTCTGGGACGCCCACTACGGCGGCGTGATCGGCCTGTTCGACTACCGCGGCCTCCGCCTGAACATGGTGGCGGACTACGAGGCGCTGCTCGGGAACGAGTACCAGCCCTTCGATCCTCTCCAGGGCAACTACGCGCTCGGCGGCAGCCTGGGCGGCAAGGTCGGTGGCGTGCAGCTCGACGTGGTGATGCACCACCTGTCGCGGCACATGGGCGACCGCGCCAAGCGCGACGCCATCGCCTGGAACATGTACGGAGGCCGGGTCTCGGGCACGCGGACGCGCGGGGCGCTGCGGATGGACAGCCGGGCGCTGCTGCGCTTCAGCACCAACAAGGCGTTCGTCGACTACAACTGGGAGGTCGAAGCCGGCACGACGGGGCGTTATCGGGTGCGCTCGAAGGCGTCGTGGATCTGGGCCGGCGAACTGCGCCGGATCGGCGTGGACGGCACCCGCAATCGTGGCACCCAGACCGGCTACCGTGTCGAGGGCGGCGTGCGGCTCGACGGCCGCGCGGGCGACCTGGAGGTCGTGGCGGGCTACGAGCGCCGGATCGACCCGTACCAGCTCGAGTTCGGGACCGTCCAGTGGGTGACGGCAGGGTTCCGCGTCGTCAGCCGCTGACCCCTGGGCCCGGACGGCCGAACCCGTCGTCGATGCCATAATCGCGAGAGACTATGCCTGTGCCCGTTGCCCCTCGTCGTCCGTGGCGGATCGCCGGCGTGCTGGCGGCCTGCGGCCTGGCCGCGCTCGTGCTGGCGCCGCTGCAGGCGGCGGTGCACCCGCCCAAGCTGCAGTACCAGATGACGACGCTGCCGAACGGGCTGCGCGTGATCCTGTCGGAGGATCACTCGACGCCCATCGTGCACGTGTCGCTCTGGTACCACGTCGGCTCGAAGAACGAGCGCCCGGGGCGCACCGGCTTCGCGCACCTGTTCGAACACATGATGTTCAAGGGCTCGAAGAACGTGGAGCCCGAGTCGCACACCTCGATCATCGCCGGCGTCGGCGGGCGCAGCAACGCCTACACCACCGAGGACGAGACGGTGTTCTGGCAGACGCTGCCGGCGCACTTCATGCCGCTCGCGCTCTGGATGGAAGCCGATCGCATGGCGACGCTGCGGGTCGACGAGACCGCGTTCCGGCGGGAGCGCGAGGTCGTCAAGGAAGAACGGCGGATGCGGATCGAGAACCAGCCGTACGGCCGGCTCTCCGAGATCATCTACGACCACGCGTTCACCGCGCACCCGTACAAGCACCCGACGATTGGCAGCATGGCCGACCTCGAGGCCGCGTCGATCGCCGACGTCCGGGAATTCCACGACACGTACTACGTGCCCGAGAATGCCGTGTTGACCGTGGTCGGCGATTTCGACACCGCGCCGACGCTGCAGCTCATCACGCAGTACTTCGGGCGCATTCCAAAGGCGGCCCGGCCGGTCCCGCGTGACATCCCGAAGGAGCCGGCGCAGACCCGCGAGCGGCGGGTCACCGTCGAGGAGGCGTGGCCGCTGCCGGCCGTCGTGGTGGCCTATCACGTCACCTACGACGGGCACCCCGACTCGTATCCGCTCCACATCACGTCGAAGATCCTGTCCGATGGCCAGAGCGCCCGGATTCCACGGAGCCTGGTCTACGAGAAGCGGCTCGCGCTGACGGCCTTCGGCAGCGGCAACATCACCGAGGACCCGAACCTCTTCTATGCGGTGGCGATCGTGCAGCCTGGCCGGTCGCCGGCCGAGGCCGAGGCGGCACTCATCGCCGAGTTCGAGAAGCTGAAGCAGGAGCCGGTCACGGGGGGCGAACTGCAGCGGGCCAAGAACCAGTTCGCGCGCGACTACATCGTCGGGCGGGAGTCGAACCAGGACAAGGCGCTGCACCTGGCGCACGCCGCGGTCATCCACAACGACATCACGACGGCGGACGGCGAGTTCGAGATCTTCACCAACATCACGACGGCCGACGTGCAGCGCGTGGCCCGGACGTACTTCAACGCGGCCAACCGGGTGGTGATCCACATCCTCCCGAAGGGCACCGGCTCGAGATAGGGACGGCGATGACTGGGCATCTTGGCGGAACCGGCGTGCCGCTTCGCTTGTGGGGACTCACCGTCGCGCTGGCGGGCCTCGTGACCGGCTTGTGCGTTTCGGTGGCCGGCGCGCAGAGCGCGGGCCTGAACTGGCCGTCGGAGCGGCCGCCCAGGCCGCTGGCGGCCCGCGAGGTCCGGTTCCCGCCCTACGAGGTCCGGACGCTCCCCAACGGGCTCAAGGTGGTCGTCGTGCTGCACCACGAGCAGCCTGCGGTCACGATGCGCCTCCTCGTCGGCGCCGGCGCTGCCGCCGATCCGCAGGGGAAGGGGGGCACGTCGAACCTCGTGGCCAGCCTGCTCGACCAGGGCACGACCAGCCGGACCGCACAGCAGATCGCGGATCAGATCGACTCGATCGGCGGCGCCCTCGGCACCGGATCGGGTTCCGACCTGACCTTCGCCAACGTCGTGGTGATGAAGGACTCGTTCGGCCTGGCGATGGACCTGCTGGGCGACGTGGTTCGCAACCCGGCGTTCTCGCCCGACGAGATCGACCGGCAGAAGCAGCAGGCCGTCTCGGCGCTCCAGGTGAGCGCCAACGATCCGGACTACGTCGCGTCGGTCGTGGTCGAGCGGCTCGTCTACGGGTTCCACCCCTACGGCCTGCCGGGGAGCGGGACCGAGGCGTCCATCTCAGGCATCACGCGCGAGGACCTGCAGGCCTTCCACAAGCGCTATTTCGTCCCGAACAACATGATCCTCGGCATCGTCGGCGACGTGACGAGCGAGGAGGCCTTCGCCGCGGCCGATCGCGTGTTCGGCAACTGGCCGCGGGCCGACGTGCCGGCGCCGGCGCCGACCGCGCCGCCGCCGTCGACCCGGCGCGTCGTCGTGATCGACAAGCCCGACGCCGTGCAGACGGAGATTCGCATCGGCCAGCTGGCGATCCCCCGGAAGCACCCCGACTACACGGCGTTCGACGTCGCCGTGAAGATCCTCGGCGGGGAAGGCGCCAACCGCCTGCAGCGCGTGCTGCGGTCCGAGCGCGGCCTGACCTACGGAGCCGAGGCCGACACCAACGCGATGAAACAGGCCGGGGCCTACGTGGCCGAGACGGACACGCGCACCGAAACGACGGGCGAGGTGCTGCGGCTGGCGATCGACGAGTTCGGCAAGCTCCCGCGCCAGCGCGTGTTCGAGCGCGAGCTGGCCGACGCGCAAGCCTACCTGGCCGGCAGCTTCCCGCTGACGATCGAGACGCCGAACGAGATCGCCACGCAGGTGCTCAACGCCGTGTTCTACGACCTGCCGATGAGCGACATCCCGACCTACCGCGAGCGCGTGCAGGCGGTGACGCCGGACGACATCCTGCGGGTGTCGCAGCGATACATCCAGCCGGACCGGCTGTCGATCGTACTGGTCGGCAACGCCACGTTCTTCCTGCCCCAGCTGCGCGCCGTGGGGTTCACGGACGTCGAGGTGATTCCGCTCGATCAGCTCGACCTGACGTCGCCCACGCTCCGGCGCGACCAGGCCCCGGGCGCGCGTACCGGCGCCGGCGGTCCCCGCACCCGGTAGTCGGCGCGGCGGGGCCGGTCGGATGCGCATCCTGATCTCCTGCGGCGAGGCGTCGGGCGACGTGTACGCCGCCGCGCTTGCGGCCGAACTGCAGCGGCAGGCGCCAGGCGTCGAGATCGCGGGCTTCGGCGGCGACCGGTTCGCGGCGTCCGGCGCCCGCCTGATCGGCCACTACGCGCACGTGTCGGTGACCGGCCTGACCGAGGCGGTTCGGGTCATCCCGCGCGCCCTCGCGATGGTGCGGCGCCTCACCGAGGCCGCCCGCGCGTTCCGGCCCGACGTCTTCGTCCCGATCGACTTCCCCGACTTCAACTTCCGCGCGATGGCCGCCATCCATGGGCTCGGCGTCCCGGTGGTCTACTACATCAGCCCGCAGCTCTGGGCGTGGCGCCCGGGCCGGATGAAGACCATGCGGCGCTACGTCGACCGCGTGCTGGTGATCTTCCCGTTCGAGGAGGCGATCTATCAGCGGGCCGGCGTGCCCGTCGAGTTCGTCGGCCATCCCCTCATCGGCATGACCCGGTCGGCGGTCGACGAGAGGGCGCGGCCCGGCTGGCGCCGCGCGCACGGCCTGGCGCCGGATGCGCCGACGGTGGCGCTGTTGCCGGGCAGCCGGCGCAGCGAACTGGCGCACATCGTGCCGACGATCGTGGAGGCGCTCCCGCGCATCGTCGCGCGCGTGCCGGGCGCGCAGTTCGTCGTCGCGCAGGCGCCGAACCTCCCGGACCGCCTGTTCGAGCCGCTGGCGGCGCATCCGGCGAAGCCCGTGTTCGTGCGCGAGCGGACCGACGACGTGCTGGCCGGGTCGGACGTGGCGATCACCGCGTCGGGCACCGCGACGGTGCAGTGCGCGATCCACGAGCGGCCGATGGTCGTGGTGTACCGCCTCTCGTCGCTGACCTACGCGCTCGGCAGGCCGTTCGCGCTCGTGGACACCTACGCCATGCCGAACCTCATCGCCGGACGCCGGATCGTGCCGGAGCTGATCCAGGACGGCTTCACCCCGGAGCGGGTCGCCGAGGAGACGGCGGCGCTGCTGACGGAGCCGGCGCGTTTCGCGGCGATGCGCGACGCGCTGCGGGACGTCCGCGCGCGGCTGGGCGGGCCGGGTGCCACCGCGCGGGCCGCGGCGGCCGTGCTCGAGGTCGCGCGCGCGGCGCGCGCCCGGAGGCAGCCATGAGCGCGGGCAGGGCCGCGCCGGGCCGGCGGCGCGTTGCGGGGTGGATCCTCGGGGCGGCGCTGGCGTGGTCGACGGTGGCCGCGAGGGCGACGGTGCTGCTGCCGGCGGAGTTCGACGACATGGTGGCGGGCTCGTCCGTCATCGTCCATGGGCGCATCCTGGATGTGCGCGGGCAGGCCTCGGGCGACCGTCGAACCATCGAGAGCCTCGTGACCCTCGAGGTCGAGGAGACCTTCAAGGGACGCCCCGGGCGCGTGGTCTCGTTCCGTGTACCCGGCGGTCAGGTGGGCCGCTACCGGCGTGTCATGGTGGGCGCTCCCGTGTTCGCCGAAGGGGACGAGGTCGTGTTGTTCCTGCGCGGCTCGGCGCCCGTCCTGCCGATGCCGTACGGGCTCAATCAGGGGGTCTTCCGCGTCGTCCGCGACGGCTCGGGGCGGGCGCTCGTCGGTTCGCCGGATGCCGCGACCGGCCGGGTCGTGCGAGGCGATCCCGCCCGGACGCCGGTGCCGCTCGACGTGTTCGCCCGCCGCGTGCGGACGGTACCGGAGGCGGGCCGTTGAGGCGGCTGCTGTCCGCGGCCGCCGCCGTCGTCCTCGTGCTGGCGTCGGCGCCAGCCCAGGGGTACCTGCACCTGACGGCCCCGACGAGCGCCGGCTCGCGGGCGCTGCGCTGGTCGGCGTCGCCGGTCCGCTGGTTCGCCTCCGAGCGCGGCGTGCCGGGAGTATCGCCATCCGAGTTCCAGGCGGCGGTATCCCGGGCGTTCGGCGCGTGGGAGGCGGTTCCGACGGCGTCGGCCGCGTCCGCGTTCGGCGGCTTCACGAGCGGCTCCCCGCTCGAGGACGACGGCCTCTCGGTGTTCGGGTTCGAGGACGCGCCCGACCTCGAGCGCGTCCTCGGCGCGACGTCGTTCGTGGTGGACGTCACGACCGGCGAACTCGTCGAGGCCGACGTCTTCTTCAACACGCGCTTCGCCTGGTCCACCGCGGCCGCGGGCGACCCGGCGGCCTTCGACCTGCAGTCGGTGGCCACGCACGAGATCGGTCACGTCCTGGGGCTCGGTCACTCGGCGCTCGGGGAGACCGAGGTGCTGCCGACGGGCGGTCGCCGCGTGCTGGCGTCGGGCGCGGTGATGTTCCCGATCTCGTTCGGCCGCGGCAACGTCGCGGACCGGATCCTCCAGCCGGACGACATCGCGGGCATCTCGGACCTGTACCCGGACGGCGACTTCCGGCAGCGCACGGGCGGGGTGCAGGGCCAGGTGCGCCTCGGCGGGCGACCGGTGATCGGCGCGCACGTCGCCGCGTTCGACCCGCGCCGCGGCACCCTCGTCGGCGGTTTTGCGCTGGGCGCGGACGGCGCGTTCGCGATCAACGGCCTCGAGCCCGGCCCCTACGTGCTGCGCGTCGAGCCGCTCGACGACGCCGAGGTGGAGAGCTTCTTCAGCGGCAGCGGCCTCGAGCGCGGGTTCCAGCCGGTCGTGTACGACCGGCTGGTCGTGGCGCCCCGTGGCGGTGCGAGCCCGCCGGCCAGCATCGACGTGAGGCCTCGCTGATGGGCGGCCGTGCCCGGCGAGAGGCGCCCGGGTGGCGGGTCGTGGCGGCGCCGTTCGTGGCAGCGATGTCGCTCGTGCTCGGAGCGGCGCCGGCTCGCGCGCAGCCGCCACGGATCGACGTGGCCGTCGCCGGGGCCTGGAGCAGCGGCGCTGCGCTGGGGGGCCCCGACGCGTCACTGCGCGCCAACGGAGGCGCGGGCCCCTACCGTCTGTTCGCGTCACGCACGACCCTCGAGGGCGGGAGCGGAATCGAGGTCCGGATGGCGGTCGCGCTGGGCCGGCGCCTGGCGATCGAGGCACGCGGCTCGAGGGGCGCGCCCGAACTGGTGACGTCGACGAGCGCAGACGTGGAGGGCGCTGCCGCCGCCAGGGTCCGCGAGCGCGTCGAGGCCTACGGTCTCGATGGCGGCCTGGTGCTGCGGTGGCCCGCCTGGCGGGCCGCCGGGATCGAGCCGTTCGTCGAGGCGGGGGCCGGGTACCTGCGGCTGCGGCACGAGGGGCGCCTGCTGATCGACGAGGGTGTCACCTACCACGCCGGGGCCGGTGCGCGACGGACGCTGTGGACGCGGCCGCGCGGCGTCGTCCGCACCATCGGCGTGTCCGGCGACGTCCGGTTCGTCGCCGCGCCTGGTGGCCTCGGCCTCACCGGACGCGCCCTGCGGCGGACCGTCGTCACCGCGGGGCTCGTGGCCGGCTTCTGAGCCGTCCAGGCCTTCTCGGGCCTGTCGGGGCGGGGTATCATCAGCGGCTGGGACCCCCGAACGGAACGTCAACCTCACTTGCCTGCGACACATGCCTACACTGAACAGCTTCGGTACACGCACTGACATCCAAGCGGGTGGACAGACGGTCGAGATCTACAGCCTGCCGGCGCTCGAGAAGGCCGGATTCCCCGGTGTCTCCCGCCTGCCGTACTCGCTGAAGATCCTGCTCGAGAACCTGCTGCGCCGCGAGGACGACGCCTTCGTCAAGGCCGACGACATCCGCGCGCTCGCACAGTGGAACGCGACGGCCGGCGCCGAGAAGGAGATCTCCTTCATGCCGGCGCGCGTGCTGCTGCAGGACTTCACCGGGGTGCCGTGTGTCGTGGACCTGGCGGCGATGCGTGACGCCGTCGTCGCGCTGGGCGGCAACCCCGATCGGGTCAACCCGCTGCGCACGGTCGAGCTCGTCATCGATCACTCGGTGCAGGTGGACTACTTCGGCCGGCCGGACGCGTTCGCGCTGAACGCCGAGCTCGAGTTCTCGCGCAACCGCGAGCGCTACGCGTTCCTGCGGTGGGGCCAGCGCGCGTTCAACAACTTCGCGGTGGTGCCGCCCGACACGGGCATCGTCCATCAGGTCAACATCGAGCACCTGGCCCGCGTCGTGTTCACCGAGACGGTGGACGGCAGGACCGTGGCCTACCCGGACACGCTGGTCGGCACCGACTCGCACACGACGATGGTCAACGGCCTCGGCGTCGTGGGCTGGGGCGTCGGCGGCATCGAGGCCGAGGCCGCGATGCTGGGCCAGCCCAGCTCGATGCTGATCCCGCGGGTGCTCGGCGTGCGCCTCACCGGCTCGCTGCCGAAGGGCGCCACGGCCACCGACCTCGTGCTGACCGTCACCGAGATCCTGCGCAAGCACGGCGTGGTCGGCAAGTTCGTCGAGTTCTTCGGCGAGGGCCTCGGGGCACTGACGATCGCCGACCGGTCGACGCTCGGCAACATGTGCCCCGAGTACGGCGCCACCGTGGCGATCTTCCCGATCGACGACATGACGCTCGACTATCTGCGCCTGACCGGCCGCGACGAGGCCCGGGTGAAGCTCGTCGAGGACTACGCGAAGGCCCAGGGGCTGTTCCGGACGGCGGCGACGCCGGAGGCCGTCTACTCCGAGACGATCGAGATCCCGCTGGGGTCCGTCGAGCCGAGCCTCGCCGGCCCGAAGCGTCCCCAGGATCGGGTGGCCCTCAAGAACGCCAAGTCGGCGTTCGCCGCGGCGCTGCCGGGCATGCAGGTGCCGGCGAAGGGCAAGGCGGCCGCGGCCCCGGCCGCGACGGCCGTCGCGGTGGCCGAGGAACTGGCGGCGCTCGATCACGGCGCGGTCGTCATCGCCGCGATCACGAGCTGCACCAACACCTCGAACCCGAGCGTGCTGATCGGCGCGGGCCTGCTCGCGAAGAAGGCGGTGGAGAAGGGCCTGACGCGCAAGCCGTGGGTCAAGAGCAGTCTGGCGCCCGGCTCCAAGGTCGTCACGGAGTACCTGAACGCGGCGGGCCTGTCGCCCTACCTCGATCAGCTCGGCTTCAACCTGGTCGGCTACGGCTGCACGACCTGCATCGGGAACAGCGGCCCGCTGCCGGAAGAGGTGTCGGCGGTCATTCGCGAGAAGAACCTCGTCGTGTCCTCCGTGCTGAGCGGCAACCGCAACTTCGAGGGCCGCATCCAGCAGGAGGTGCGCGCCAACTACCTGGCGTCGCCGCCACTCGTGGTCGCCTACGCACTCGCCGGCACGATCACCAGGGACCTGACGACCGAGCCGCTCGGCGAGGGCAGGGACGGCAAGGCCGTCTATCTCAAGGACATCTGGCCGACCGAGGACGAAATCCAGGCCGCGATGCTCAAGGCCGTCACGTCCGAGATGTTTCGCAAGAGCTACGCGGGCGTCTTCACCGGCGACGAGCGGTGGCAGGGCCTGGCCGTGCCGGAGGGCAGCCGCTTCGCGTGGGAGCCCGACTCGACCTACATCCGCCGGCCGACGTTCCTCGAGGGCATGTCGATGGATCCGGCGGCGCCGACGGACATCGTGCGGGCACGCGTGCTGGCCGTGCTCGGCGACAGCGTCACGACCGATCACATCTCCCCGGCTGGCTCGATCAAGGCGGACAGCCCGGCGGGCCGGTACCTCGTCGAGAAGGGCGTCAAGCCGTCCGACTTCAACTCCTACGGGGCGCGCCGGGGCAACCACGAGGTGATGATGCGCGGCACCTTCGCCAACGTGCGCCTGCGGAACCAGATGGCACCCGGCACCGAGGGTGGCGTGACGCGTCATCAGCCCGATGGCGAGCAGATGTCGATCTACGACGCGTCGGTCAAGTACCAGGCGGCGGGCGTGCCGCTGCTCGTGATCGCGGGCAAGGAGTACGGCTCGGGTTCGTCGCGCGACTGGGCGGCGAAGGGCACGCAACTGCTCGGCGTCAAGGCGGTCATCGCGGAGTCGTTCGAGCGGATTCACCGCAGCAACCTCGTCAACATGGGCGTGCTGCCGCTCGAGTTCAAGGCGGGGCAGAACGCGGCGTCGCTCGGCCTGACCGGCACGGAGTCGTACGACCTGCTCGGGGTGGCCGACGGCCTTCGGCCGCGTGGCGACGTCACCGTGCGCGTGACCGCGACGGACGGCACGAAGACGGAGTTCGTGGCGACCTGCCGCATCGATACGCCGGAGGAACTCGTGGCCTTCCGGCACGGGGGCATCCTGCCGTACGTCGTGCGGCAGCTCGTCGCGAAGTCCTGAGGACTTGCTGACCGCCGGCGCCGTCAAGGCCAAGGCTCGCGAGCTCGGGTTCGACCTCTGCGGCATCGCGCCGGTCGAGGACTTTCCCGAACTCGCCTTTCTCCGCGAGTGGCTGGCCCGGGGCTACGCCGGGACCATGACCTGGCTGAATCGCACGGTTCGCGTCAGGTCCAACGCCCGCCACATCGTGCCCGGCGCGCGCAGCGTCGTCGTGACGGGCACCCTGTACAACACAGACCGGCCCTACGTGGAGCGCACGCCGCCGGACGCGGCGCGCGTGTCCCGCTATGCGTGGGGTGACGACTACCACGACGTCGTCGGGCGGCGCCTTCGCGCGCTGGATGCCTGGATGCACGCGGCGTCGCCGACGCCGTTCGAGTCGCGGCCGTACGTCGATACCGGCCCCGTGCTCGAGCGCGTCTACGCGCAGTACGCGGGCCTCGGCTGGATCGGCAAGAACACCTGCCTGATCAACCCCGAGCTCGGGTCGTGGCTGTTCCTCGGCGCCATCGTCTGTGCCCTGGAACTCACCCCAGACGTCCAGGGGCTGGAGCAGTGTGGCCGCTGCACGCGGTGCCTCGATGCGTGCCCGACCGGGGCGCTGGTCGAGCCTGGGGTGCTCGAGGCCACGCGGTGCCTGTCCTATCTGACCATCGAGCTGCGGTCCGGCATTCCGGAGGCGCTCCGGCCGGCGCTCGGCACGTACGTCTACGGCTGTGACATCTGCCAGGAGGTCTGCCCGTTCAACCAGCCGGCGGCCGTCTCGGGCGACCCCGCGTGGCGGCCGCATGCCGGCGTCGAGGGGCCGTCGCTCGCGGCGCTGTGGCGGCAGCGTGACGCCGAGCTGCTGGCCTGGGCCGAAGGCACGGCCATGCTGCGGGCCCCGCTGACGAACCTGCGGCGCAACCTCGCCGTCGCGATCGGCAACAGCGGGGACGCCGAGGCGCTGACGGCGCTCGCCGAGGCCGCGGGACCGGAACGGCCGTCGGCCGACGACCCGATGGTGCGGGAGCACGTGGCCTGGGCGCTCGCCCGGGCGCCGCGGTCCTGATCTGGAACGCCGGCGATCGAGGCCGCGAGCTCCGCGGTATGCGGGGTATGATCGCGGCATGTCCGGCGCCGCGCCCCTGCTCCTGCTCTCGATGCCTCAGATGGCCGATCCGAACTTCGCGCGGACGGTCATCCTGCTGTGCGACTACACCAGCGACGGCGCGTTCGGCCTCGTCGTCAATCGCCAGATGGGCGAGCCCGCGCACCAGATGGTGAGGACCGATCCGCCCATCACCGTCGACCCCGACCTCCGGCTGTGGATCGGCGGCCCCGTCGATCCGCAGCGGACCTGGGTGCTGATGAGCGAGTCGCAGGGCCCGGAGGAGGAACAGCGCGAGGTCGCGCCCGGCGTGCTGTTGTCGGTCTCGCACGACCTGACGATGCGCCTGCTCCAGCAGCCGCCCACCAGCCGCGCGCGTGTCGTGGTGGGCTACGCCGGCTGGGGGCCGGGGCAGCTCGATCAGGAGATCGCGGCCGGTTCGTGGCTGTCGATGGACGTCGATCCGTCCTTGATTTTCGGCGTGCCGGCCGACGAGATGTGGGAGACGGCGCTGCGCCGTCTCGGCACCGACCCGGCCGCACTGCAGACCAGTGCCGGCGTGCACTGAGCCTCGCGAGGGGAGGTCACGCATGCGACGTCCCGCCTCCGGTGTCGTGCTCGCGCTCGTCGTGGCGGCCGCGGTCGGCTGCCGGGGCTCGTCACCGCAACCCGCTTCGCCGCCCGCCGCGGCCCCCGACCCCATGCTGCAGACCCTTCAGTCCATGACGGCGCGGTTCGCGCCGGTCGACCTGACGGCCGACGTCGCCGCGCTGCCGGCCGGCGAGCGTGTCGCGCTGACGAAGCTGATCCAGGCGGCGCAGGTCTTCGACGCGCTCTACCTGCGGCAGGTCTGGGCCGGCAACGACACGTGGCTCCAGGTGCTCGCGCGCGACGAGTCGCCGCTCGGCCGCGCGCGCCTCCACTACTTCCTGCTGAACAAGGGGCCGTGGTCGCGCCTCGATGCCAACGCGCCGTTCGTGCCCGGCGCGCCCGACAAGCCCGAGTCGGCCAATTTCTATCCGGCCGGCGCGACGAAGGCGGAGGTCGAGGCGTGGCTGAAGACGCTGCCCGACGCCGAGCACCGGCGCGCGACCGGGTTCTTCACGACGATCCGGCGAGGCGTCGACGGGCGTTTCGTCGCGGTGCCGTACTCGGTCGAGTATCAGGCCGAGCTGGCGCGGGTGGCGGCGCTGCTGCGGGAGGCCGCCGCGGCGACCGCGCAGCCGACGCTGAAGCGGTACCTGGAGACGCGGGCGGCGGCGCTGGCGAGCAACGACTACTACGAGAGCGACGTCGCGTGGATGGAGCTCGACGCGTCGATCGAGCCGACGATCGGCCCCTACGAGGTCTACGAGGACGAGTGGTTCAACTACAAGGCGGCGTTCGAGGCGTTCATCGCGCTGCGCGACGACGCCGAGACGCAGAAGCTGGCCCGCTTCAGCGGCGAACTGCAGGCGATCGAGGACAACCTGCCGATCGCGCCGCAGTACCGCAATCCGGCGCTCGGGTCGCTCGCGCCCATCCGGGTCGTCAACAGCGTGTTCTCGTCAGGCGAGGCGAACCGCGGGGTGCAGACGGCGGCCTTCAACCTGCCGAACGACGAGCGCGTCACGGCCGAGAGGGGCGCCAAGCGCGTGATGCTGAAGAACGTGCAGGAGGCGAAGTTCCGCCTGGTCCTGCAACCGATCGCGAAGGTGGCGCTGGCCTCGGCGGACGAGCCGAACGTCGTGTTCGATGCGTTCTTCACGCACATCCTGATGCACGAGCTGATGCACGGCCTCGGGCCCCACAACATCAACGTGGACGGCAGGGCGACGACCGTGCGTCAGTCGCTCAAGGAGACGTACAGCACCATCGAGGAGGCCAAGGCCGACGTCTCGGGCCTCTTCGCGCTGCAGTTCCTGGTCGACCGCGGCAAGCTGGACGCGGCGTTCGAGCGGACGATGTACACGACCTATCTGGCGTCGATGTTCCGGTCGATCCGCTTCGGCATCACGGAGGCCCACGGCCGCGGCGTGGCGATTCAGCTGAACTACTTCCTGGACCACGGCGGCGTGCGCGTCGCCGCCGACGGCACTTTCGCCGTGGACCCGGCGCGAATTCGCCAGAACGTGGTCGACCTGACGCGCGATCTGCTGACGATGGAGGCCGTCGGGGACCATGCGGCCGCGAAGGAGCTGATCCGGACACTGGCGGTCGTCCGGCCGCCGACCCAGGCCGTGCTCGACCGGTTGACCGGCGTACCCGTGGACATCGAGCCGCGGTACACGACGGCCTGGCAGCTGCTGGCCGCCGCCCAGTAGGGCCGGCGGGCCGGCCCTGAGTCTTCTCAGCGAGCCGGGGCCTGGGGCTGGGCGCCGGCGGCCGAGCAGCAGGGCGGCAGCGCGGCGACGGGAATCGCGACGGGAACGCGCATGGCGCAGAGTATAATTCGCCACCTTGCGGGGGGCGGGCGTGCGCATTCTCGCGGCGATCGCGATCGCCGTCGTCGCCGTGGGTGCGACGGTGCTCGCCCACGACATCCCGAACGACGTCACCGTGCAGGCGTTCCTGCGCCCCGACGGGCGACGTCTGCGCTTCGTCGTGCGCGTGCCACTGTCGGCGATCCGCGACGTCCAGATCCCTAGGCGGGGCCCCGGCGACCTGGACCTTGCCCGCGCCGAGTCCGCCCGGCGTCACGGCGCCACCATCTGGACCGTCGAGGAGGCGTTCCTCGCGAAGCGCAGCCTGGGCGAGGGCGCAGTGTGGGACATCGCCTCTTCGAGGGACCCGGCCCAGACCCACGTCTTCCTGGCCGACGGCCGGAACATGAAGATCGACGTGCTGAAGCGCGGCACGCTCGAGGAACTCACGAGCGTCGGCGACGGCGGCCGCCGACGTTCGTCTATCGTGGCCTGCGCCCGGTGCCCTCGGCGGCGCGGGGCGTCGTCTGGCCGCGCCGGTAACGGGTGAGGAGACCAATGATGAGCAGGCAGGGGCGTTGGACGTATCTGGGTGCGGCGGCAGTCGCCGTCGCGGCGGTGGCCGGGCTCATGGCGCAGACGCCGCCGCCCGGTGCGAGGCCCCCCGGCCGGACCCCGGCGCCCGTGGCGCCCCGGGTCACGGCGCCGGCGCCGAGGATCGGGGACTGGGTCACCTACGGGGCCGACCTGGCGAGCACCCGGTACGCGCCGCTCGACCAGATCACCGCGGGTAACTTCTCGAGGCTCGAGCTGGCGTGGCGCCTCAAGACGGACAACCTCGGCCCGAAGCCGGAGTTCAACTTCCAGTCGACGCCGCTCAAGGTCGGCAATGTCGTCTACACGACGGCCGGCAGCCGCCGGGCCGTCGTCGCGCTCGACGCCGGCACCGGCGAGATGCTGTGGATGCACAGCGAGAACGAAGGCCCGCGCGCCGACGAGGCGCCCCGGCAGCTCTCCGGCCGGGGCCTGGCGTATTGGACCGACGGACGCGAGGAGCGCATCGTCTACGTCACGATCGGCTACCAGATGGTGGCGCTCGACGCGAAGACAGGGCGTCGCGTCCCGGCGTTCGGCCGGGGCGGCGTCGTCGACCTGAAGCTCGAGGACGACCAGGACATGGACCCGGTGCAGGGCGACATCGGCCTGCACGCCGCGCCGGTCATCGCCAAGGACGTCGTGATCATCGGTGCCGCCCACACCGAAGGCAGCCGTCCCGTCAGCCGTCGCAACGACAAGGGCTACGTGCGCGGCTACGACGTCCGTACGGGCAAGCGGCTGTGGATCTTCCACACGATTCCGCGCCCCGGCGAGTACGGCTACGACACCTGGCAGACGGGGTCGGAGGAATACACGGGCAACACCGGTGTCTGGGCGCAGATGAGCGTCGACCCGGACCTGAACCTCGTCTACCTGCCCGTCGAGATGCCGACAGGCGACTACTACGGCGGGCACCGGCCCGGCGCCGGCCTGTACGGCGAGAGCCTGGTCGCCGTCGATCTGCGCACCGGCAAGCGCAAGTGGCACCAGCAGTTCATCAAGCACGGCATCTGGGACTGGGACCTCCCGTGCGCGCCAATCCTCGCCGACGTGAACATCGACGGCCGGCTGCGCAAGGTGGCCGCGCAGCCCACGAAGCAGGGGTGGCTCTATGTGTTCGACCGGGCCACGGGCGAGCCGATCTGGCCGTTCGAGGAGCGCGCGGTCGAGCAGTCGACCGTCCCGATGGAGCGGTCGCACCCGACGCAGACGTTCGTCGTCAAGCCGCCCCCGTTCGAGCGCCAGGGCGTGGCAATCGACGACCTGATCGACTTCACGCCGGAGCTGCGGGCGGAAGCGGTACGGCTCGCGTCACGCTTCAAGCTCGGGCCGATCTTCACGCCGCCGGTGGTCAGCCGATGGGAGGGGCCGCTCGGGACGCTGATGCTGCCCAACGCGACCGGCGGCGCGAACTGGCAGGGCGGCTCCTACGACCCGGAGACGGGCGTCTTCTACATCTTCACGAACACGCAGGTCTCTGCGCTCGGCCTGGTGCCGGGTGGCGAGCGGTCCGACATGGCGTACGTCTCCGGGCAGGCGCCGAATCCCGAGAACCCGAAGGCGCCGCCAGTGGGGCTCACCGTCCAAGGGCTGCCGATCATCAAGCCGCCATACGGCCGGATCACGGCCATCGACCTGAAGAAGGGCGAGCTGCTGTGGCAGACGGCCCACGGTGAGACGCCCGACAACATCCGCAACCATCCCGCGCTCAAGGGCGTGACGATTCCGCGGACGGGCCGGCAGGGCCGGATCGGGACGCTGGTGACGAAGACGCTGCTGGTGGCCGGCGAGGGCGGCACCTTCACCCTGCCGGACGGCCGTCGTGGGGCCATGCTGCGGGCGTACGAGAAGGGCACCGGCAGGGAAGTCGGGTCCGTCTACATGCCTGCGCCGCAGACGGGCTCGCCGATGACGTACATGCATGACGGACGGCAGTACATCGTCGTCGCCGTCAGCGCCCCGAACTACCCCGGCGAGCTTCTGGCGTTCCGGCTTCCAGCTGAGTGATCATGCCGGGGAGGGGCCCCGCGCGCGGCGGGGCCCAGGCGAACGGTGGGGGCAGATGAGGGGATACGTGATGAGGCTGGTGCTCGTGCTGCTGCTGGCTCCGGTGGTGCTGGGGGCCCAGGTTGGTCCGCAGCGCTTCTCCGGCCCGTCGTCGCAGGCGCTGTACCAGCTCTTCAATGACTATTGGGAGTGGCGGCTGGCCGAGGAGCCCGAACTGGCCACGCAGGTGGGCCGGGCGGAGCACAACGGCCGATGGACCGACTGGTCGAGGGCGGCGCGGGAGCGCCGGCGGGCGGCCCGCGAGGAATATCTGCAGCGCACCATGTTCCTGTCGCCGGGAACGCTGACCCCGGCAGATCAACTGAGCGCGCTGATGCTCGAGTACGAGCTGCACCGCCGGCTCGAGGCCCAGCCGGCGCTCGACCTCGTCCAGCGGGTGTCGCAGGCCGATGGCCTGCAGAATCAGGTCTTTTCGGTCATCGACCAGATGCCGGCGGGCAGCGTCAGGGACTACGAGAACATCATCGCGCGCCTCGAGGCGCTGCCGGTCTATGTCGAGCAGCACATCGCGCTGATGCAGGAGCAGCTGGCCGCGGCCCAGGCGCAGCCGGCGGTCGTGGTCGACCTGATGCTCGAACAGGTGCGCGCCCAGAGCCAGCCGGTGGCCTCGGCGTCGCCGCTGCTGGCGGCGTTCCGCCGGTTCCCGCCGGCGCTGCCGGCCGCAGAGCAGACGCGGCTGCGCCGGCGTGCCTATCAGGCCTACGACCGCCAGTTCGTACCCAGCTGGAGGCGCCTCGAGGCGTTCCTGCGCGACACCTACCGGCCGAAGGCGCGCCCGGCCATCGGGGTGCAGTCGCTGCCCGACGGCGCCAGCTCCTACGACGCGCTGCGCCGCTACTACACGACCACGCGCCAGGGCGCGGACGAGGTGCACGAGCTCGGCTTGCGGGAGGTGGCGCGGATCGAGGGGGAGATGGCGAAGGCCGCCCGCGAGGCGGGCTTCCCGGGTACGCCGGCCGAGTACGAACGACAGCTCGCCTCGCAGCCGGGGATGCGGTTCTCGAGCCAGGCCGAGATGCTGACGTACGCGCGCGACGTGCTGGCTCGCGTGCAGCCCGTGCTGAGCCAGCTCTTCGTGCGGGTGCCGCGGACGGCCATCGGCGTCCGGCCGATCCCGGCGGACCGGGACGCGGCGACCGCGTCGAACTACACGGCCGGCACGGCCGACGGCAGCAGGCAGGCCTGGTTCAACATGAACACCTACCAGCCCGCGGAGCAGGTGAAGTACCGCACCGAGGCACTCGTGCTGCACGAGAGCGTCCCGGGGCATCACCTGCAGGTCGGGCTGGCCCGGGAGATGGCTGGCGTGCCCGACTTCCGTCGGGTGTTCACCGCGCCCGCGTTCACGGAGGGCTGGGCGCTCTACGCCGAGTCGCTCGGACCGGCGCTTGGAGTCGTCTACCGCGACCCCGCCACGCGGTTCGGCCAGCTCGCCAGCGAACAGTTCAGGGCCGTGCGGCTGGTCGTCGACACCGGCATTCACGCCAAGGGGTGGTCTCGCGAGCAGGCCCGCGAGTATTTCGGACGGCACGTACCCAGCCAGTCGATCGCGGAGGTGGACCGCTACATCGCCCGGCCCGGCCAGGCATTGGCCTACAAGCTGGGAGAACTGCGGATCATGGCACTCCGCGCCAGGGCCGAGCGGGCGCTCGGGTCACGGTTCGACATCCGGCAGTTCCACGACGTCGTGCTGCGCAACGGCACCCTGCCGCTCGAGATGCTCGAGGAGCAGGTCGACGCCTGGTTGACCGAGTCGGCGGCCGCGCGCACGAACTGAGGCGCTGGGTCCTGGTGCCCCCAGGGTTGGCGATACCGAAATACGGGATTTGAATGTATCCTCGGGCGGTTTGTGGCCGCGCGGCATGCGTCGCGGCGTCCGCCCGGGTGCCGCCAGGGTACCAGGGGCGCCTGACGAAGAATTCAGGAACTCTTCAGGCGCGATTTCCGGGGGCCTGGGCTACTATCGTGCCAAGAACGTTCGGTTCTGTGTTGGGGGGAGGAACCTGACTATGAAGCGTTATCTGGTGTTTCTGCTCGTTGCGACGGCGGCTCTCGTCGGCGCCCGTGCCTACGCGCATCACTCCTTCGCCGCGACGTATCTGGAAGACCAGAACGTCACCATCGAAGGTGAACTGGTGCAGTTCCTGTTTCGGAACCCGCACTCCTTCGTGCACGTGATGGTGAAGGAGAAGGATGGTTCGATGGTCCGCTATGCCGTGGAGTGGGGCGGCGCCGGTCAGCTCGGCGGTCAGGGTGTCACCAGAGAGACCCTGAAGCCCGGCGACCACGTGGTCATCAGTGGCAGCCCCGGCCGTAACCCGGCTGACCACCGCGTCCGCATGGTGACCCTGCACCGTCCGAAGGATGGCTTCGGCTGGGGCAAGCGGCCCGGCGAGACCGTCGACTAACAGTCCGACGGCAGGATTCGACGCTCGAGGGGCGGTTGCGCGGCATGCGCAACCGCCCCTCGTCGTTTCCGGAGCCATCGGCGGCGCCGACGGCAGTCACCAGGACGTGGGCCTTTCGTCCCGTCAGTCGGGCGTCTGGGGCTGTCGCCGGGCTCCGAGCCCCAGGGGCATCGACGGCAGGGCGGCTGCGGGACGCTCGCGATAGGTGCCGAACAGGCGATCCCAGCAGGCCAGGCAGAAGCCGAAGTTGCTGTCCTGCTCTTCACGCCGCGTGGAGTGGTGGACGCGGTGCATGTCGGGCGTGACGACCCACGCCCGCAGCCACCTGTCCGCCGGAACCCGGACGTTGGCGTGGGAGAACAGCGACCCGAGCGTCAGCAGCAGCTCGAACGTCAGGGCCGCGCCGGGGGAGGCGCCGAGCAGCAGCAACGCGCCGGCCCGATAGGCAGTCGAGCCGGCGATCTCCGCGGGGTTGAATCGGAGGGCCGTCGAGACGTCGATTTCGTCGTCCGCGTGGTGGAGGCGGTGCAGCGGCCACAGCCAGCGCGCGCGGTGCAGCGCCCAGTGCTGGACCCACACGGCCAGGTCGAGCAGGACGACGGCCACGCTCCAGGCCAGCCAGGCTGGCAGGGCCAGGTGCGGCAGCACACCCCAGGCGTGCGCGGTACCCCAAGCAGCGGCCGACACCCCGGCGGCAGGGGCGATCAGCCTGACCAGTCCGGCGTTGAGGGCGCCCAGCCCGAGGTTGGCCGGCCAACGGCGCAACCGCTGGGGATGTGCGCGCCGCGGCCACCCGACCTCCCACAGTGCCAGGCCCGCAAAGGCCGCTGCCGCGAGGAGCACGCGAGACGTGTGGCTGAAGATGGCGTCGGGCATGCCGTTCGACGGAGTTGCGGGACTCTGCGAGGCCGGCGGACGCGGTCTCGAGCAGCCCCCCGGGTTTATACTATGCCGCCGCGGCGCCCCTGGGCGGCGTGGACAGGAGATGAGCCCCCGATGTCCGTGTCGCAACGTCTCGTCGTCGTGGCCACCGTCGTCTGGACGTGCGTGTTCGCGTGGGCAGCCGCGCCGGTGGCGCGCGCGCAAGGCGGTTCCCCGCGGATCTGGCAGGGCGTCTACTCGGAGGCGCAGGCCGCGCGCGGCAAGGACGGCTACACCGCCGTGTGCCTGCGGTGCCACGCTCCAGACCTGGCCGGTGTGACGGCGCCGGCGCTCAAGGGCGACCGCTTCATGCAGTCGTTCGGTGGCGAGCCGCTCGACCGGCTCTTCCTGAAGGTGCGGGACACCATGCCGCCGAGCTTTGGCACCGTCATCGACGAACAGGCGAAGCTCGACATCGTCAGCTACATCCTGCAGCAGAACGGCTTTCCGGCCGGGCCCGAGCCGCTGAAGGTCGCGAGCTCCGATCTGGCGACCGCACAGATCCTGCGGCAGGGTGAGCAGGCGGTCGTGCAGAACTTCTCGCTCGTACAGGCCGTGGGCTGCCTGAGTCGCGGAGCCAATGGGGCGTGGATGCTGCGGAATGCGGCCGACCCGGTGGTGACGAAGGAGGAGGTGGCTGCAGCGGGCGCACTGTCGGCGGCCGGCACCCAGCGCCTCGGCGGGCGCAGCTACCGGCTGCTCAGCGCGCAGCCATTCAATCCGCAGCAGTGGGAAGGCCGGAAGGTGGAGGCACGCGGGCTGGTCTACAACGACCCGGCGGATCCGCGCCTGACGCTGACGTCGCTCGCCGGCGTGGCCGGCGCCTGCAGCTGACGCAGGCTCGACCTCCCGCGGGGGACACGCCGGCCCGTGCGGCTCGTGCGGGGGCGCCGGATCACGGTCGGCCCCGCCCCGGTCAGTTCATCGAGCAGGCGCCCGGGCCGCGCGGATCCCCACACGCGCCGCAGGCGCCGCCCGTCGGAATCTCGGAGACGAACGACCCGCCCGCCGTCGTGCGGGCGGCGAAGGTCGACTGCCGGCGTTCGAGCGACGTGCCGTGGCACGACGGGCATGCGGGCGTCGTCTGTTCGCGGACCAGCGCCTCGAACTGGTGCGCGCACTCCTGACAGGCGTATTCGAACAACGGCATGACTCGGCTCTCCTCGCAGGAAATTGTACCAAACGGGGAGGGGGCTCAGGGGCGAGCCTGCGAGGCGGCGACCACGGCCAGCGGATCCACGCGCGCGCCGAGGAGGCGCACGGCCCAGTGCAGGTGCGGACCCGTGACCCGTCCGGTGGCGCCCAACTGCCCGAGCATCTGGCCGAGGGCCACCGTGTCGCCCGGACGCACGTCGATGCGTGACAGGTGCGCGAACAGCGAATAGAGACCGGCACCGTGATCGACGACCACGGTGTTGCCAGTGAAGTACAGCTCCTCCGCCAGGACGACGGTGCCGGCGTTGGGCGCCGTGATGGGCGTGCCCTCCAGGCCGGGGAAGTCCGCGCCGGCGTGGGGGTTCCGGGCTTGGCCGTTGAACACGCTCCGCAGCCCGAAGCTGCTCGTGGGGCGGCCCGGCGCCGGCAGCGCGAAGGCACCACGCCAGTGCCGGGGCGACGTGGACGAGAAGATGGCCGTCAGCCGTGCGGCCTCGCCGGTGATGCGGGCCAGTTCCGATGCGGGCGGTTCGACGAAGCGGGGGGCGACCCTGAGCCGCCGGGTTGGATACCGTGTCGCCAGCACGCGGATCGGGCGCGAGACCGTCTCCTCCAGGCCCGCGGCGGTGACGGTCGTGACCGCGACCGGGTACGTGCCGGGGCGGACATCGAGGTCGACGCCGAGCAGCGCCTCCCAGGTCCCGGGTTCGTCCGCCGGCGAGAGGGCCACGCTGGTGCCGAGGAACGCGGCCGTCGCCCGGACGAGCGCCTGGGGTGCCTGCAGGCGCGCCGTGACGACCCCGCCGAGCCGCACGCCGGCGGCACGCGGCAGGAGGTCCAGGCTGGGCGACGACGCGGAGGACGCGGACCGTGACGGCGGTGGCGGGGAGGCCGGCGGTGGGGCCGGCACGTCGCGCCCGGGCCGCCCGTCCTGCGCGGCTGGCCCGGACGCAGCGGCGAGCGCGACACACAGCAGCACGAGCCGGATGGCCATTGCGATCGTCAGTGTAGCGGCGGGCCGCCGCCGGCGCCAGCGGGACACCAGCTATACTGGGAAGATGTCCGCTCAGCGAAAGACCCTGCCGATCGCCAACCCCCTGCGCCGCAACGTCGCGATCATCGCGCACGTCGACCACGGCAAGACCACGCTCGTCGACGCGCTGCTGCGCCAGAGCGGGGCCTTCCGCGCCAACCAGCAGGTGGCCGAGCGCGTGATGGACAGCAACGACCTCGAACGAGAGCGGGGCATCACCATCCTGGCCAAGAACACGGCGGTGCACTACCGCGACCTGTTGATCAACATCTGCGACACCCCCGGGCACGCCGACTTCGGGGGCGAGGTCGAGCGCACGCTCTCGATGGTCGACGGCGTCATCCTGCTCGTCGACGCGTCGGAGGGGCCGCTGCCGCAGACGCGATTCGTGCTGCGCAAGGCGCTCGAGCGGGGCCTGCCCCCGATCGTCGTGATGAACAAGATCGACCGGCCGGACGCCCGCCCGCAGGAAGTGCTCAACGAGATCTACGACCTCTTCATCGACCTCGACGCGACCGAGGACCAGATCGAGTTCCCCGTGCTCTACACCAACGCGCGGGACGGCGTCGCGAGCGCCGACCCGGTGGTGCGCGGCGAGAACCTGCAGCCGTTGTTCGATGCCATCGTCGAGCACGTGCCGCCCCCGCGCGGCGTCGTCGACGGCGGGCTGCAGATGCTCGTTGCCAACCTCGATTCGAGCGACTACCTCGGCCGCATCGCGATCGGCCGCGTCTTCAACGGCCGCGTGCGCCTGAACGACCAGGTCGCGGTGATGAAGCTCGATGGCCGCGTGCACCCGACGAAGGTGACCAAGCTGTTCGCCTTCGACGGCCTCAAGCGCGTCGAGATCGAGGAGGCGGCGGCCGGAGACATCGTCTGCCTCGCCGGCATCGAGGACATCACCATCGGCGAGACCATCGCGGATCCGGAGAACCCGGTCGCCATTGCGCACATTGCCGTCGACGAACCGACGGTGTCGATGATCTTTGGCGTCAACACGTCGCCGCTCGCCGGCAGGGACGGGCAGTACGTCACCTCGCGCAACCTGCGGGAGCGGCTGCAGAAGGAGTTGCTCGGCAACGTGTCGCTGCGCGTCGAAGACACCGACACGCCCGAGCAGATGCGGGTGGTGGGCCGCGGCGAGCTGCAGCTGTCGATTCTGATCGAGATGATGCGGCGTGAGGGCTTCGAGCTGCAGGTGTCCCGGCCCGAGATCGTGATCAAGGAGATCGACGGCGTCCGGATGGAGCCGGTCGAGGACCTGGTCATCGACGTGCCGGAGGACTTCCAGGGGGTGGTGATCGCGATGGCCGGCGGCCGTCGCGGCGTGATGAGCAAGATGGTCAATCACGGCAGCGGGCGGGTCCGCCTGGAGTTCCGCATCCCGACGCGTGGCCTCATCGGCTTCCGGTCGCAGTTCCTGACCGACACCAAGGGCACCGGCATCATGAACCACCTGTTCGCGGGGTGGGAGCCGTGGCACGGGGCGATTCCAGCCCGGCCGACCGGTGCCCTGGTGGCGGACCGCACCGGCGTGGCGACCGCCTACGCGATCGCGAACCTGCAGGAGCGGGGCGAGATCCTCATCGATCCGGGCGTGACGGTCTACGAGGGCATGATCATCGGCGAGAACGCGCGCACGAACGACATGGACGTCAACGTGACGAAAGAGAAGAAGCAGACGAACATGCGTGCGTCGAGCGCCGACGAGGCGATTCGCCTGATCCCGCCGCGGCGGCTCTCGCTCGAACAGGCCATCGAGTTCATCAACGACGACGAGCTGGTCGAGGTCACGCCGAAGAACATCCGTCTGCGCAAGCGCATCCTCGCGGGCAACCTCCGGCCGAAGAAGGCCGAGGCCTGACGGTTACGAATTCGTCGAACGGCTGAGTGTTCTGATCCCGGATCTGTGATCGCCCGGCTGACTCTGGTGTCAGGACGCTGACGGCGGTCGCGGTGCGGCTGAGTGCGGCGCCGTGCAGTTCCGGGCACGTTGCCTGGATTTTTTGGAGTACGTCCCCGGGTACGCGCTTTGCTCGGCTGACTGCGCCTGTATACTGCAGGTCCTTTTCGTGCAGGAGGTCCGTGTGCTGCTTGGGGCGATGGCGCTCTTCTCGAACGACCTGGCGATCGATCTCGGTACCGCCAATACGTGCGTGTTCGCGCGCGGCCAGGGTATCGTGCTGAACGAGCCTTCGATCGTCGCCGTCAACAACGTCAGCGACGAGATCGAGGCCGTCGGCAGCGAGGCCAAGGAGATGCTGGGGCGGACGCCCGGGAGCATCACGGCGATCCGGCCGATGCGCGACGGCGTCATCGCGGACTTCGACGCGGCGGAGAAGATGCTCGGCTACTTCATCCGCAAGGCGCACCGGCGCAAGAGCTTCGTCCGCCCGCGCGTGATCATCGGCGTGCCGTCGGAGATCACGCAGGTCGAGCGGCGCGCGGTCAAGGAGAGCGCGTATCGGGCCAAGGCCAGCGAGGTGCACCTCATCGAGGAGGGGATGGCGGCCGCGATCGGCGCCGGCCTGCCGATCACCGAGGCCTCGGGGAGCATGATCGTCGACATCGGCGGCGGCACGACCGACATCGCCGTGATCTCGCTGGCCGGCATCGTCTACAGCAAGTCGGTGCGGATCGCCGGCAACGCCATGGACGAGGCCATCATCCACTACGTCAAGCGCGAGCACGACCTGCTGATCGGCGAGCGGACGGCCGAGCGGATCAAGATCGAGCTCGGTTCGGCGGCGCCGCTCCACGGCCGGAAGGAGATGGAGGTCAAGGGCCGCCACGTGATCGAAGGCAGACCGACCACCGTGGTGCTGCACGACGCGCAGATTCGCGAGGCGCTGAGCGAGCCGGTCCGCCAGATCGTCCAGGCCGTCCGCGACGCGCTCGAGCGCATTCCGCCGGAGCTGTCGGCCGACGTCTACGACCGCGGCATCACGCTGAGCGGCGGCGGCGCGCTGCTGCAGAACCTCGACGAGCGCGTCCGTCGTGAAACCGGTCTGCCGGTCCAGGTGGCCGAGGATCCCTTGTCGTCGGTGGTGCTCGGCGCGGGGAAGATGCTGTCGGACTTCGCGCTGCTGCGGAAGCTGTCGATCGACTGACGGCCCGCCGTCAGACCCACTCGGGCGGCGGCTGGATCGTCGGCTCGGGCGTCCGGCCGGCGTCCGGCCGCCCGCTCCCTTCGAGCCGGTTCTTGACGCGCAGCGTCATGTCCTGCTCGCACGTGATCTGGCAGGACAGCCGGACGCCGGACAGCCCCTTCTCGGTCAACTTGGCCTGCTCGGCGCGCGTCATCCGCGCGGGCTCGCCCTCCACGAACTCCACGCGGCACGTCGTGCAGCGCGCGTTGCCGCCGCAGGCGTGGAGGATGTCCACTCCCGCACCTTCGATCGCGTTGACGAGCCGCGTGCCCGGCTCCACGGTGACGGTCGTGAACCCCTCGATGGTCAGTGTCGGCATGCGCGCTATGTTAACGTATCTCGCTGACCATGCCTGAGTCCCACGCCGTGCCACGCCCTTCGCAACTGTGGAAGCCGCTCGATCAGGATCGCAAGATGAAGGCCGCCGAGGCCTTCTGGAAGGACGAGAACGCTGCGCTCGAGCAGGCCGAGGCCCTCGCGATGATCGCGCAGCGGATCAAGTTCCGCCCGAAGAGCGTGATCGGGCTGCCGCTCGAGAAGAAGGTGAGCCAGCTCGCCTCGCTCGCCAGCGTCTCCGAGCTGGTGGCCGCTCGGCTGCTCGTGGCCTACCATCTGGAACACCAGCGCCCGATGATGGGGGCGTTCCTCGATGCGCTCGGCATCCCGCACGAGAACGGCATGATCGCGGACGACGAGGTGGCGCCGCCGACGCCCGAGGCGCTCAAGGCGGCGGCCGCGACGCTGGCCCAGGCGTATCCGGCGGACGACGTGGCGCTCTACCTGTCGACGCTGCAGTGGCAGGACGTGGAGACCTGGGGCGCGCTGGCCGAGGCTCCCGAGAGCCGCACCGCGTCCGCCTAGGCGGACACGATGGACGATCTGTCGATCGCGCTGTCCTGGGCGACCGGTGTCGAGGGCTGGGTCGCGCTCGTCACGCTCACGGTGCTCGAGATCGTGCTCGGCATCGACAACATCGTGTTCATCTCGATCCTGGCCGGCAAGCTGCCGGCCGCGGACCGGGAGCGCGCCAGACGGACGGGCCTGTCGCTGGCGATGTTCATCCGCATCGCGCTGCTGCTGTCGATTTCCTGGGTGATGGGCCTGACGGCACCGCTCGTCACGGTCCTGGCGAACGAGATCTCGGGCCGCGACCTGATCCTGCTCGTCGGCGGCCTGTTCCTCATCGCGAAGAGCACGCACGAGATCCACGACAAGCTGGAGGGTGAGCGTGGCGACGGCGCCGGACGCGTGGCCGCGTCGTTCGCGGGCGTCATCGTGCAGATCCTGCTGCTCGACATCGTGTTCTCCCTCGATTCGGTCATCACCGCCGTCGGGATGGCGGAGCACGTCTCGATCATGGTGCTGGCGGTCGTGATCGCGGTCGGCGTGATGCTGCTCTCGTCGGGGGCGATCAGCGACTTCGTCGAACGGCATCCGACGGTCAAGATGCTCGCGCTGAGCTTCCTGCTGCTCATCGGCGTGTCGCTGCTGGCCGAGGGGCTCGACCAGCACATCGAGAAGGGCTACATCTACTTCGCGATGGGCTTCTCGGTGTTCGTCGAGATGATCAACCTGAGGGCGCGCGGCAGGGCGGAACCCGTCCAGCTCCATTCGAAGTACACCGAGTAGGCGGAGCGCCGGCGTCGGACCACGGCCGCCGGGGCGACCCGTCAGACGAGCGCCAGTATCCAGCGGGCGACCGTCGCGACGACCTCGTCGAGCACGGCGCCGGCGGCGCGGCCGCGCACCGCGAAGGCGTGGTTCCCGCCCTCGATCAGGTGCAGGGTCAGCGGACCGCGAACCGCGGCCAGCGCGGGCCGCAGTTCCTCCGGCGTGCCGAAGGCGTCGCGGGAGCCCTGAACGACCAGCAGGGGCCACGTGATGCCGGCCAGGTGGGCCGTGCGCAACCGCTCGGGCCTGCCGGGTGGATGGAGCGGGTAGCCGAGCGCGACGACGCCCCGCGCGTCGACGGCGTGGGCCGCCGCGAGGTGGGTGGCCATCCGGCCGCCCATCGACTTGCCGCCAACGAACCGCGGCAGGTGCCCGGTCGCCGATTCGCGGGCGACCGCGCCGGCGACCGCAGCGAAGCAGGCCTCGAGGACCGGGGCCTTGTCGGGCAGCCGACGGCCCTCGTGGACATACGGAAAGTCGAACGTCACCGTCGTGACCGCATGCCGGGCCAGGCCCTGCGCCACGGTGGTCATGAACGGATGGTGCTGGCCGGCCCCTGCGCCGTGGGCGAGCACCAGGACGGCTCTTGCGTCCTCGGCTGGATGGCAGCGTGCCGTCGTGGCGCGATCCGCCCAGGTGACGGTCCACTCGCGAATCGACGGCACGAGGCTCAGCTCCGCTGCAAGCCGGCGAGGAAGACCCGAATCCGGGCGGCGTTGGCGCCCGCATCGGCGGCGCCCACGCGCGAGACCGACCGCATGTCGACCCGGGTGCCGGCGCCCCAGCGGGTCAGGCGGATCACGACGTCGTCCTCGAACCCGAACCAGCGCGTGGTGGCCGTCGCCTCGATGCGCCCGGTGCCCTTGTCGGCCGTCACGATCGTCCAACCGGAGGCTTGGGCGAGCGCGAGCGCCTTGTCGAAGGCCGCCGGCAGCGCGTCGGGCAGCGTGATCGGGGCGACGTCGGGATAGCCGCGGCGTTGCTGCTCCGTCACGGCGGCCGTTCGCACGAGGCCGTTGGGCGCGCCCCGACGGCGCGGTACCACGGCGTCGAAGGCCGGCGGGTTCTCGAGGTCCGTCGAGACGTCGTGGATCGGTGGAAACGATCGCTGGCGCTGCTGCCACGTATAGGGCACGACGAACGCCACGACGCCGGCGACGAGCCCCAGCATCGAGACGGCGAACGCCAGCCGCGTGCCGCGCAGGTACTGGTACAGCGCCACGATGCCGGCGACGACGGCGGCGCCGGCCCCGGCATAGGCCGCGGCGCGCAGCACCGCGAATGCCGTGTCGAGGGACAGGCCCAGGCGGTAGGCCGGGCCGGCCGCCAGCAGCAGGGCGACCGAGGCGGCCCCGAGGCCGAGCGCGACGAGCGACGCCTTCATGCGCGGGATTGTACCTCCCGCATTCGGGGGCGCCCACGCGGCCGGCGTACACTGGAGGCGTGACCCTGCGCGAACTCGGATGGGACGAGGCGACGGCCGGCCACTTCGCGCGGTTCGCGTCCGTGGCGCGCGTACAACCGGCACGTGTGGCGGTGGAGTTCAACCACATCTACCGCGTGCTGAGCGCCCCGGCGCCGGACGACGGCGCCGACGTCCAGGCCGAAGAGGTCGAGGCCGTGGCGGCCGGGCGCCTGAAGCACCAGGCGACGAGCCGCAGCCAGCTGCCGGCGGTGGGTGACTGGGTGGCCGTGCGTCTCGAGCCCGACGGGCGGCGGGGCCGCATCGTGGCCGTGCTGCCCAGGCGCAGCCAGTTCTCGCGCAAGGCCGCCGGGGAGGTCACCGACCAGCAGGTCGTCGCCGCCAACGTCGACCTGGTGTTCATCGTGATGGCGCTCGACGCCGACTTCAGCCTCCGCCGACTCGAGCGCTACCTGCTGCTGGCCCGCGAGAGCGGGGCGCAGCCGGTGGTGCTGCTGACGAAGCCGGACCTGTGCGAGGACGTCGTGTCGCGCGTCGCGGACGTGACCGCCGTCTGCGCCGGCAGCCCCGTCCACGTGATCAACCCGCTGAGCGGCGAGGGCACCGAGACGGTCCGCGGCTACCTGCCGCCCGGGAGCACGGGCGCGCTGCTCGGATCGTCCGGCGTGGGCAAGAGCACCATCATCAACCGGCTCATCGGGGCCGACGTCCGCAAGACGCGCGCGGTCCGAGAGGCCGATTCGAAGGGGCGCCACACCACCACCCATCGCGAGCTGGTCGCGCTGCCGGGCGCTGGGCTGGTCATCGACACGCCGGGGATGCGCGAACTGCAGCTGTGGGAGGCGACCGACGCGGTTCGCGGCACGTTCGACGACATCGAGGCGCTGGCGGGCGGCTGCCACTTCGCCGACTGCCGGCACGACAACGAGCCCCGCTGTGCCGTCAAGGACGCGGCCGCACGCGGCGTGCTCGCGGCCGGCCGCCTCGACAGCTACCGCAAGCTGCAGGAGGAACTGGTGTTCCTGGCGCGGCAGCAGGACGAACGCGCGCTGATCGAATCCAAGCGCCGCGCCAGGGTGCAGGGCAAGGCGATCAAGCAGTACCTGAAGTCAAAACACCGGTGACGGGCGTGGGCGACGGCGCGGCGCCTCGAGCGGCGCCAGCGCGTCGTCGGCCGGAATCGGTCGCGGCGGGGCGCCCGGCGCCACGGCCGGATGCGGTGCGGGCGGCACGGCGGGCAGCGGCGTGGCGATGAGGTGGTCGAGCGGCGCGAGCAGCAGCCCGCCGGCGAGGAGCGCCACGGCCGCGACGCCGGCCCAGACCCAGCGGCGGTGACGGCCTCCGTCTGGCGCCGGCTCCAGCGGCGCGATTTCGAGCGCCCGGCCGGCGACGGTGACCATTCCGGCGGAGATGTCGCCGGTGCCGAGTTGCGCGCCGAGCATGAGCGCGCGGTCGCAGAGCAGGTTGATCAGGCGCGGCACGCCCCCGCTGAGCGCGAACAGCGTGTCGTGCGCCGTGGCCTCGAATCGCGGCGGCGACATGCCGCGCGCCACCGTGAGGCGGTGCTCCACGTAGGCCTCGACCTCGATGCGTGTCAGCGGTCGCAGGACCGCGCGCAGCGAAATACGTGACGCGAGTTGCCGCATGTCGGCCCGGTCGAGCGTCTCGATCAGCGACGGCTGGCCGATCAGCACGATCTGCAGCAGGCGCGACGTGTCGGTCTCGAGGTTCGAGATCACCCGGATGTGCTCGAGCACCGGCGGCAGCAGGTGCTGCGCCTCGTCGATGACCAGGACGGCGGTACCGCCGATCGGCACGAGCGACAGCAGCAACTGGTGCAGGGCCGACGTCAGGTCGTGGGTCGACGCCGCCGCGACGCGCCCGCTCTGGACGTCGTCGCGGGAGACGACGCCGAAATCGAGCAGCATCTCGCGCAGCAGGTCGTCGACCGACAGGAATGGGTTGAGGACGAGGGACGACACGCACGTGCGGTCGAGCTGTCCGAGCAGGGCCCGTCCGAGCGTGGTCTTGCCCGTGCCGACGTCGCCGGTCAGCACGATGAACCCCTCGCGGCGCCGCACGGACTCGAGCAGCAGGTGCAGGGCTTCTTCGTGGGACTCGCTGAGGTAGAGGAACTGGGGATCGGGGGACAGGGTGAACGGGGAGTGCGCGAAGCCGTAGTACTCCTCGTACGTCGGACTTCCCCCGGGCGACACGGCCGTCCCGCTCACGTTTTCGGACTATAGCAGGGACCGCCCGGCGCGGTGGCGCGTTTCGGCCCGCGCCGGCACATATAATGCGCCGATGACGCGGCTGGTCATGCTCCTCGTCCTGCTCGCCTCCGTGGTCGCCGGAGCGCAGGCGCCCCGGCGGGCGGCGCCCGCGACGCCCGTCGATCCGTACTTCACGTCGACGCTGCCCGTCGCCGAACTGCGCGAGACGCAGGTCGTGTTCGAGACGACGCTGGGCCCCATGGTGCTCGACCTGTTGCCCGACGCGGCCCCGAACCACGTCGGCCACTTCGTGACCCGTGTCCGCGAAGGCGCCTACGACGGCACCGTGTTCCACCGCGTGATTCCGATGGGCATCATCCAGGGTGGGGATCCGCTCTCGAAGGACCCGGCGCAGAAGGCCCGCTACGGGCAGGGCGGGCTGGGCGTGCTGCGTTTCGAGGCGAGCGCCGAGCGGCACACGCGCGGGGCCGTCTCGGCGGTGCTCGTGCCCGGTCGGCGCGACAGCGCCGGGTCGCAGTTCTTCGTGAGCGTCAACGATCAGCCGGCGCTCGACGGTCAGTACACCGTGTTCGCCCGCGTCGTGGAGGGCATCAGGGTGGCGGAGAAGATCTCGACCGTCGCCGCGACCGACGGCATCCCGAACGAGCGGGTCGAGATTCGCAAGGCGACGCTGCGCAAGCGTCCGCCGCCGGAGCCGGAGCCGTTCGCCTCCGAGACGGCGGAGGCCCTGGGGCGCCACCGGGCGGTAATCGAGACGTCGCTCGGCGCCATCGGCCTGGAGTTCTTTCCCGACCGGGCACCGAACCACGTCCGGCAGTTCCTGCGCCTGGCCGCCTCGGGCGTCTACGACGGCACGGCGTTTCACCGCGTCGTCAAAGGCTTCGTGGCGCAGGGCGGGCACATGCCGACGCGGCGCGAGCCGCTCGACGAGCGCCAGCAGGCCTACGTCCGGACGCTGCAGCCCGAGTTCAACGCGACGGCGCACGAGCGGGGCATTCTGTCGATGGCGCGCGGATCGGATCCGGCGAGCGCGACGAGCTCGTTCTTCATCGTGCTGGCGAAGAGCCCATCGCTCGACAACACCTACACGGTGTTCGGCCGCGTGACGTCGGGGCTCGAGGTGCTGGAGAGGATCGAGGCGGCCGAGGTGGACGGTGAGACCCCGACGACGCGCATCGAGGTCACGCGCGTGCGGGTCGATCCCTAGGCGGATCGGCTGAGCCGGTGCACGGCGGTCACGACGCCGACGAGGAAGTCGAGCGTGACGTGGTCGCCGGCCTGCACCGTCGGTCCGATGGCCTCCGGTCCCAGCCGCGCCACGCGCACGTGGCCATCGGCCTCGTCGGCGAACACGTAGTGCACGTCGTAGGAAAGCTGACCGTGGATGCTGACCGGCTGCAGCTTGCGGACGATCGCCTCGCGGGAGCCCTTCAACATGGCGCCATTATGCCCCATGCCCGAG
>CAWULT010000002.1:0-94746 GCA_963923455.1 uncultured bacterium
CGTGGGCTCGGAGATGTGTATAAGAGACAGTCGATCGACGACTACCTCGATCGCCTCAACATGGCTTTCGCCAGGATCGGGCGCACCGATGGTCCTCCGCCGGTGGTCCCGGTCAGCCAGGTGCCGAGCGTGGCTCCGGTTTCGGCGCCGGCACCGGCGCCGGCCGCCGCGCCCGCTCCGGCCCCCGCAGAGGACCGCTTTCCCCCGGTCGACTCGCTCGACGAGTACTTCGAGCGGCTGAACGCGGCGTTCGCGGCGGGGCCGCCGACCGCCGCGGCCGAACCCGTCGCGGCAGTCGAGGAGGCGGAAGAGGCGGAGCGTCCCCTGACGCTGTCGGCTGACGAACACCTGCCCACGATCGCCGAACTGATGGGCGAGGACGACCAGTTGGCGCTCGACGCCGTGTCCGAGCCGGCAGCGGAGTGGCCGAAGGACGACGGCATCGCCTCGGCGTTCGAGCCGGAGGAGGCCTTCGCCTCCCGCACCCCGCTCGCGGAGGCCTTCGGGGCGCTGCTCGACGACGTCGAGGACGAGATCGGGTCGCCGCCGGCGTTCGACGGCAGGAAGGTCGACGAGGCGGTCGTCGAGGCCGTCACCAGGCGCGCGCTCGACCGCCTGGCGCCCGAGGTCGCCGCCCGGCTGCGGCAACTCGTGCGTGAGGAACTCACGAAGGTGCCAAGCCGCCGATAGTGTGGCAGGGCCCGGGCCAACTACAATGGTCCGGATGTCCGACGTCCCGAACCCGACGCATCCGATCGTCCTCCCAGAGAAGCCGGCGCTCGAGGGCCTCGAGGCCAAGTGGAACGCCGTCTGGGAACGGGAGGGCACCTTCCGCTTCGACGCGAGCGCGCCGCGCGAGCGCGTCTTCTCGGTCGACACGCCGCCGCCCACCGTGAGCGGCTCGCTGCACGTCGGCCACGTCTTCTCGTACACGCACACGGACGTCGTCGCGCGGTTCCAGCGGATGCGGGGCAAGGCCGTGTTCTACCCGATGGGTTGGGACGACAACGGGTTGCCCACCGAGCGGCGCGTGCAGAATTACTACGGGGTGCGGTGCGAGCCCTCGCTGCCCTACGATCCGGCTTTCGTGCCGCCTGACAAGCCCGGCAAGCAGCCGGTGTCGGTGTCGCGCCCGAACTTCATCGAGCTCTGCAACCGGCTGACGGCGGAGGACGAGAAGGCATTCGAGCACCTGTGGCGCCATCTGGGGCTGTCGGTGGACTGGACCCGCACCTACGCGACGATCGGTCGCCGTGCCCAGCGGGTCTCGCAGGCCGCTTTCCTCCGCCTCCTGGCGAAGGGGACCGCCTATCAGCTCGAGGCGCCGACACTGTGGGACGTCGACTTCCGGACGGCGGTGGCGCAGGCGGAACTCGAGGACCGGGAGCAGCCCGGCGCCTATCACCGGATCCGCTTCGCGCGCGGGGGCGGGGCGTACGTCGACATCGAGACGACTCGCCCGGAGTTGATCCCCGCCTGCGTCGCGCTCGTCGCGCACCCCGACGACGAACGGTACAAGCCGCTGTTCGGCACGACGGTCGAGACGCCCCTCTTCGGCGTGCAGGTGCCCGTGCGCGCCCACGTGCTGGCCGACCCCGAGAAGGGGAGCGGCATCGCGATGATCTGCACCTTCGGCGACGTCACCGACGTCACGTGGTGGCGTGAACTCGCGCTGCCGGTCCGCGCCGTGATCGCCGCAAACGGCACCCTGCGGCCGATTGTCTGGGGCTCGGAGGGGTGGGCGTCGGGCGATGCCGCTCGGGCCCAGGCTGCCTACGACCAACTGGCGACGCTGTCGGCCGCCAAGGCGCGCGCGCGAATCGTGGAACTGCTGAAGGAGGCCGGAGCCCTCATCGGCGAGCCGCGGCCGATCACGCATCCCGTGAAGTTCTACGAGAAGGGCGACCGTCCGCTCGAAATCGTCACGAGCCGCCAGTGGTTCATCAAGACGATGGACTTCCAGGCGGACCTGATCTCCCGGGGGCGCGAGCTGCGCTGGCACCCGGAGTACATGCAGCACCGGTACGAGAACTGGGTCAACGGGCTCACGGGCGACTGGTGCATCAGCCGTCAGCGGTTCTTCGGGGTGCCGTTCCCGGTCTGGTATCCGGTCCGTGCCGACGGGTCCTACGACTACGCGAACCCGATCGTGCCGGACGAGTCCCGCCTGCCGATCGACCCGTCCACCGACGTCCCCGACGGCTACACCGCGGCCCAGCGCGAGGTGCCCGGCGGATTCGCGGGCGACCCTGACGTGATGGACACGTGGGCGACCTCGTCGCTGACGCCGCAGATCGCGTCGGGCTGGCTCGAGGACGAGGACCTCTTCTCACGGGTCTTTCCGATGGACGTGCGCCCCCAGGCGCACGACATCATCCGGACATGGCTGTTCGACACGGTGCTGCGGGCGCAGCTCGAGCACGGCACGCTGCCGTGGAGGAACGCCGCCATCTCGGGCTGGGTGCTCGATCCCGACCGCAAGAAGATGTCGAAGTCGAAGGGCAACGTCGTGACGCCGATGGCGCTGCTCGAGGAGCACGGGTCCGACGGCGTGCGCTATTGGGCGGCCAGCGGCCGGCCGGGCACGGACACCGCATTCGACCCCGCGCAGATGAAGGTGGGCCGGCGGCTGGCGATGAAGCTGCTGAACGCGGCGCGTTTCTCGCTGATGCAGGCCGAGCCGCGCGGCGCGATCACCGAGCCGCTCGACCGCGGCATGCTGACGCGTCTCTCGCGCCTGGTGGCCGATGCCACGGAGATGCTGGACGCGTACGACTACGCACGGGTGCTCGAGCGCACCGAGGCGTTCTTCTGGGGCTTCTGCGACGACTACCTCGAGATGGTCAAGTCGCGTCGCTACGGCGACTTCGGGCCGGAGGCCGCGGCGTCGGCCAACAGCGCGATGCTCGTGGCGCTGTCGGCGATGCTGCGGCTGTTCGCGCCGTACCTGCCCTTCGTGACCGAGGAGGTGTGGTCGTGGTGGCGGCCCGGCTCCGTGCACACGGCGGCGTGGCCCACGCCCGAGGACGTCGTGGCTCCCATCGGCGGGGCGGATGCCGCGGCGGCCGACGTGTACGGCCCGGCGCAGGAGGCGCTGGCGCTCGTCCGGCAGCGGAAGGCGCTCGAGAAGCGGCCGGTGAAGTCGGTCGTCACGCGCGCGGTGCTGCCGGCCGCGCTGTCGGGGCTCGGGCCGGCGGCCCGCGACGTCCAGGCGGCCACGCACGTCCGCGATCTGTCGTTCGCGGCCGTGGCCGAGGCGGTGATCGAGTTCGAGGAGCCGGCCTCCCCGGCTGCACGCTAGCCCGCGGGGAGGCTCGAGGTGAAGGCCGTTCCGTTCGCTCCGCTCGACCCCGCCGTCTATCGCGACCTCGTCCGACAGGCGCTGGCCGAGGACATCGGTGCCGGCGACATCACGACCGACGCTACGGTGGATTCGCGGCAGCAGGCGCACGCCGTGCTGCTCGTCAAGTCGCCGTGCGTCGTGGCCGGCCTCGACGTGGCGTTCGAGGCGTTCCGGCAGCGGGACCCGGCCGTCCGGATCGAGGTGAGGCACGGTGACGGCACGCGCTGCGATCCGGGGACCGTCGTGGCGGAGCTGAACGGCCAGGCAGCGGCCCTGCTGACGGCCGAGCGCGTCGCGTTGAACTTCGTCCAGCGCCTGAGCGGCATCGCCACGATGGCGAGCCGCTTCGTCGAGGCCGCCGGCGGCCGCATCGTCGTGCTCGACACGCGCAAGACGACGCCGCTGCTGCGAGCGCTCGAGAAGTACGCGGTGCGTGCCGGCGGCGCGGTCAACCATCGGACCCGTCTCGATGACGGCATCCTGATCAAGGACAACCACGTTCGCCTGGCCGGCGGTGTCGGCGAGGCGGTCGCCAGGATGCGCCGGGCGTCCGGAGGCCTCCCCGTGGAGGTCGAAGCGCAGAGCCTGGCGCAGGTCGACGACGCGCTGGCCGCGGGCGCGGACATCGTGCTGCTCGACAACCTGACGAACGACGAAATCCGGGAGGCCGTCCGCCGGTGCGCCGGGCGTGCGAGGACGGAGATCTCGGGCGGCGTGACCCTGGACCGGTTGCCGGCGCTCGCCGACACGGGGGCCGACTACGTGTCGGTCGGCGGGCTGACCCACTCCGCCCCCTCCGCCGATTTGAGCTTTGAGATCGAACCCCGCTGAGCGTTCGCCGGCGTCGGCTGCCGCGGTCCCGGCGCCCATCGCCCCGCCCGAGGACGTCGCCCTGGGCCTGGAAGCGACCGCGGATCGCCGCGGCGCGTTCGGTGCCGACCTGCAGTGGTTCACGACGATTGCGTCCACGAACGACCGGGCCATGGGCTGGGCCGAACTCGGCGCGCCGGAAGGCGCGGTGGTCGCCGCCGAGGCGCAGACACGAGGGCGCGGGCGTCATGGGCGAACCTGGGTCTCGCCGCCGGGCGCCGGCATCTACGCGTCGGTGGTGCTCCGGCCGGAGCCACAGGCCGCGGCCTTCGTGACGCTGGCGGCCGGCGTCGCGCTGGTCGAGGGCATCCAGGCGGCCAGCGGCTTCTCGGCCGGCGTCAAGTGGCCGAACGACGTCTACGTCGCGACCGGTTCCGGGCCGCGGAAGCTCGCCGGCATCCTGGCCGAGGCCGGTGTGTCGAACGGGACCGTTCAGCACGTCGTGCTGGGTTTCGGCATCAACCTGATGGGGTCGGCGTGGCCGCCGGAGGTTGCCGGGCGGGCCACCTCGATCGAGACGGAGGTCGGCCGGGCGGTGGACCGCGGGCTCGTGCTGGCGGAGTGCCTCGTGGCACTGAGGCGCCGATACGACGATCTGCGTCGTGGACGGGCCGGTGCGGTGCTCGACGCGTGGCGGGCCCGGGCGGCGGCCACCTTCGGCCGGAGCGTCGAGTGGGACGGACCAGGGGGGCCGGGACGGGGTGTCGCGATCGACATCGACGAGACCGGCGCGCTGCTCGTGCGGACCGCGGCGGGCGCGACGCGTGTCGTGGCGGGCGAAGTGCGATGGACGTCGTGACCGAGGAGGCGCAGGCCGCGTTCTGCCGGGCGGTCGAGGCGCACCTGTGCCGCAAGAACGAGGGGCACCTGGTGCGCATCGTGGGCCCCGCGTTCGAGCAGGTCTGTGGGTGGGCCCGTCGCGGCGTGCCGCTCAGCATCGCGTGCCTGGGGATCGATCGATACGTCGAGCGCCAGCAGGCAAAGGTTGCCCGGCGCCGGCCGGTTCGCGTCGAGTTCTGCGAGGCGGACGTGCTGGACGCCTTCGACGAGTGGAAGCGGTCCGTCGGCGTCGTGGAGCCCGGTCCGGGAGAGTCCGTGCGGGCGGACGACGCGGCCACCTCGACGCTGGCGTCGGCCCGGCGCGGCGGCTCACTGCCGACGCACCTCGAGCGCACGATCGCGCGCCTGTCGGCGCTGCGGGCGGGCGCGGGGCCGGCATTCGCCGCCGCCATCGACGCCATCGTCCGCGAGCTGGATGCCGCGCGGGCCGACGCGAAGGGCCTGCGGGGTGACGCGCGTCAGGCGCTGCTCGACCGGCTCCGCGAACTCGACGGAATGCTGGCGCGCGCGGCCGCGGCTCAGTGCGGATCGGAAGTGCTGGAGGAACTGCGCGCGGGCGCCGACGGGGAACTGGCGCCGTATCGGGGCCGCCTTGCGCCCGCGGCCTGGGACGAGGCGCGCGCCCGGAGCCTGGAGCGCCTGATTCGGGAGCGGCTCGGGCTGCCGGTCCTCGCGTTCGAGTGAGGACGGCGATGAGCTTGCGGCCGGGCGCCGTCGTGACGCTCACCGTGGAGAAGGCCGTCGCCGGCGGGCGCATGCTGGCGAGGCACCATGGGCAGGTCGTGCTCGTGGCCGGCGCCATCCCGGGCGAGGTGGTCGCGGCACGGGTGGAGCGGAGCGGCAAGGGCGTCGCCCAGGCCGAGGTATCCACGGTGCTGGAGCCGTCTCCGGATCGCCGCCCGTGCCGGGACGCGCGCTGTGGCGGCAACGTCCTGGCGCACGTGGCCTACCCGCGGCAGTTGCGGCTCAAGGGCGAGGTCATCCTCGACGCGCTCGCCCGGGTGGGCCGCATCCGCCTCGACGCGCCTCCCCCGGTGGCTCCGTCTCCCGAGCAGGGGTACCGGCTCCGGGCCCGCCTGCACGTGAGCGGCGCGCGCATCGGGTTCTACCGGGAGGGCACGCACGAGATCTGTCCGGTTGACGTCACCGGTCAGCTGTCGGGGGCCGCGGAGGACTGGGTCGCGCACGCCGCGCGGGTGCTCGCTCGTGACCGGCTCGCGGGTCTGGCGGCAATCGAGATGGGCGAGACGGTCGCCGGCGATCGGCGCGTTGCCCACCTGGTACTGGAGCCTGGTGGGCGTCCGCAGGACTTCGCGGGCCTGGCCGAAGGCCTCGCGGGCATGTCGGCGCAGGTGGCGGATGGGCCCGCGTCGATCGTCCGGGGCGAGACGACGCTCGTCGACACGATCGCGTCCGGTGACGGCCGGACCGTGGTGACGCTGCGGCGCGACGTCCGGGCCTTCTTTCAGGGCAATCGCTTCCTGGTGGCGCCGCTCGTCCACGAAGTGCTGTCACGCCTGCCGCCCGGGCCGCTCGTCGATCTCTATGCCGGCGTGGGCCTGTTCGGGCTGGCGCACGCGGCGTCCACGGAGGCACCCGTGGTGCTGGTGGAAGGGGACCCGACCAGCGGCGCCGACCTGGCCCACAACGCGGCGGCGGCGGGCAACCGCGTGTCGGTGGTGCGGCACAGCGTCGAGGCGTGGCTCGCCGCGCCGACGGTCGCCGCGGCGAACGCCGTCATCGACCCGCCCCGTACCGGGCTTTCGAAGGCTGCGGTGGCCGGCCTTCTCGCCCTGCGACCCGCCACGCTCGTCTACGTGTCGTGCGACCCGGCCACCTTCGCGCGGGATGCGCGCGCGCTCGTCGACGGTGGCTACACGCTGTCGGCGCTGGTGGGGGTGGACCTCTTCCCGAACACCGCCCACGTGGAGGCCGTGGCCACGTTCTCGCGCTAGCGCCGGCTCCGCGGGATCACGTGCGCTGGCGGCGGCACGCGTCGACGAAGCCCTCGAAGATCGGGGCGAAGCGTCCGGTCGCGACGAAGTTCTCCGGGTGCCACTGCACCCCCAGGCAGAAGCCACCTCCGGAGCGCTCCAGCGCCTCGATGATCCCGTCGGCCGCGGTCGCCGTGATTTGCAGCCCCTCACCGGGCCGGCGCACCGCCTGGTGATGGCGGCTGTTGACGGCGAGGGTGCCGCTTGCGAGCTGGGTCCGCAGCAGCGCGGCGAGCCGCGACGACGGATCCACGGCGATGTCGTGGGCGAGTGCGGTCGCCGGCAGCAGCCGGTGCCGCAGCAGGGAACCCGCCTCCGTGGAGATGTCCTGAATGAGGCTGCCGCCGCAGGCGACGTTGAGCACCTGCAAGCCGCGGCAGATCGCCAGGACCGGGCGGCTGGCCTCGAGGGCCCTGCGGACCACGGCGATTTCGAAGGCGTCGCGGCCAGGCTCGGCCGGCACGTAGCTCGCGTGCGGGGCCTCGCCGTAGCGGGCCGGGTCGACGTCGTCGCCACCGGTCAACAGCAGGCCGTCGGTGTCCGCGATCGCGCGGGTCGGGTCGTGGCCCGCGTCGACCACACGGACGTCGGCACCGGCCGCCCGGATCGCCGCCTCGTAGTCGGGGAGGCGGTGGCAGCGGGTGACGGCGACGATCGGCGGGCGCGGCGCGGACGTCACATCCGGACCGGCACCTCGATGCCCATCAGGCCGAGCGCGCGCGTCAGCTGGTCGCGAAGGTAGACCACGGCCCCCGCCCGCCAGCGCCGGACGTCCTCACGCTCCTCGTTGAAGATCGACGAGCGCGATGGCGGCAGGTTGTAGAACGCGTTGAACGCCTGCGCCAGCGAAAAGGCGTACTTGGCCAGGATCGCGAACTCGAGGGTGGCGATGACCTGCTCGACGACCTCGTCGAGGCGCGAGGCCTCGAGCACGAGGGCCCAGAGTTCGTGGCCGCCGCCTTCGCCCTCGAGCTCGGCCGGCGGCGTGTGCTGCAGCGCCGCCACCAGCGCGGCCTCGTCGACGCCGTCGCGCTCCTGGAGCTTGCGGAAGATGTTGTTGATCCGGACGACGGCGTACTGGATGTAGGGACCGCTCTCGCCCTGGAAGCTCATCGCTTCCTCGAGGTCGAACGCGATCACCTTGCCGCGCGAGAACTTGATCAGGAAGTACCGGACCGCCGCCACGGCGATCATCTGCGCGACGCGGGCCGTGTCGCCTGCGCCGAGCTCGGGGTTGCGTCTGGCGACCTCGGCCGTCGCCTTCTCGATCAGCTTGTCGAGAAGGTCGTCGGCCTTGACGCCGAGGCCCTTGCGGCCGGAGACCTCGACGAACGGCTTCTTCGCCTCGTCGGAATCCGGCGCGGGGGCGAAGCCGAGTTCCTTCGCGGTGGCGTGGGAGAGCGCGACCATCTCGTAGGAGAAGTGCTGCGAGCGCTCGGCGCCCTCGGGGTGGCCGACCGCGATGAGGGCCTGCTTGAGCAGCTTCTGGAGGTACGACTGGCGCACGTCGATCACGTTGTAGACGTACGATGCGCCCCCGAACGGCGGGTGCTCCGCGGAACCGGCCTGCGTGCAGGTCGCCCACAGCGGCCCCGCGGGCCGATCGGCGAACACCCGGTAGTTGAAGTCGCGGCCGAGCAGGCCCAGCTTCCAGAACTGGTAGGCGATGTCCTTGCCGACGTAGGTGACGACGCCGTTCGATCGGACGATCACCTTCTCGCGCTCGTCGCCGGCCTCGTCGCCCTCGTCAGCCGCGGCGGCCGCGGGATCGGCGCTGACCGCGTCGAGGTCCTGGATCGGCATCACCCAGCACCCGGCGAGGCGGCCGTCTTGCCGCAGGTAGACGGCGCCCTTCTGCTTCAAGACCTCGAAGGCCTGGGCCCAGAACTTCAGCCGCAGGATGTCGCCTTCCCACGTCAGCAGGTCGTAGTCGACGTTCATCCGCGCCATCGTGGACAGGTGGCAGCGGACGATGCGGTCCGCGATGAACGCCGCGAGTTCGGCGTTCTCGGTGCCGCCGTGCTCGATGTCGTGCAGGGTCTGCGCGCGGACCGCGAGACGGGCCTTGTCACCGTCGTACCACTCGGTCACGCGTGCGTAGAGGTCCCAGCAGTAGTAGTCGAACCGGGTCGAGTCGGCGACGGCCCGCACCGCGGCGAGGTCCATGCCGGCCAGCACCCGGAAGCCGACGACCACGTCGGCGACCTGGACGCCGGTGTCGTCGATGTAGTTCTGAACCTCGACGTGGGTCCCCCGGAAGCGGAGCACCCGCACGAGCGTGTCGCCGAGCGCCGAGTTCCGCAGGTGTCCGATGTGCGCGGCCTTGTTCGGGTTGATCGCGGTGTGCTCGACGATCGCCTTGCCTGGCGGCGGTGGCGGCGCGTCCATGTGCCCGAGCCGGGCGACCAGGAACGGCGCGCGCGTCAGGAACACGTTCAAGTACCCGTTGGGTGCGGCGGCCACGGCGCGCACCCCGTCGAGCGCGCCGAATGCGCCGGCGATCTCCTGTGCGATGGCGCGGGGGGCCTTGCGCAACCGGCGGGCGAGCTCGAACGCGACCGGCGAACCGAGGTCGCCGAGTTCGCGGTTGGGCGGATACTCGAGCGCCACCGGCGGAGCGGCGCCCGCGTCGAGGCCGTACAGGGTGGTCAGCACCTGCGCCAGGTGCGCGCGAAGACGGACGTGGATGGGCAGAATCATCGTGGTTTGAAATCGTGCGAACAGGTGCGGTACGCTTCCACCGCTCAGTCGGATGCGCCGGTCGCGCGCGCGCAGGCGTCGCGGTAGTCGTCCGGCGTGTTGACGTTCACGAGCAGGCGGTCGCCGGGGTCGAACGCGTGCAGTGCGGCGGGGCCGATCTCGCGGACGTCGAGGTCGGCGATGGCGTCGAGCACGCGCAACTGGCCGGCATCGAGGCGGGCGCGCAGGCGAGGCGCGACACGCCGGGCGTAGACGGCGCACAGCGGATGGCGGCCGCGGGCGGTGCGAGGGACGACCGCGTCGGCACCGCCCAGCATGTCGACCATGTGCGTCAGGAAGGGCCCCGTCAGGAACGGCATGTCGCAGGCGATGACCAGCACGGGATCGACAGGGGCGTGGACCAGGGCGGTGTACAGGCCACCTAGCGAGCCCGCGCCGGGGATCTCGTCGGCGACCACGGTGACGTTGGCTTCCGGGGATCGGGTCATGTCGCTGGTGACGACCAGGATGTGCGGGGTCAACGGCCGCAGCCGGGCCAGCTGGCCCTCGACAATCGTGGCGGCGCCCACCCGCAGGCCGCCCTTGTCGATGCCACCGAGCCGTCTGGCCCGGCCGCCTGCCAGAATCGCCGCTGTGAACACCGTGCGCTCGCGGTCTAACGTTACCAGAAAAGCCGCGCATGACTGACCCCGGCGTCGGACGACTGCTCGTCGCGAGCCTGCACCAGGGGATTGCCGACATCCTGCCGGGCCGGCTGGAGTTCTACGAAGAATGGTTGAATCCGGCCGGCCTGCGGGACGGCCGGATCGGGCTGGCCCCGATGGCGGCGGTGCTGAGCTTCCTGCGCAAGGAGGGGAGCGACTACCACGTGGCGGTCGCCCGCGCGGGCGAGTACACGGCGGAGTGGATGCTGCAGGAGGTCTCGCCGCTGCGGCGGCGCGTGGTCGCGGCGGCCCCTCGGTGGCTGCGGATGCGGCTGGTGGCCGGGATGGCGCGGCGCCTGGTGCGGCGAACCTACGGCGGCAGCCGGATCGTCGTGAGGTGGCGCCAGGGGCGGGCGGCCGTCGACCTGCGTGGGTCGCTGTTCTGCGAGGTGCGCGAACGCGTGCCGTCCCCTCTGTGCGGCTACTACGCCGCGGCGATCCGGCGCCTGTTTCGGGAGTTCGATGGGGATCTCGATGTCGCCACGGAGACCTGCCGGGCCGTCGGCGACGGCGGCTGCCTGCTCGCGGTGCGGCCCGGCTCGCCGGAGGCGTCGTGACCGGCCGGCACGGGCGCGGCGGTCGCCGGTCCGGGCTGCTGGCGCTGCTGCTGGCGCTGGTGCTGCCGGGCGCCGGTGCGGCGCAACCGCAGGCGGCCGGGCCGCTGCGCCTCCTGATCCCGCTCTCGCAGGACACAGCGGACGCCCGTACGCAGTGGCTCGGTGAGGGCGCGGCGATCGCGCTGAGCGACGAACTGCTGGCGCTCGGGGCACCCGTGCTGTCGCGGGCCGAGCGCCTCGCGGCCTTCGAGCGCCTGCACCTGCCGGCGGCCGTGCCACTCAGCCATGCCACCGTGATCCGTGTCGGACAGCTCGTCGGCGCGGCCGAGATCGTGCTCGGCCGCGTGGCCGTCTCGGGCACCGACCTCGTGGTCGCGGCGCGAGTGCTGACGATCGAGTCCGGCCGGCTGGGTGGGGAGATCATCGAGCGCGGGCGCATCGACGACCTGCACGAGATCTGCGGGCGCGTCGCGCGCCGCCTGACGCCGGGCACGCTGGCCCCGGCCGCGCAGGCGCCGCGGCCGCCCTTTGCCGCCTTCGAGCAGTACGTCAAGGGGCTGGTGTCCCTGGCGCCGTCGACCAGGACGGTCTTCCTCACCCAGGCGTTGTGGCTGTCTCCCGCGCTGCAGGACGCGCGGTTCGCGTTGTGGGACGTGCACACGGTGCAGGGGCAGCACCAGAAGGCGCTCGAGGTCGTGCGCGGGGTGCCGCCCGGCCATGCCCGGCGTCGCGAGGCGCAGTTCCTGGCGGGCCTGTCGCTGCTGTCCTTGGGCCGCTACTCCGAGGCGGCGGTGACGCTCGGCGACCTGCATCGCGCGGAGCCGAACGCGGCGCTGGCCAGCGCCCTCGGCGTCATCCAGCTCCGGCGCGGTGCCACCGCGGGCGGTGGACGGGGCAGTGCCGCCTTCGCCGAGGCCTCCCGGCTCTACCCCGGCGATCCGGACGTGTTCTTCAACCTCGGGTATGCCTACTGGCTCGAGGGCAACGCGACGGCGGCCGTCGACGCGCTGCGAGAGGCGGTGCGCCGCGCACCGGCTGACGCCGAGGCGCACTATCTGCTCGGCACCGCCCTGGCGCGCAGCAACCCCGTGGAGTCCCTCCGGGAGAAGGACCTCGCGACGCGATTGTCGTCGGAGCTGGCGTCGTTCGAGCAGGGGCGGACGGCGGTCAACGCGCTGCCGCGGGCGATGGAGCGGGTCCCGACGGGTCTGGTGGGGCCCGGCGTGCGGGTCGCCGATCTGATCGGCGCAGCCGAGCAGCGCGACCAGCGGGCGCTCGCCGCGTTTCACCTCGAGGCGGCGAGGCGACTGGTCGAGGCCGAGCGGGACGGCGAGGCGGCCGACGAGGTCAACCGGGCCATCTACCTGTCGCCGTACGACGCGGAGGCCCTGCTGCTGCTCGGGCGCCTGAACCTGCGTGCGGGCATGGTGGCGGAGGCCGTCGACACACTGAAGGTCGCCATCTGGTGCGAGGACTCCGTTCGTGGGCGGTTGGCGCTGGCCGAGGCGTTCCTGGCCGAGCAGGACGTCGCGGCCTCGCGCACGGAACTGCAGATCGTGATCGCGCGCGATCCGCAGAACGCCGAGGCCGCGCAGATGCTGGCGCGCCTGCCTGCCGCCGTCCGGTGACACACGCCAGGGCCGTTGAACCGTGGTACAATCCGCGCGGCTGTAACTCATGTCCGATGAGGGGTTTCGCGAATTCCATCTGAGCGGGAAGCAGCTCGTCTTCCTGTTCATGACGGCCACGGTGATCGCCGTCGGCATCTTCCTGTGCGGGGTCATGGTCGGCCGGGGCGTGCCCGTTCCACGCACCGAGGTGACCGTGATCAGCGACGCGGACGGGGGGGACCCGACGCAGATCGCTGCGCCGCCGGTCGTGACTCCGGCCCCGGACGCGCAGGCGCCTGGCACCCCGACGACCGACGGGGACATCGACTACACGCAGCTGCTGGACAACACGGACGACCCGCCGGTCGAGAACATCAAGGCCGCGCCTCCGTCCGAGCCCGAGTCCGCGGTGGCCACGGTGGCGCCGAAGGCCGACAAGGCCTCGGTGACGAAGCTGGCGCGCGCCGGCTCGGCGCCGAAGGCAGGGGCGACGCCAGCGGCTGTCGCCGGCGCGGCCCTCCCGCCGGCCCCCGCGGGGAACGGCTTCGTGGTGCAGGTGGCCGCGGTGAAGGCGCGGGCCGAGGCCGAGACCATCCGGCGCCGTCTCGCGGGAAAGGGCTATCCGGCATTCATCACGACCTCGAGCGCCGGCGGCGGCACCATGTTCCGCGTGCGGGTGGGCAAGTACGACGACCGCCGCGCGGCTGACGCCGTGGCCACGAAGCTCGAACGCGAAGAACGCTTCAAGCCCTGGGTCACGCGCTAGTCCCATGACACCTGTGCACCGAGTGTCGCCCGAGCGGTTCGCGGGGACGGCCATCGCCGATGCCTGCCCGGCGCCGATTTTCGTCGTGCAAGACGGGCGGCTGCGGTACGTGAACCAGGCGTTCGCAGCGCTGGTCGGCCGGCTGCCGGCGGAACTCGTCGGCCGCGAGTCGAACGACCCGATTCATCCGGCAGACCACGCCCATCTGCGCGAGCGCGGGCATGCGCGTCCGGGGGAGGGCGCGGGTGCGGCACGCATCCAGTTCCGCCTCCGTCGCGCCGACGGAGGCGACACGTGGGTGTACGCCACGACGGCGCCGTTCGTGTTCGACGGCCGGCCCGCGACCATCGGCACGGCCATCGAGGTCCAGGAACGCCGGCACGCGCAGGAGGCGGTGGCCAAGTCGCAGCGCCTCGAGGCGGTGGGACGGCTGGCTGGCGGCATCGCGCACGACTTCAACAACATGCTGCAGGTGGTGCTGGGCCACGCCGAGCGCCTGATCCAGGCGCTGCCCGCGGACGCGCCCCTGCGCGACTCGGCCGTGCAGATCCGCCGCACCGCCGAGCGGGCGGCGCGGTTGACCGATCGGCTGTTGTCGCTCGGTCAGCGGCAGGTCCTCGAGCCCGAGCTGCTCGACCTGAGCCGGTTCGTCACGGAGGTGCGGCCGCTGCTCCAGACGCGGCTGACGGACGGCATCACGCTGGTGCCGCAGCCGGGCCGGATGACCGCGCCCGTGCGCGTCGATCGCTCGCGGCTGGGCCACGTCCTGGTGCACCTGCTCGACAACGCCCGTGACGCGATGCCCTCGGGGGGAACGGTGACCGTCGGCTCCGAGTTCGTGGAGGTCGACGAGCGGCAGCGGCTCGAGCGCCCGTGGCTGCGGACCGGACCGTACATGCGGCTCCTCGTCGAGGACAGCGGTCTTGGGATGGAGCCCGGCACGGCCGCGCATCTCTTCGAGCCGTTCTTCACGACGAAGGCCAGGGGCAAGGGGGCCGGTCTCGGCCTGGCCACCGTGTACGGGCTGGTCAAGCAGAGCAACGGCTTCATCTGGGTCGAGAGCAATCCTGGAGTCGGCACGCGGGTCGTGGTGCTGCTGCCGGCGGTCGGTCCTGCGCGTGCGACCGACGCCGGGCGGCAGGCGCCGGTCGCGGCGACCGCGGCACCGCGTGGCGGGGCGCGACCGCGCGTGCTCGTCGTCGAGGACGAGCCCTCCGTCCGCGAGCTGCTCACGTATGCGCTGTCGCGCCACGGCTTCGACGTGATCACCGTGCCGTCGGCCGAGGACGCCGTCCCGCTGCTGACGGGGCCGTTCGAGGTGCTGCTGACCGACATCAGCCTGCCCGGCATGAACGGCGTGCAGCTCGCGATGCGGGCGCGCCGTACCGCGCCGCACCTGCGGATCCTGCTGATGTCCGGCTACGCGCGAGAGGAGTTCCTGTCCGGGGCCGAAGGGGCCGACGACCTGCCCTTCATCGGCAAGCCGTTCACGACGCGCGCAATCGTGGAGCGACTGCGCGGGCTGCTGCAGCCGGCGCCCAGGCAGGACGTACGGCCATCCTGAGACTTCCCCTCGACCTGACGCTGGCGCTGCTGAGCGGCGTGCTGCTCGCGCTCAGCTTCCCGCGGTACGGCCACCCGGCGTGCGCGTGGGTGGCCCTCGCCCCGCTGCTGGTCGCGCTGAGCGGGTGGACCGGGCGCCCGGCGCCGTTGCGAGGGCGACGGCCCTTACGTGCGTTCGGACTCGGGCTGGCCGCCGGCGTCGTCTACTTCACCGGGACGTTGTATTGGACCGGCGCCGTCCTGTCCACGTTTGGCGGGCTCTCGCCCGCGCTGGCGGGGTTTGCGATGCTGGTGCTCGCGGCCTACCAGGCCTTGTACGTCGCGCTCACCGCCGTTGCGATCAGCGCGCTCGTCGCGCGCGGCGGGGCCCTGGCCCTCGCCGTCGCGCCCTTCGCCTGGGTGGGCGGCGAGTTCATCCGGGGCACGATTCTGAGCGGCTTCCCATGGGTACTGCTCGGGAGCAGCCAGGTGACGGTGCTGCCCGTCGCGCAGGTGGCCAGTGTCGTCGGCGTCTACGGCGTGACCGGCGTCGTCGCAGCGGTCAACGCGTCGATCGCCTACGTGCTGATGACGGACGGGCGCCGGCGGTTCGCGGTGCTCGGCGCGGTCGGCGCGGGGCTGCTGGCGATCGGCGTCTGGGGATCGTGGCGCGTGGCCGACGGCGCGCTGGCGCGCAGCGGGGAGGCGATCCGCGTCGGGCTGATCCAGGGCAACGTGGAGCAGGGGCAGAAGTGGGATCCGAAGTTCGCCCGCCGGATCTTCACGACCTACGTCTCCATGACGCGGGAAGCCGTCCGGAACGGCGCCGAGTACGTGATCTGGCCGGAGTCGTCGACGCCCTTCATGTTCGAGGAGGACCCGGCGGCGGGCGCGCTGCTGCGGGACCTGGCCGCGGAGGTGCAGACGCCGATCCTGTTCGGCAGCGACCAGATCGTCCGGGGCTCGACGCCGCGGCTGTACAACGCCGCGTTCCTGGTGACCCCGGACCGTGCGACGGCGGCGGTCTACCGCAAGGTGCACCTGGTGCCGTTCGGCGAGTTCATCCCGTGGAAGACGTGGCTGTCGTTCGCGTCACCGCTCGTCGAGAGCCTGATGGACTTCAGCGCCGGCGAGCGGGTCGAGATGCTGCCGGTCCGCGGCCATCCGACGAGCACGGCGATCTGCTACGAGGTGGTCTTTCCGTCGCTCGCGCGCGAGGCCGTCGAGAACGGCAGCCAGCTGCTGACGACCATCACGAACGATGCCTGGTACGGCGCCTCGTCGGCGCCCTACCAGCACTTCGCGCTGGCCTCTATGCGCGCGATCGAGCAGGGACGCTACCTGGCGCGGGCGGCCAACACCGGCATCAGCGGCGTCGTGGATCCGTACGGCCGGGTCCGGCAGGCGTCGGGCATCTTCACGCAGGTCGCCCTCGTCGAGGAGGTGCGGTTCCTGACGGGGCGGACGATCTACTCGCACATCGGCGACGTCGTCGCCTACGCGGCGCTGGCGCTGACGGCCGTGGCGCTCGTGGTGCTGAAGCGACAGTAGGGCAACAGACGGGCGGCGCCCGTCCGGAGGTGGTATGGCAGTGATGATCGACGATCTGATTCGCCGGTACGACGACCTGAACCGCAGGGCGGCTGAACTGCGGAGGTATCTTTGAGGGGGCCAACCTCGACACCCAGCTCGCGGAGGTAGAGGCTGCCATCGGCAGCCCCTCGTTCTGGAACAACCAGGCCGAGGCCCAGAAGGTGATGCAGCGGCGGCGCCGGATCGAGGACGACCTCGTGCTGCGGGAGTCGCTGAAGCGGCGGGGCGACGACCTCGGCGTGCTGATCGAGTGGGCGAACGCCGGTGAGGACGTCGCCGCGGACCTCGAGAAGGGGCTCGAACAGCTCCAGGCGGAGGTCGAGGCCGCCGAGACGAAGAAGATGCTCGGGGGCGAGCACGACCGGGCCAACGCGATCGTCACCATCCATCCGGGCGCCGGCGGCACCGAGTCGCAGGACTGGGCCGAGATGCTCCTGAAGATGTACCTGAAGTGGGCAGAGAAGCGGGGGTTCGGCCGCGAGGTCCTGGACCTGCAGCCAGGCGAGGAGGCGGGCATCAAGAGCGCCACCGTGCTCTTCTCCGGCGACTACGCGTTCGGCCTGCTGAGCGCCGAGGCGGGCGTCCATCGTCTCGTCCGGATTTCGCCGTTCGACCAGGCCGCGCGGCGGCACACGTCGTTCGCCTCGGTGTTCGTCTGGCCCGAACTGCCCGAGGACGTCGACGTGGAGATCGACGAGAAGGACCTGCGGATCGACACGTACCGGTCGAGCGGCGCGGGCGGCCAGCACGTCAACGTGACCGACTCGGCGGTGCGGATCACGCACCTGCCGACGGGCATCGTCGTGTCGTGCCAGAACGAGCGCTCGCAGCACAAGAACCGGGCGTCGGCGATGAAGGTGCTGCGCGCGCGCCTGTTCGACCTGAAGATGAAGGAGCAGGCGGCCAGGCTCGAGCAGATTGGCGGCGAGAAACGGGACATCGCGTTCGGCAGCCAGATCCGCAGCTACGTCCTCCAGCCGTACCAGATGATCAAGGACCACCGGACGAAGCTGGAGATCGGCGACGTCCACCGGGTGCTCGGGGGGGACCTCGATGCCCTGATCAAGACGTACCTGATGCAGAAGGCGAGCGGCAGCCTGGGGACGGCGTCCGCCGCGGACGAGGACTGACGATGGCCGTACAGGGAATCTCGATGGCGGGCGCGCTCGTCCGCGTCGGCCTCTCGGTGTCGCTCGTCCTGGTGACGTTCAACCCGAGCGGCTACTCCGTCGCGCACTGGCTCGCGGCGGCGCCGATGGGCGTCACCGCAGGCAAGACCCTCGCGTTGCTGACCCTGGCGATCGGCTGGGTCGCCTGCCTGCGGGCGGCGTTCGTCGCGCTCGGCTGGGGCGGTCTGGCGCTCGGCGGCGCGTTCCTCGGGGCGCTCCTGTGGTGGCTGATCGACCTGGGCCTCGTGTCGACCGCGGGCAGCGCGATCGTCTGGGTGTCGCTGGTCGTCATCGGCGTGCTGCTCGGCGTCGGCCTGTCGTGGTCGCTCATCCGGGCCCGCGCGACCGGGCAGATCGAGGTGCAGTAGCCGGCTGCGGGCCGTGTCAGCGGCGGGCGACGCGGGGCGCGGCCGCCGGCGTGGCCGGGCGGGCGGGCGCCGGCGCAGGGGCGGACACCGGGGCCGTGGCTGGCGGGTCCGCCTGACGGCCGGCGGGCTGGGTGCCGCTGATGAACGCCTCGGTCACGCCGGAGTCGAGCGTCACGAAGACGATGTTGCCGGGCGGGTCGAAACGGGGAACCCGTTCCCGCCCCCGCAGGTCGAGATACGCCCGCATGAAGTCGATCCAGATCGGGAGGGCGGCCGCGGCGCCGGTCTGCCCAGGGCCCAGCGGCTTCTTCTCGTCGTAACCGACCCAGACGCCAACGGTCGTCTCCGGGTCGAAGCCGATGAACCAGGCGTCGGTGTACTCGTCCATCGTGCCCGTCTTGCCGGCGAGCGGCCAGTCGAGCGAGGCCGCCGTCGCGGCCGTCCCGCGCTCGACCACTCCGCGCAGGAGGTGCGACAGCAGAAACGCCGTGTCGGCCTTCAGCGCCTCGTGGGGCTCGGGCCGGTTCTGCTCGAGGAGGTTGCCCTCGCGGTCCGACACGGTGAGCACGGTCAGGGGAGCCATTCGCACGCCGAGGTTGGCGAAGGCGGAGTAGGCGCTGGTCATGTCGACCAGCGTCGACTCGGCGGCGCCGAGGGCGAGCGACAGATACGGGGGGTACTCGCCGGTCAGGCCGAGGCGGCGCGCGTACCGGACCACCTCGGCAGGCCCGACCTGGGCGAGCGCCTTCACCGCCGGGATATTGCGTGACTGTTCGATGGCGCGGCGCAGCGTGACGGCTCCCTCGAACTTGCGGTCGTAGTTGAGCGGCTCGTACGGCGGCTGGTTCGGGCCGGCCGGGTAGGACACCGGCGCGTCGATGAAGACGGACTCGGCGGTGTACCCGTGGTCGAGCGCGGCGGCATAGACGATCGGCTTGAACAGCGAGCCGACCTGGCGCCGTGCCTGCGTGGCCCGATTGAACTGGCTGCGCTCGAAGCTGAATCCGCCGACCATCGCCCTGATCTGGCCGGTGCGGTTGTCGATCGCGACGATCGCACCCTCGACCGCGGGGGGTTGCTCGAGCGTCGGGTTCGCCGGCGCGCCTCTCTCCACGCTGCCGATCGCCACCTCGACGAGGTCGCCGCGCCGGAGCAGGTCCGCGGCTGGCTTGCCGGCCCAGGCATAGCCCTGTGGCGGCAGGTCGAGTTCGTGGTCGGCGATGCGGAGACGAACGGGGCCGCGCGTCCCGCGCGCGGGCACACCGGTCACGACGGCGGGCACGACGTCGCCGGGGGCGACGGGTCTGGCCCAGCGAGGGTGCGTGAACGTGGCGGCCGTGGTGCCGCCCCCCTCGACGTTGCGGAGGGGACCGCGATACACACCGCGGCGCCGGTCGATGCGTCGCAGGCCGCGTTCGAGCGCCGCTTCGGCCGCCCGCTGCCAGCCGACGTCCAGGGTGGTCTGGACCTGGAGGCCTGCCTCGTACAGGGCCGCCGCGCCGTACTTGCGCTCCAGCTCCTTCCGGATGTCCTCGACGAAGTACGGCGCGGTCGATGGCGCCGGCGTCGGCTGGCCGCGCAGGACCATCAGCCGCCTGCGGGCCTCCTCGGCCTGGGCCGTCGTGATGAAGCCCTCCTCGGCCATGCGGGTCAGCACGTAGTTGTTCCGGCGGGCCAGCGTGCGGTCCGGATTGACGAAGGGGCTGAGGCGCGCCGGCGTCTGGATGATGGCCGCGATCGTCGCCGCCTCCTCCAGGGTCAGGTCCCTGGCGGACTTGCCGAAGTACATCCGCGAGCCGGCCTCGACACCGTAGGCACCGTGCGCCAGGGGGACCTGGTTCGCGTAGAAGGTCAGGATTTCCGGCTTGGTGTAGCGCTTCTCCAGCTGAACGGCGAGGATCGCCTCCTTGATCTTCCGCTCGAGGGACCGTTCGTAGATGCCGCCCCGCATGTACTGCGCCCGCAGGAACAGGTTCCGCGCCACCTGCTGGGTGATCGTGCTGGCGCCGGCGCGCTGGCCGGTCAGGACGTCCTTGATGGCGGTGATCAGGATGCGGGAGGCACTCAGCCCGAAGTGCGCCTCGAAGTCGGCGTCCTCGCTCGCGATGATCGCCTGCCGCAGCGCCGGGGCAATGTCGTCGTAACGGACCACCACACGGCGCTCGGTCGCGAACTCGCCGATGACCTGTCCGTCGCGCGCCAGGACGCGCGTGATCGTGTTCGGGCGGTAGTCGTCCAGCGCGCTGATCTCGGGCAAATCGCCCGCGTAGGCGAACATGACCCCGCCGAGCGTCCCGAGGACCGCCACCACGAAGAACAGCAGGAGGAGTCCCGCGCCGCGCGCGACGCGGATGACGACACGCGTGCCCGCTGTCGGGGGCGAACCCTGAGCGGTGCTCATGTGGGAAGTATACGGGCGGCCACGTGCCGGACGGTGCCACTTGGCCTATCGAGCGTCGACTGAATTCCCGATATCTTGACAGTGTCATGCTCAGATTTGATAATGGCCAGAGCCTAAACGGGGCCGCGTCCCCCTCTTGCGTGACACGAAGGAATCACGACATCCATGAGCAAAATCATCGGCATCGACCTGGGCACGACCAACTCCGTTGTCGCCGTGATGGAGGGCGGTGAGCCCGTCGTCATCACCAACCCCGAAGGGGGGCGCCTGACGCCGTCCGTCGTGGCCTTCTCGAAGACAGGGGAGCGTCTGGTCGGCCAGGTCGCCAAGCGCCAGGCCGTCACCAATCCGGAGAACACCATCTTTTCGATCAAGCGCTTCATGGGCCGCCGCCACAACGAGGTGACGGAGGAAATGAAGATGGTGCCGTATTCGGTCGGCGCGGCCGCCAACGGGGACGTCCGCGTCAAGATTGGCAGCGACGAGTACGCACCGCCCCAGATCTCCGCGATGGTGTTGCAGAAGCTGAAGCAGGCTGCCGAGGAGTACCTGGGTCAGGCGGTCAGCAAGGCCGTGATCACCGTGCCGGCCTACTTCAACGACGCCCAGCGGCAGGCCACCAAGGAGGCGGGCGCCATCGCCGGCCTTGAGGTGATGCGCATCGTCAACGAGCCCACCGCCGCGGCGCTGGCCTACGGTCTCGACAAGAAGAAGGACGAGACGATCGTCGTCTACGACTTCGGCGGCGGCACGTTCGACGTGTCGGTCCTGGAGGTCGGCGAAGGGGTGGTCGAGGTCAAGGCCACCAACGGTGACACGCACCTGGGCGGGGACAACCTCGATCAGCGGATCATCGAGTGGATCATCGCCGAGTTCAAGAAGAGCGACGGCATCGACCTGGGCAAGGACCGTATGGCGCTGCAGCGCCTCAAGGAGGCGGCGGAGAAGGCCAAGATGGAGCTCTCCACGGTGATGGAGACCGACATCAACCTGCCGTTCATCACCGCCGACCAGAGCGGCCCGAAGCACCTGCAGCTCAAGCTGACGCGCGCCCGGTTCGAGCAGCTCGTCGACGACCTGCTCCAGCGGACCGTCGGGCCGACGAAACAGGCGTTGACCGATGCCGGTGTCGACCCGAAGAAGATCGACGAGGTCGTGCTCGTCGGCGGGTCGACCCGCATCCCGAAGGTGCAGCAGATCGTCCGCGACCTCTTCGGCAAGGACCCGCACAAGGGCGTCAACCCAGACGAGGTCGTGGCGATCGGTGCCGCCATCCAGGCGGGCGTACTCGCCGGCGAGGTCAAGGACCTGCTGCTGCTCGACGTCACCCCGCTGTCGCTCGGGATCGAGACCTTGGGCGGCGTGATGACGGCGCTGATTCCGCGCAACACGACGATCCCGACCCGCAAGAGCGAGACGTTCTCGACCGCGGCCGACAGCCAGACGAGCGTCGAGGTGCACGTGCTGCAGGGCGAGCGCCAGCTGGCCCGCGACAACCGCACCCTCGGCCGGTTCCAGCTCGTCGGAATCCCGCCGGCGCCCCGCGGCGTTCCGCAGATCGAAGTCACCTTCGACATCGACGCCAACGGCATGGTCAACGTGTCGGCCAAGGACATGGGCACCGGCAAGGAGCAGAAGATCTCGATCACCGCGTCGAGCGGCCTCAGCAAGGACGAGGTCGACCGGATGATGAAGGACGCCGAGGCGCACGCCGAGGAGGACCGGAAGCGCCGGGAGGAGATCGAGACCCGGAACCGCGCCGACCAGGCCGTCTACGCGGCCGAGAAGATGGTGCAGGAGATGGGCGACAAGCTCGCCGGCTCCGACAAGGCGGCGGTCGAGGGCGCGATCACCGGGCTCAAGGCGGCCCTCGACGGCAACGACGCGGCGGCCATCAGCCAGGCGATGGAGCAGCTGACGCAGGCGCAGCACAAGGCGGCCGAGGCGCTCTACAAGCAGTCCGGCGCTTCCGCCGCGGCGCCGGGCCCGGAGGCCCCTGGCGCCGGTCCAGCCGGCGCGGGCAGCGCGCCGGGTGGCCAGGGCGACGTCATCGACGCCGAAGTCGTCGAGGACGACAAGAAGTAGGCCCGGGGGAGCCGGGGCGTCGAACACGAATCGCCGATGGATCTGTACATCGTGCTCGGCGTGCGCCAGGACGCGACGGAGTCCGACATCAAGCGGGCCTATCGTCGCCTGGCGCGGCGGTATCACCCGGACATCAACCCGGGTGACCGGACGGCCGAGGAACGCTTCCGGCAGGTGCTCGAGGCGTACGAAACGCTGATCGATCGGGAGCGCCGCTCCCGCTACGACGCCGGCCAGGCGCCGGCCGCGGCGCCTGACGTCCGGCGTGGCGGGTTCGAGGGCTTCGACTTCTCGTCGCGCGGGGCCGATCACTCCGGCACCTTCGGAGACCTGTTCGCGGAGGTGCTGTTGGACCGCGGGACACGGCCGGCGAGCCAGGCCCGCGGGGCCGACCTGCATCAGGAGATCTCGCTGTCCTTCGAGCAGGCGTTCGCCGGGGTCGACCAGCCCTGCGTGGTCACGCGGCGCGACGCCTGCCGTGCCTGCGCGGGCGCGGGCGCGTCGCGGACGAGCCCGGGGACGTGCGGGCTGTGCCAGGGCACTGGCGCGGTCCGGACCGTGCGGGGCCACATGGTGTTCTCGCGCACCTGCACCGGGTGCGGCGGAACGGGACAGCATCGCCCCCGCGCGTGCCAGTCGTGCGGCGGGGCCGGGTACCAGGCGCGGACCGAGACGGTAGTGGTCCGCGTGCCGCCGGGGGTCGCCGATGGCGAGCGCCTCCGGCTGCCCGGACGGGGCGACGCGGGCCGTCACGGCGGCCCGGCAGGCGACCTGTACGTGACGGTACGCGTCACGCCGCATGCGCTGTTCAGGCGCGATGGCGACGACATTCACGTGGCCGTGCCCGTGGCGATACACGAGGCCGCGCTCGGCGCGCGTGTCGACGTGCCGGCGCCCGGCGGCGTGGCGCGGGTACGCGTGCCGCCCGGTACGCAGTCCGGGCAGCGCTTCCGCCTGCGCGAGCGCGGCGCGATGTCGACGCGGACTGGCCGCCGCGGCGATCTGGTCGTCGAAGCGCGGCTGGTGCTGCCGCCGCTGCTCGACGAGCGCTCGAAGGAATTGCTCCGCGAGTTCGGCCGCATCAACGGCGGCAACGTTCGGGAGCGGCTGCTGCCGCGGCACGACGAGGGCACGGAGACGGGGGACTAGGCGATGGCGAAGCGGGTCGATCGCGGCAAGGCCTATTTCATGATCAGCGCGGTGGCGCAGAAGTACGACATCCATCCGCAGACGCTCCGTCTCTACGAACGCGAAGGCCTGCTGACGCCGTCACGTACGGAGGGCAACACTCGCCTCTACTCGGAGGACGATCTGGAGCGGCTGGAGACCATCCTGTCGCTCACCCGCGACCTTGGGGTCAACCTCGCCGGCGTCGAGATCATCCTGAACATGCGGCAGAAGATCGAGGAGATGCAGCGCGAGGTGAACGAGTTCATGGATTACGTCAAGCGCGAACTGGCGCGCGGCATCGACGACTGGGAACAGCGGCTCAACACCGCGCTCGTGAAGTCCGCGCCGACCGATCTCGTGCGGCACGCCGACGCGCCGCGGGCGTCTCGGTCAGGCGCCAGAGACGACGCCGGCGAGCAGTCGTAAGCGGCGACGTTCTTGTCGCTTGCAACTTCGAGGATTCGCGCTACGATCCGTTCGTGCCCGCCTGCGAACTCTGCGACGACACGTCCTGGAAGACCATCAGCTCTGACGGCACCACGCGGGTCACGCGGTGCGACTGCTGGCATCAGCGGCTCTATACGTCGCTGCTCAAGAACGCCCGCGTGCCCCGCCGCTACGAGCACTGCGAGCTGACGAACTTCGAGACCCACACCGACAGCCAGCGCACGGCGCATCGGCGAGCGATGGCGCTGGTCGACCGGTTTCCGGTGGTCGATCGCGGCCTGCTGTTCCACGGTGACGCCGGGGTCGGGAAGACCCACCTGGCCGTCGCGCTGATGAAGGAGGCCATCCGCCGGAAAGGCGCGCGCGCCGTGTTCTACGAGACGCGCGAGCTGCTGAAGCTCGTGCGCGACACCTACAACAGCTCGGTCGAGTCCACGGAACTCGAGGTGTTGAGGCCGGTGCTCGAGGCCGACCTCCTCGTGCTCGACGATCTCGGGGCCGAGAAGAAGTCGGAGTGGGTGGACGAGACCATCGGCATGGTCGTCAACACCCGCTACAGCGAGCGCCGGGTCACCGTCTTCACGACGAACCTCCACGACGAGAACAACACCGACCCGGGGTCGTTCGCGTACCAGCTCGGCCTGCGGACGCGGTCGCGTCTGCTCGAGATGTGCGATTTCGTGCGCGTCGACGGGCACGACACGCGCGAGGTCGGGCCGCACCCCACGCCAGAGATCATTCATGCGTGGCAGCAGCGGTCGCCGGCCTCGCCGAAGAATCGCGGGCGCTCGGTGCTTCCAGGCAAGACGACGGGCCAGGCGCGGGCGTACCTGCGTGAGCCCGCGGCGGGGGTGGACCTGAAGTGGCCCGGAGGCCGCGCCGGCTCGCGCCCCTGATCCCGGCCATGGCGTCTCCCACGCCGCTCGGCCTCTACCTGCACATCCCGTTCTGCTCGGCGATCTGCAACTACTGCAACTTCAATCGCGGTCTCTACGACGCCGACGTGAAGGCCCGGTACGTCGTGGCGCTGGCGGAGGAGATTCGGCGGCGCGGCGATGGACACCCCGCCGACAGCGTCTTCTTCGGCGGCGGTACGCCGTCGCTGCTTGCGCCGCGGGACGTCGCCGTGCTGCTCGATGCCTGCCGCGCCGGGTTCGCGCTGGCGGGTGACGTGGAGGTGACGCTCGAAGCCAACCCGGAGTCGGTGAGCGTGGCGTCGCTGCGCGGCTACCGCGAGGCAGGCGTCAACCGTCTCAGCTTCGGTGCGCAGTCGTTCCGGGACGAGGAACTGCGCCGGCTCAGCCGGCTGCACTCGGCAGGTCGCGTCGAGAGCGCCGTCGGCGAGGCCCGCGAGGCTGGCTACGACAATCTGTCCCTCGATCTGATGATGTGGCTGCCCGGGCAGTCGGTGGCGGAGTGGCTGGCGTCCGTGGACGCGCTCGTCCGACTCGGCCCCGAGCACGCGTCGATGTACATGCTCGAGATCTACCCGAACGCGCCGCTGCGCGACGAGATGGCCCGCGGCCGCTGGGTGGTGGCGCCCGACGACGACGTGGCGGAGATGTACGAGCAGGGGCTCGCGATCCTCGACGCCGCCGGCTACCGGCAGTACGAGATCTCGAACGCGGCCTACCCGGGACGCGAGTCGCGTCACAACCTGAAGTATTGGACCGACGGCGAGTGGTGTGGATTCGGAGCCGGGGCGCACTCCACGCGCCGTGGGGTCCGCAGCCGGAACGTCTCGTCGGTGTCCGACTACCTGGCCGCGGTCGGCGGCGAAGGCCCTCTGGAGGCCGAGCGGCGGGAACTGACCCCCGAGGAGCGTGTGGAGGAGGCCCTGTTCACCGGGTTGCGAGTCGCCGCGGGGCTCGATCTCCAGATCATCGAGAATCGGTATGGTCTGGACGTCTGGGCGGAGTTCGGGGGCGAATTGCAACCGTTCGTGGATCAGGGGCTGCTGATCTATGATGGCGCCGCGGTTCGTCTGACGCGGCCGGGCATGCTGCTCGCGCATGAGGTAATGGCGGTTTTCATACGGTCGTCCGTACGGTAGGATGGCCGCCTTTTCCGAGGAGGCTCGAAGATGCGACGAGTGTTGGGAGTTGTACTGGCTGGCGCGATTCTGATGCTGCCGGCGTTTTCGCAGAGCGCGTTCGCGCAGCAGGCGCCGCAGAAGACGACTTACACCGGCGCAGCGGTCCTGGCGGCGTACGCCGTGAACGCGGACAAGACGGCGGATTACGAGAAGGTCATCGAGACGCTGAAGGACAGCCTCTCGAAGTCGTCCCGTCCCGAGGCCAAGCAGCAGCTCGCTGGCTGGAAGGTGATCAAGAACGCGGCCGCCCAGCCGGACGGCAGCGTGTTGTACGTGCACATGATCAGCCCGGTTGTTCCCGATGCGGACTACTCGATCACGAACCTGGTCTACGAGGCCGTGACCGACCCCGCGGCCCGGACGGACTTCTACAATCTCTATCGTGGCGCCCTGAAGGCCGCACTCTTCGTGATTCAGGGGCCGATGGTCAACGACTTCTCGAAGTAAGCACCGGCGCGGTGTGCGAACAGGCCACGGGCGGCTCGCGCCCCCGTGGCCTTTCCTGTTTCTGGGCTGCGTCCCGCGGGGCCCTGGGAGACCGACGATGAGGCGACTGGCAGTCATGGTGATCGGGATGGCGGTGGGAGGGGCCACGCTCGCGGCGCAACGGCCGGCGGCGCCGGCAGCCCCCGCGCCGGGGCCCACCGGTGCGCCCGCGACGCCGGCGCCAGCCGCGCCCGCCACGCCAGCCGCGCCGCGCGTGTTCACGGGCGCGACGGGCCTGCTGTTCAACACCGTCCGGGCCGACCGGGTGGCCGACTTCGAGCGGGTCATCGGCTACGTGCGGAAGGCGTTCGAGACGTCGACGAACGAAGGCATCCGGGCGCAGGGCCGCGGCTGGAAGGTGCTCAAGGCGGCCGAGCCAGGACCGAACGGCACCGTGCTGTACGTGTTCCTGATCGATCCGGTGGTGCCCGGCGCCGACTACGGTCTCGGACGGATCCTGGCGGACGTCATCACCGATGCCACGGAGTTGCAGGAGGTGTGGAAGCTCTACACCGGCGCGATGACGACGGGGGGCACGCTGTTGAACCTGAACGCGGTGGCCGCCACACCGGCTGGCCCTGTGGGCCCGGGCCCCGCGCCGCGCGAGGTCGAGACGGCGCCCCGTCCGCAGGGCGCCGCGCAGGACCTGGCGCCGCGCTGACCACGCCTCGCGCGGCCGCGTCGGCGCGGTCAGAAGGCGACGTTGGCGCCGGCGTAGACGCGGTGCACCTTCGGGAAGAGGGCGTCACCCCGGAGGCGGATCATCCGGTAGTCGAACCGGGCCCGAAGCGGCCCGATCAGCGTCACCTTGACGCCGCCGCCGGCGTTGCCGGCGAAGGCGGTCTCCTGCTGCGTGCCGAGGCGTTCGCGGTACCCGCCGACGCCCAGCGTGAAGTACGGCTGCATGCGGGCAATCGGGAACGGCGCCTGGAGCAGCCCGTTCGCCATTGCGGTCTTGAGGGACGGGGCGCCGCCAGCGGCGTCCTCCGCGGTCGTCGCGTACTCGAACTCGAAACCGAGCACGAGCACGCCCCCGCCGATGGCCGCGCCCTTGATCGCCCGGGCGGTCGGCGACGAATTGCTGCCGATGAAGACGGTGACGTCCGCCGCCGCGTTGGCGGCCGCCAGCAGGATCAGGCACGAGGCGCAGGCGAGCAGTCGGGTCAGTCGCATGCCTCGATGATACGATCAGCCGGCGGATGAGGCGGACGGAATGGACTTCCAGCTGAGCCCCGACCAGCAGCTCCTGCGCCGTACCGTACGTGAGTTCGCGGAAGCGGAGATCCGGCCGCACGTGCGCGCGTGGGACGAGGCACAGGAACTGCCGCGCGGCGTGCTGTCGAAGTGCGCCGACCTCGGCCTGATGGGCATTCAGATCTCCGAGGCCCACGGCGGCGCGGCGATGTCGTCGGTCGACTACTGCCTCTGTGTCGAGGAACTCGCCCGCGTCGATCCGTCCATCTGCCTGTCGGTAGCCGCGCACAACGGCCTCGGCCTGGCGCACATCGCGATGTTCGGCACGCAGGCGCAGAAGGACCGCTACCTGGAGCCGCTGGCGCGTGGGCGCTGGCTGGCCGCCTGGGCGCTCACGGAGGCATCGTCGGGCAGCGACGCGGCGGCGATGCGGACCACCGCCGTCCGTGACGGGGATCACTGGGTGCTGAACGGCACCAAGCAGTTCATCACCCACGGCCGTTCGGGCGACGTCGTCGTGGTCATGGCGGTGACGAACCGGGCGAAGGGCAGCCGGGGCATCTCGGCCTTCATCGTCGAGCGGAACACGCCGGGCCTGCGCGCGGGCCGCAAGGAGGACAAGCTCGGGATGCGGGCGAGCGAAACCACCGAGGTCGTGTTCGAGCAATGCCGTGTGCCGGCGTCGCAACTGCTGGGGGCCGAGGATCAGGGCTTCGTGAACGCGCTGCAGGTGCTCGATGCCGGGCGCATCGGCATCGCGTCGCTCGCCGTCGGCCTCGCGCAGGGAGCCTTCGAGGCGGCGCGGGACCACGCGTTCTCGCGGCGCCAGTTCGGCCAGCCCATTGGAACGTTCCAGAGCGTCCGCGCGAAGCTGGTGGACCACGCGACCCGCATCCGCGCGGCGAGGCTGCTGACGTGGCGTGCCGCGGTGATGAAGGACGGGGGCGCGCGCGCAACCGTCGAGGCCGCCATGGCGAAGCTCTACTCGAGCGAGGTCGCGGTGCGCGTGGCCGAGGACGCGGTGCAGATCCACGGCGGTTACGGCTTCGTCAAGGACTACCCGGCCGAGAAGTTCTTCCGTGACGTCAAGCTGACCACCATCGGCGAGGGCACGAGCGAGATCCAGCGGCTCGTGATCGCCAGGCAGCTGCTGGCCAGCTGATCCCCGTGCCGTGATCCCCTCCGCCGACAGCCTGTCGAGACGCGTCCTGGACGGCGAGCCGCGCGCGCTGGCGCGCGCGCTGTCGCTCATCGAGAACGAGACGGAGGCCGGCGCCGATCTCGTCCGGCGCATCTACGCGCACACGGGCCGGGCCTTCGTGGTCGGGGTCACGGGGCCGCCGGGCGCGGGCAAGAGTACGCTGGTCGACGCGCTGATCGGCGTGATCCGCGGGCTGGGCCTTTCGGTGGGCGTGGTGGCGGTCGACCCGACGAGCCCGTTCACCGGCGGCGCCATCCTGGGCGACCGCGTCCGGATGGGCGCGCACGCGTCCGACCCGGGGGTCTTCATCCGCAGCATGGCGACGCGGGGGCATCTGGGTGGCCTGGCCCGGACGACGGGCGACGCGGTGCTCGCCCTGGACGCCTCGGGCCGGGACGTCGTGATCATCGAGACCGTGGGCGTGGGGCAGGACGAGGTGGAGGTGGTTCGAGCCGCCGACGTGTCGGTCGTCGTCCTGGTGCCGGGCACGGGCGACGACGTCCAGGCGATCAAGGCGGGCATCATGGAGATCGCCGACGTCTTCGTCGTCAACAAGGCGGACCGGGACGGCGCCGACCGGCTGGTTCAGGCGGTCGAGGCGGCACTGTCGCTGCAGACCTACACGCCGGGGGACTGGCGTCCGCCGGTGCTGAAGACCGAGGCACAGCGCGGCGTCGGCGTGCCGGAACTGTGGTCGACGCTCACCGCGTGCCGCACGCGGCCTGGCGATGCGCGCGAGGCGCGACGCCGGACGATGCTGGCGGCGCGGCTGCGCGACATGCTCGGGCGGCGCTGGCTGCAGCACGTCGAGCGGACCCTTCCGCCGGGGGAACTCGATCGGTGGGTCGGAGCCATCATGGACCGGTCCAGCGACCCGTACACCGCGGCCGCCGCGATCATGCAGCAGGTGCTCCGACCATGAAGGCCGTTCTCGATCACGTGGGCATTGCCGTCGAGGACCTCCCGGCGGCCCTGGCGTTCTACCAGGAGGCGCTGGGGCTCGAGGTCCACGAGCCCGAGGACGTCGCGACCCAGCGTGTCCGGGCGCACGTCGTGCCGGCCGGGGCGTCGGCGCTGGAACTGCTCGAGGCCACCGCGCCCGACTCGGTCATCGCGACGTTCGTCGCCAGGCGCGGGCCGGGCCTCCACCACATCACCCTGCGCGTCGACGACCTCGAGGCCGCGCTCGCGCATCTGAAGGCGATGGGCGTGAGGCTCATCGACGAGCGGCCCAGGCCCGGAGCCGAGGGCGCGATGGTCGCCTTCGTCCATCCGAAGGCGGCGCACGGCGTGCTGGTGGAGCTGAAGCAGGCGGCGGCGCCCGCCCTCGATCTGGCGCCACGCCGCTTCACCCTCGGCGCGCTCGAGCTGACGACTCTGCACGACGGCCCCTTCCGGCTCGACGGTGGCGCCATGTTCGGCGTGGTGCCCCGGACGATGTGGGAGCGGCAGACGCCGCCGGACGACCGCAACCGGATTCAGCTGGCGATGCGTCCCCTGCTGGTGCGGGCGCCCTGGGGCACGATGCTGGTCGACTGCGGCGCCGGCGACAAGATGCCGGAGAAGGCGCGCGAGATCTACGCCCTGGACCGCCGGGCGCACCTCGACCACGCGCTGGCCGCCGCGGGGCTGTCCGCGGACCGGATCGACTGCGTGCTCGCGACGCACCTGCACTTCGACCACTTCGGCGGCGCGACCGCCCGTCAGGGGGACAGCCTGCGTCCGCGCTTCGCCAATGCCCGGTATCTGATTCGCGACGCCGAATGGGAAGATGCCACCCATCCTCACGAGCGGAACCGCGCCAGCTACCTGCAGGACGACTTCGTGCCGCTGCGGGCGGCCGGCGCGATCGACTTCTACGAGGGCGATCGCGAGGTCAGGCCGGGGGTCCGGGTCGTGCGGACCGGCGGGCACACGGGGCAGCACCAGATCGTCTTCCTCGAGGGCGGCGGCAGGACGGCCGTGTTCGTGGCCGACCTGATTCCGACGGTGGCCCATGTCCACGACGCGTGGGTGATGGGATACGACCTGTTCCCGATGGAGACCCTGGCCTTCAAGCGCCGCTTCATCCGGGAGGCGATCGACCGGGAGTACCTCATCCTGTTCGAGCACGACCCGGTCGTCGCGGCCGGCTACATCCGGGAGCGGGACGGGCGGCGGTTCGTCGAGCCCGTCAAGTGAAGTAAACTCCTGAAGCCCACACCATGGAACAGGTTCACATTGGCATCATCGGGGGCAGCGGCCTGTACGACATGGCCGAGGTCACCGACCGGTCGGAAGTCTCGCTGACGACGCCCTTCGGCGAGCCGTCCGGCCCCTACCTGCTCGGTACCCTCCGGGGCCGCCGCGTGGCCTTCCTCGCCCGGCACGGCGCCGGCCACCGGCTGCTGCCGTCGGAGCTGAACTTCCGGGCCAACATCTTCGGCATGAAGATGCTGGGCGTGGAGTTCATCCTGTCGGCCAGCGCCGTCGGCAGCCTGAAGGAGGAGTGCAAGCCGCTCGATATCGTGATTCCGGACCAGTTCATCGACCGGACCCGGGGGCGGATCAGCACGTTCTTCGGCCGGGGCCTGGCGGCCCACGTCGGCTTCGCGCACCCGTTCTGCAGGCACCTGAGCGCCGTGGCGGCCGACAGCGGCCGCAAAGCCGGCGCGACCGTCCACGTCGGCGGCACCTACGTCTGCATGGAGGGGCCGCAGTTCTCGACGCTGGCGGAGTCGCGGCTGTACCGATCGTGGGGCGGCGACATCATCGGCATGACGAACCTCCAGGAGGCGAAGCTCGCCCGGGAGGCCGAGATCTGCTACACGACGATCGCCCTGGTGACCGACTACGACTGCTGGCACCCGGACCACGACCACGTCACCGTGGAGATGATCATCGCCAACCTGACGCAGAACGCGAAGACCGCGCAGCAGATCATCGCCAACGCCGTCGAGCGCCTGCCGTTCGACCGCACCTGCGAGTGCGCGTCGGCGCTGAAGTTCGCGCTCATCACCCGGCCCGACGCCGTCAATCCCGACACGGCGCGGGACCTCGCGCCGATAGTCGGCAAGTACCTCCAGCGTACGTAACGTTCGAAGGATTCTCGAAGGACTCTCTGATGACCAACCGCAGGTTCGACGTGACCGCCATCGGCAACGCCATCGTTGACGTGCTGGCGAAGGCCGAAGACTCGCTGCTCGTGGAGCACAACCTGCCGAAGGGTGGCATGTCGCTCATCGACGCGACCACGGCGGAGAAGCTCTACGGCATCATGGGCCCGGGCCACGAGGCGTCGGGCGGCTCGGCGGCCAACACCATCGCGGGCATCGCGGCGCTCGGCGGCAGGACGGCCTACATCGGCAAGGTGGCCGACGACCAGCTGGGTGACGTGTTCTCCCACGACATCCGGGCCGTCGGCGTCACCTACGACACGCCGCGGCTCACCGAAGGCCTGTCGACCGCGCGCTGCCTCATTTTCGTGACGCCCGACGCACAGCGGACGATGCAGACCTTCCTCGGCGCGACGAGCCAGCTCGGCCCCGAGGACGTGAACATGGACTACATCACGTCGTCGAAGGTGCTCTACCTCGAGGGCTACCTGTGGGATCAGCCCCGCGCGAAGGAGGCCATGCGCCGGGCCGCGATCGAGGCGCAGACGGCCGGCGTCAAGGTGGCCTTCACGCTGTCGGACGCGTTCTGCGTGGCCCGGTTCCGCGACGAGTTCATCGAGCTCGTCGACAACCACGTCGACATCCTCTTCGCGAACGAGACCGAGATCCTGTCGCTCTACCAGGTGGACTCGTTCGACCAGGCCCTGCAGAAGGTCCGCGGCCACGCGGAGATCGCGGCGCTGACGCGGAGCGAGAAGGGATCGGTCGTGCTGCGCGGCGACGAGGTGCACGTGATCGACGCCGTCAAGGGCGTCAAGGTGGTCGACACGACCGGCGCCGGTGACGCCTACGCGGCAGGCTTCCTCTACGCCTACACCCAGGGCAAGAACCTGGCGGTCTGCGGCCGTCTCGGGGGCGCGATGGCGGCCGAGGTGATCAGCCACTACGGCGGCCGGGCCGAGGCCGACGTGAAGGCCCTGGCGGCGCCAATCCTGAACGCCTGACCCCGTTCCGGCGCGGCGGGCCCGGTCTCGCCGCGCCGGACGCCTCCTTCCGGTGCAGCCGCACGGCCTGCGTCAGCGTCGTCTGGCCGGCTCGATGTTCGGCAGGAAGGCCGTCAGCAGTCCGATGGCCGGCAGGAAGGAGCAGACCTTGTAGACCGTGTCGATGCTGGTCGCATCGGCCAGCTGGCCGAGCAGCGCGGCCCCCAGCCCTCCCGCACCGAACGCGAACCCGAAGAAGATTCCGGCGATCGTACCCACCCGTCCCGGCACCAGTTCCTGCGCGAAGACCACGATGGCCGAGAAGGCGGAGGCCAGGATCAGGCCGATCACCACCGTCAGGATCTCGGTCCAGAACAGGTTGGCGTAGGGCAGCGCCAGCGTGAAGGGCAGCACGCCCAGGATCGACACCCAGATCACGTACTTGCGGCCGATGCGGTCTCCGACGGGGCCACCGATGAACGTGCCGGCCGCCACCGCGCCCAGCAGCACGAAGAGATGGATCTGCGCGCTCTGTACCGACAGGCCGAACTTCTGGATCAGGTAGAACGTGTAGTAGCTGGTCAGGCTGGCCAGATAGACGTTCTTCGAGAAAACCAGCAGCACGAGGATGACGAGCGCCCACTTGACCCGTGCGTTCGGCAGGGCCGCCTTGACCGACGCCATCGTGGTCCTGGCCGGGGCCGCCAAGTGGGCCCGGTACCAGACGCTCACCCGTGACAGGATGGCGATGGCCAGCAGTGCGACGGCTGCGAACCACGCGATGCTGCGCTGGCCGTTCGGGACGATGATGAACGCCGCGAGCAGCGGGCCGGCCGCCGACCCGGTGTTGCCGCCGACCTGGAACAGCGACTGGGCGAAGCCGTGACGGCCGCCGGATGCCAGCCGGGCGACGCGGGACGACTCGGGGTGGAAGATGGACGAGCCGATGCCGACCATGGCCACCGACAGCAGGATCGCCAGGAAGGTCGGCGCGACCGACAGCAGCACCAGCCCGACCAGCGTGAACGTCATCCCGATCGGCAGCGAGTAGGGCTTCGGGCGGCGGTCGGTGAACAGGCCCACGACGGGTTGCAGCAACGACGCCGTCGCCTGGTTCGCGAACGTGATGAGACCGATCTGGCCGAAGTCGAGGGCGTACGAGCTCTTCAGGATCGGGTAGACCGCCGGCAGCACCGACTGCATCAGGTCGTTCAGGCAATGACAGAGGCTGATGGCGCCGAGGATGCCGAGGGCGGTCTCCTGGACCCGCGGGCGCGGGTGGGGTTCCGCCACGGCCTGAGAGGGGGTAGCCATCCCCTAACTCTAGCAGCAGCCGTGTCCGCGGAAGGCCGTCGCGGCGGGTGGCGCGGCCCGGCCCCTCGCGGGAGCCGGGCCGGCGGCCTCACTTGCCGAAGAGCGGCTTGTAGTCGCGGTTGTTCTCGCAGAAGAACTCGTCGACGCGGTTGAACTCCGGCAGCAGCGGGAACGTCCGCGTGATGAGCCACGGCCCGGCGAAGACGTTGGGGTCTTCGATCACGGCCTCGTACTCGAGCGTGTCGCGGGTGGGCCGCCGGAAGCGCTCGACGACGTGCAGCGCTTCGCTGTGGCGGTAGCCGTTGATCTCCGTCCTGTCGTTGAACCCGACGGAGTCGACGACCAGCGTGTCGCCTTCCCAGCGGCCGACGGAGTGCCCCATCCACGACGGATCCGGGTCCGGAGGGTGGGCCGACCCGTCGGTCGGAATGACCCGGAAGAGGTGCAGGTACTCGTGCAGAATCACGACGTACTTCGGCGACTGGATGACCTGCACGTAGTAGGGCACGAAGAAGGTCTGCGGCACGCCGGGCGGCTCGCAGGTGGAGTAGAGCCCGGTGTCTTCGGGACCCCGCTGGACGCGGTACTTCTCGGCACCCGGCTTGAGCGTCGGCGTCCGCGGCAGGCTTCCGGGCGCGGGTGGCGGTGCGCCGCGCCCTGGTCCGGCGCCGTAGCCCCAGACGCCGGTCAGATCGGGCTTGCCGTCGAGTGCTCTGGGCGCCGGCGCGGGACCGGACGCGGCGGCCGCGGCCGCCGGTGCGGCGGCGGTGGTTCCGGCGACGGTGACGGTCACGGCGCGAGACTGCGTGCCGTTGACGCCCGTGACGGTGAGCGTGTACGTCGTCGTGCGCGCCGGGCTCAGTGTCATCTGCCCGCGGGGCGCCGCGCGGCCGACGTCGGGCGAGATACTGACGCTGCGCGGGTTCTCGGTGGCCCAGGAGAGCGTGACCGACTGGCCGGGCCGGATCGAGGCCGGTTCCACCTTGAAGTCCATGATGCGGGCGGGCAGCGTGCCAGCTTCCTGGTACGGCGACCGCGGAGCGCCCTGCGGCGGGCCCTGGGCGGCGGCCGTGGCCGCCGCGAGCGGCAGGGCGAGGGCAACCCAGGCGAGCCGGCGGAACACTCGGTTCGGCGTGTGCGTCATCGTGGCCTCCCGGTCAGGATCGGATCTTCCGGCCATCGGGCAGTTCGACCACGGCGCAGATCATCGAGGGAGCGCCGCTCTTGGCCGCGCCGCCGGTGCAGGTGATGACGTCGCCAGGCTTGACCGTCGTCCGGACCCAGCCGTAGGACCGCAGGTGATTCAGGCTCATCAGCTCGATCTCCCACTCGACTGGAGGCCCGCCACCCTCGGACACCTCGATGAAGATGAACGCGTGGGGGTTGGTCCACTCGAAGCGCTTGACCGTGCCCTTGACGGTCTTCGGGTTGGCCATGTCGTACATCGCCGTCGAGTGATGGGCCTCGACCGCTTGCCACAGGCCGGCGATGCCCACCAGCCCTGTCAGGAATCCTCGTCGTCCAATCGAGCCGCGCATGGTGCCTCCTCAGGTTCGGGAAGTGTATGCCCGAACACGTCGGGAGAGAATGGGCGGGTGACCACCGCGCCCGCCCGAGCCGCCGCCGTCGCCAGCCTGGCCTGGCTCCTGGTGGTCGTCGTCGCGCCGCTCGCGCCGGCGTGGATCGCCGCGCCCGCGTACGCGGCCGCGTCGCACGTCTGCCACCAGCGGCCCGAGCGTTCGTTTCACCTGGCGGCCGCGCAACTGCCCGTGTGTGCGCGCTGCGCCGGTGCGTACGCCGGCGCCGCGCTCGTGGCCGCCGCGTGGCTGACCGGCTGGTGGCGCCCCGCCCGGCGGCTGCGTCAGCGTGCGATCCGATCCTGGGCGGCCGCCGGCGTCGCGCCGACGGTGCTGAGCATCGCGGCGGAGTGGGGGGGACTCCCCGGAATCGACAATCCCGTGCGCGCCGTGGCCGGCTTCGTGCTCGGCCTGGCGGCTGCGCGCATGCTGATGCCTGAGCTACACTGGTGGTCGCGCGATGCCGGTGCGCCGGCCGCCTCGATCCGTTCATGAACCCGTATCTCATCGGCCTCGTCGCCTGGCTCGTGCCGGGCGCCGGGCACCTCTGGCTCGGCCGCCGTCAGAAGGGCCTGATCTTTCTGGTGGCGATCCCGGTGATGTTCGGTCTGGGCCTCTGGCTCGAGGGGCGGCTGTTTCCGTTCGAGCTGGCACAACCGCTCGTGGCGCTGGCCGCGCTCGCCGACGTCGGGCCCGGCGTGCCCTACCTGCTGGCCCGGGCCGCGGGGGCCGGCGCCGGCCGCGTCGTGGCGATCACCTACGAGTACGGGAACGCCTATCTGATCGTCGCCGGCCTCCTGAACATGCTGGTCGTCCTCGACGCGTTCGACATCGCGAAAGGACGCAAGTGAGCCGGCCATGACCAGCCATCTCGGCCTGATGGCCGTCTTCGCGCTCCTCGTCTCCGTGGTGTTCGCCGTCCTGATGCGAGACGAGCCCGTCGAGCAGCTGATGCTGGCGGCCCGGATGTTCGGCGCCTTCATCGGCGGCGCCGTCCTCGTCGGCTGGCTGCTCTATCCGCTGCCGCTGTGACGCTCGCGCGTCGACTCTGGCTGTGGGGCCCGGCGGTGGCCTACATGGCCTCGATCTTCTGGGAGTCGTCGCAGTCGCAGATCGCCATCCCTGGTGGGGCGTCCGACAAGGTCGCGCACACCCTTGGCTACGTCACGCTTGCGGTGCTGCTGCTGCGCGCGGTGGCCGGCGGCCTGCCCGCGCGGGTGACGGCCCGGCTGGCGGTGGTCACCGTGCTCGCCACGGTCGCGTACGGCGCGTCGGACGAGGTGCACCAGCTGTTCGTGCCGGGGCGCACCGCCGAGGCCGGAGACCTCCTGGCCGATGCCACCGGTGCCGTCCTCGGTACGGCGCTGTGCTGGGCGTGGGGTAAGATCTGGCGTCGGTCCGATGTTTGAGAATCTGCTGCTCACGCGCGAAGGCGCCGTCGCCGTCCTCACGGTGAACCGGCCCACGGTTCTCAACGCCCTCAACAGTTCCACGCTCGACGACCTGCGGCGGGCCGCGCTGCACCTGCGCGACGACGCGGCGGTCCGCGCGGTCGTCGTGACCGGTGCCGGCAATCGTGCGTTCGTGGCCGGCGCCGACCTGCAGGAGTTGCAGGCGGCTGCCGGTGCGGCCTATGCCCGCCGGGGCCAGGCGGCGTTCGATGCGCTGGCGAGACTGGGGAAGCCGTCGATCGCGGCCATCAACGGATTCGCCCTCGGCGGCGGGCTCGAGTTGGCGATGGCCTGCACGATCCGCATGGCGGCCGCGACGGCTGTCCTCGGCTTTCCCGAGGTCACGCTCGGCCTCATGCCCGGCTTCGGTGGGACCCAGCGGCTGCCGCGCCTGGTGGGCGAAGGCCGGGCGCTGGACCTCCTCCTCACGGGCCGGCGCCTCGATGCCGAAGAGGCCTGCCGGATCGGCCTCGTGACGCGCGTGACACCCCCGGACGACCTGCAGCGGGACGCACTGGCGCTGGCCGAGACGCTGGCGACGGGGGCCGAGGACGCGGTGGCCGGCGTGATGATGGCGGTGGCGTGCGGCGGCGAGTCCGCGCTGCCTGCCGGACTGCGCCTGGAGGCGGATCTGTTCGCCGCGGTGGCGGCGACCGGCGATGCGCGGGAGGGGATCCGCGCCTTCATCGAGAAGCGGGCGCCGGTGTTCGGCGTCGCTCGAACGGCTGGCAGGCGCCAGGGACGGGATGGATAGGGTGCTGGAACTGCAGGGCGGGCGCACGGCGACCGGTCATCGCTTCGCCATCGTCGTTTCGCGCTTCAACGCACCGATCACGGACGGGCTGCTGGGGGGCGCGCTCTCCGCGCTGGCCGAGGCCGAGGTCGCCCAGGAGGACGTCGCGGTGGTCCGCGTGCCTGGCGCATTCGAGATCCCGCTCACGGCGCGGGCGCTGGCCGAGACGGGCCAGTTCGACGCCGTGATCTGCCTCGGGTGCCTGATCAAGGGCGACACCATGCACTTCGAGTACATCGCGGAGGCCGCGACCCACGGCATCGCGCGAGCCTCGGCCGAGACCGGCGTCCCGATGGCGTTCGGCGTGCTCACGACCCTGACGGAGGCCCAGGCGATCGTCCGTTCGGAGCCGGGCCCGGAGAACAAGGGACGCGAGGCGGCGCTCGCCGCAGTCGAGATGACGACCCTGTTGCGCGGTATCGTCGACGCCGGGGCCGGGCAGTGACGGGAGAGGCCGAACGCGCTCCCGACTCGTCCAGGCGGGACACGCGGCACAGGGCCCGCGCTGCGGCCCTGCAGATGCTCTACCAGTGGGAGGTCGGCCGCGTCTCGGTGGCCGAGGTGCGGCAGACTTTCTGGCAGCACGGCGACGACCTGGTGCCGGCGCTGCCGGATGCGGCCCGGGCCTTCGCGAACAGCCTGGCGGCCGGCGTCGCGGCGGACGTGGAGTCGCTCGATCCGCTGATCTCCGAAGCGGCCGCACGATGGCGGATCGAGCGCATGAACGTGATGGACCGCCTCATCCTGCGACTCGCGGTCTACGAGTTCCTGCACGAGCCCGAGACGCCGGGATCGGTGATCATCAACGAGGCATTGGAGCTGGCGCGGGCGTTCAGCGCCGACGAGGCGGTGGCGTTCATCAACGGCGTCCTCGATGCCATCCGCCGCAAGCTGGAGCGGTCATGAGCACGGAAGAGTCCGATCAGGTCGTCCAACGGCGAGCGAACCTCGACGCGCTGCGTGCGCTCGGCATCGACGTGTATCCGCGGCGATACGAGACGTCCGAGACGATCGAGGCCGCGGTGGCGGCGCACGAGGGCAAGACCGGTGAAACGCTCGAGGCGGAGCAGCCTCGGGTTCGCGTGGCCGGCCGCATCCTGGCGCGCCGGACGTTCGGCAAGGCGAACTTCCTGGTGCTGTCGGACGGCAAGCGCCGGCTCCAGGTGTACCTGCGGCAGGACTCGCTCCCGGAACTCGACTTCAAGGTCTTCGCGCGGCTCGACTTCGGGGACTGGGTCGGCGTCGAGGGGCGGATGTTCCGGACCAAGACGAACGAGCTGACCATCTGGGCGGCGTCGCTGACCTTTCTCGTGAAGTGCCTCCTGCCGCTGCCGGAGAAGTGGCACGGGCTGACCGACGTCGAGACCCGGTACCGGCAGCGGTACCTCGACCTCATCGTGAACCCCGACTCGCGCCGGGTCTTCGAGGTGCGCAGTCGCGCGGTGAGCGCCATCCGCGAGTTCCTGACGGCGCGCGGCTTCCTCGAGGTCGAGACGCCGATGATGCAGGCGATTGCCGGCGGCGCCCTGGCCCGGCCGTTCGCCACGCATCACAACGCGCTCGACCTGCCGCTCTACATGCGGATCGCCCCCGAGCTGTACCTCAAGCGGCTGACCGTCGGCGGCATCGAGCGCGTGTTCGAGATCAACCGCAACTTCCGGAACGAGGGGATCTCGACGCAGCACAACCCCGAGTTCACCATGCTCGAGTTCTACTGGTCCTACGCCGACTACCGCGACCTGATGGCGCTGACCGAGGAGATGCTGCGCGAGGTGGCCCGCAAGGCAGCGGGCACCGAGTCGCTCACCTTCGGCGAGCACCGGATCGAGCTCGGTGCCCCGTTTCGCCGCCTGTCGCTGCGCGAGGCGGCGCGGGAGGCGGCCTCGAGGCGGCTCGGGCGCGACGTCGGGGCGGAGGAGCTACGGCTGCCGGAGGCGGCACGGACGCTGGCGGCGGGCCTCGGCGTGGAGGTGGCACCGGGAAGCGGCCCCGGACGGATCGCGGCCGACCTCTTCGAGGCGCTGTGCGAGGACGACCTGATTCAGCCGACGTACGTGTACGACTTCCCGACGGAGGTCTCGCCGCTGTCGAAGCAGAAGCCGGACGATCCCGACACGGTCGAGCGCTTCGAGCTCTACATCGGCGGATTCGAGGTGGCCAACGCGTTCAGCGAACTGAACGACCCCGTGGAGCAGCGGCGCCGGTTCGAGGAGCAGCTGGCCAGCCGTGAGGGCGGTGACGACGAGGCCCACCAGATGGACGAGGACTACGTGCGCGCGCTCGAATTCGGCTTGCCGCCGACCGGCGGCGAGGGCATCGGCATCGACCGGCTCGTGATGCTGCTGACGGGCAGCCCGTCGATTCGCGACGTCATCCTGTTCCCGTTGATGCGCCCGCGGTAGGCACACGGATCGAGGCGGATGCCCTTCGAGCTGTTCATCGCCGTCCGCTACCTGCTGGCCCGCCGCAAGCAGGCGTTCATCTCGCTGATCTCGCTGATCTCGATGATCGGCGTCGCGGTGGGCGTGATGGCGCTCATCATCGCCCTGGCGTTGATGACGGGGCTCCAGGGCGAGCTGCGCGACCGTATCCTCGGGTCGACCGCCCACGTCTACGTCTGGAAGAGCGGGGGCATCGAGGACTATCAAGCAGAGGTGCGCACCCTTGCCGCCATCCCGGGCGTCGTCGGGGCGGGGCCCGCCATCCTGGGCAAGGCGCTCGTCTCGACCGCCCGCGCCGACGCCTTCATCACCGTCAAGGGGATCGACCCGGTCCTCGAGGCGCAGGTGACCGACATCGCCCGCTCGATGCGATCGGGCCGCCTCGACGCGCTCGCGCGCGAGACGGACGGCCGCCCGGGCATCCTGCTCGGGAAAGACCTCGCGGCGCAGCTCGGTGTGTCCGTCGGCGACACCGTGACCCTGATGACGCCCCAGGGCACGCTCTCGCCGATGGGGGTCATCCCGCGCGCCCGCACGGCGGTGGTGGTCGGCACGTACGCGCTCGGCCTGTTCGAGTTCGACTCGGCCTACGGGATGGTCGGGCTCGACTTCGCCCGGCGCCTGGTGTCGAAGGACCTGCCGGACCTGATTCAGCTGCGCGTCGCCGACGTCTACGGCGCCCCGGCGCTGGCGGACCGCATCTCGGCGCAGCTCGGCCCGACGTACGTCACGCAGGACTGGGCCGACATGAACCAGTCGCTCTTCTCGGCGCTCTGGCTCGAGAAGATGGCGATCTCGATCACGATCGGCCTGATCGTGATCGTCGGCGCGCTGAACATCATCTCCTCGCTCATCCTGCTGGTGATGGAGAAGAGCCGCGACATCGCCATCCTGAAGACGATGGGCACGTCGTCGCGCCGCATCATGACGATCTTCATGCTGCAGGGGCTGATCATCGGCGCCGTCGGCACGACGATCGGCAGCATCGGAGGCCTGGGTCTCTGCTGGATCCTGGACCGCTACCGCGTGATCCAGATTCCGATGGACGTGTACCAGGTGTCCTACGTGCCGTTCGTCGTGCTGCCCCGCGACTTCGCCGTGGTCGTGGGGGCGTCGATGCTGATCTGCTTCGTCTCGACGCTCTATCCGTCCCGGCAGGCATCGCGCCTCGACCCCGTGCAGGCGCTGCGGTTCGAGTAGGAAACGCATCGTGGCCTTCGTCAGCGTCCGCGACCTCGACAAGTTCTACCAGGTGGGCTCGTCGAGGATTCACGTCCTGCGGGATCTGGAGCTCGAGGTCGACGCGGGCGAGATGGTGGCGATCGTCGGCGCGTCCGGCGTGGGCAAGAGCACGCTGCTGCACCTGCTGGGCGGGCTCGACCGGGCAGACGGCGGCACGGTGACCATCGCGGGGCAGAACCTCCGCGATCTGAGCGATGCGGCCCTGGTGGCGTTCCGCAACCGGCACGTCGGCTTCGTGTTCCAGTTCCACCATCTGCTGCCGGAGTTCGACGCGACGGAGAACGTCGAGATGCCGATGCGGATCGCGGGCCGGCCGCTGGCCGAAGGTCGCGCGCGGGCGACGGCGCTGCTGCTCCGCGTCGGCCTTGGCGAGCGGCTGTCGCACCGGCCGACGATGCTGTCGGGCGGCGAGCAGCAGCGGGTGGCCGTTGCGCGTGCGCTGGTGATGCAGCCGTCGCTGCTCCTGGCCGACGAACCGACCGGCGACCTCGACGAACCGACGGCAGAAACGCTGCACGCGCTGCTGCGGGAGATGCACACCGAGCAGGGCCTGACGTCGGTGATCGCCACGCACAACCCGCGACTCGCGGCCGCCTGTGACCGGGTGCTCAGGCTCGAGGGCGGTCGACTGCGTCCGGCCTGACGCCACGCTCCCGCGCGCGAGGGGCAGCACGCCGGCCGGACCGTGTATCAGTGCGCCGGCGAGGCGGTCGCCCAGTCCCAATGCCGGGCGGCGCGGTCGACGACGCCAGCGACGTCGTCGGCGAGCAGCAGCCGGTCCTTGACGAGCGCCGTGGCCGCGGCGCGGATCCGCTGCAGGTAGTCCTCCTTGTTCTGGTAGCGCTCCTCGATGGACTGGCGAGGGTCGCGGCGCGCCTCGCGCTCGGCCCTGGTGCGCGCCAGCGGGATGTACGAGCCCAGCAGGGGATACGTGGTCGACGGGTTGCCCACGCGCCCCGACCGGAAATTCCAGCCCGTCGTGGTCGCGAGCGGCACGGCCTGTTCGGGCGTGCGGATCCCCGAGGCATCGTTGCCGTCGGCGTCGACTTGCGGCACCAGGAAGGGCAGCGGGCGCGCGCCCGTCCCGCCGGGCACGGCGGGCCCCTCGATGGTGCGGGGATCGCTGACGCCGAGCAGGCTCGGGAATGCGACTTCGCTCACCGGAACGAGCGACCGGTCCGCCAGCCGCGGATGGCGGCAGGCAGGGGGCGCCGCGCCCGTCGTCACCCAGCGGTGCAGGCCGCGCAGCAGCGCGCGCATCACCTCGCCCTGGGGGATCGTGTTGCCGAGCTCCTGCCCGGGCCCCTGCGGCGGCGGAAAGGCTGCCTCGGTGTGCTGCGTCCCCGCGAGCAGATAGATGCGCGTATTGGAGGGGACCTGTCCGTCTCGCGCGGCGTCGAGCGTCGTGTGCGTGAGCGCGGCTGCCCGGCCCTGGCCCCAGTACTCGACCGGGGTGTTGGTGTAGAACACCTTCGGCAGCTGCGCCGGCGAGTAGGCCGCCTGGATGCCGTCGAGCAGGCCTCCCGGCCCTGGCTGCGGCAGGTCGGAGTAGGGGAAGCGCGTGGCCGGAAACGAGGAGTAGCCCGGCATCGCGAAGCGCTCGTTGAAGGAGCCCTGGCCCGCGCCGGCGATGTGCGCCCAGACCGCGTCGAACACCTTCCGGTTGCGCTCGTCGACGTTGAAGCCGTCGTGCAGGAACTGGCGCAGGAAGCGGCCGCTTTGCGAGATGCCGAAGACGTAGGCCCGCTGGCCCCGGATCGGCAGGTCGGCGCGGCTGCGGAACGCGGCGGCCGCGTCGCGTACGGCGGCCAAGCCCACACCGGCCACCCGGGCGCCGGTTGCGGCGTAGTCGAGCTCGTAGACGCGCCCCGGCTCGAACCCGTCGTCGAGCACGACGCGCGGCCCTCCGCGCCCGGTCGCGAACCGCCACCGGTCGCGGGCGAGAAGGGTCGGCGTGGCCCAGAATCGGTCGCGCACGGTCAGCGTGGCCGCGGCGTCACCCGGCGCGGGCGGGTAGTTCGGGAGCCCGGCCGGGGCCAGGTCGGTGGCCCGCGCGTCGGGAATGAAGGCGATGCGGGCGCGTCCCGTCACGTCGGCTGGCGGGGCCTCGATGCGCAGCGCCGGCGGAGCGACGTCGAATTGCCACCCCACCCAGACGAGCGTGTAGCCCTCGCGCATCAGGAAGCCGTCACCCATGTCCGCGGCCGACGTCGGGTCGGCAGAACCGGGCGCCCGGTTGAACCGTCCCAGCATCAGCTTGGCGCCGCGGTTCGCGATCTCGAAGAGGAGCGTGCCGTTCCCCCTGGCGCGATCGACCGGCTGCAGCACGAACAGGTCGGCGGTCGCGTGGACGCGGCCATCGGCGCCCCTCGGCGCGCGGTCCAGGTCTGCGATGCGGGTGTTCCGGGGATTGGCGGGATCGAGCGCGATCTCGATGGTCCCCTGCAGCTTCTCGTAGGGCCCCGTGCGACCGAAGGCCTGTCCGTCGGCCACCGGGGTCCGCTTCGTGATGGTGACGCCGACGACCTCCGCCCGGGCGCCGGCGGCGGTGATCAGCAGGCAGGCCGCCAGCGCGGCGGCCCGGTGCGCGAGGGTCATGGCGTCTCCTTCGGCCCGCCTACTCGAGGCCGGCCAGTTCGAAGATGGTCTTCGCGAGGACCGAGTTGTCGTCCTGGCCGTGGCCGGCCGCCATCGTCGCGTGCAGCAGCTGCTGGACGACCGCGGTGACCGGCGCCGGCGTCTCGGAATCGGCCAGCGTGGCGATGACGTTGCGCATGTCCTTCGCGAACAAGTGCGTGTAGAAGCCCGGCTTGTAGGTGCCCTTGAGGGCGCGCTCGCCGTGGACCTCGAGCACGCGGCTCTGCGCGAAGCCGCCGAGCAACGCCTCGCGGACGCGCGCCGCATCCACGCCGGACTTGCGCGCCAGCGCGAGCGCCTCGGCGACGGCGGCCAGCGTGCCGCCGATCACCATCTGGTTGCAGAGCTTGCAGATCTGGCCCGCACCCGAATCGCCGATGTAGACGACCTTCTCGGGGTTCCCCATCACGTCGAGGATCGGCTTGACGGTGTCGAAGGCCGCGCGGTCGCCGCCGACCATGATCGACAGGGTGCCGTTGATGGCGCCGATGTCACCGCCGCTGACCGGCGCGTCGAGCATCTGCCCCCCGAGCGCCGTGGCCCGGGCGGCGAGCCTGCGCGCGGTGTTGGGCGCGATGCTGCTCATGTCGATCACGATCGAGCCGCGCTGCATGGCCGTGAAGACGCCGTTCGGCCCGTCGAGCACGAGTTCGACGTCGGGTGAGTCGGGCACCATCGTGATGATGCGCGTCGCCGAGCGGGCCATCTCGGCGGGAGTCGCGGCGCGCGTCGCGCCCGAGGCCACCAGGTCGTCGACTGGCCCCTGGCTCCGGCTGTTCACGATCACGGGATACCCCGCCTTGATCAGGTTCTTGGCCATGGGCCGGCCCATGAGGCCGAGCCCGATGAATCCGATGGTCTCCTTCATGCGTGGCAGTATAGTCACGAACGAGGAGATCGCGGATGAGCGATACGCCAACGCTGCCGGTGCGTCACGTGGTGCTGGTGCAGGTCACGGTGCGGCCGGAACGGCTCGCGGAGTTCCGGGAGGCGCTGCTCGAGAACGCCCGGATGTCGCTGCTGCACGATCCCGGCTGCCTGCGGTTCGACGTCAGCCAGGACCTGGAAGATCCGCTCAGGTGGGTGTTCCATGAGGTGTACGACCGGCCCGAATCCCACGCCGCGCACCGGCAGTCTCCGCACTTCCTGGCGTTCGACGCGGTGGCGGCTCGCGCGGTGGTCTCCAAGGCCGTCATGAAGGGCAGGGGCGTGCACATTCCCGTCCAGGACTAGGCCCCTGGCAGGCAAACGACCGAATCGTGCCACCCGTCGCTTTGCCCTATAATGAGACGAACGAGGTGACTACCATACGCCCCCACCTCTAGGCAGGCCTGATGTTCGAACGCTACACGGAACGGGCGCGACGGGTTCTCTTCTTTGCGCGGTACGAGGCCAGCCAGCTCGGGAGCATCTCGATCGAGACCGAGCACCTCTTGCTCGGCCTGATTCGGGAAGGTAAGGGGCTCACGACCCGGATCTTCGCGCGTTCGCATCTCTCACTGGAGCACATCCGGAAGGAGATCGAGGGCCGCACCGTGTTCCGCGAGAAGGTCTCCACCTCGGTCGAGATTCCGTTCAGCGCCGAGACCAAGCGGGTGCTGCAGTTCGCGGCCGAGGAGGCCGATCGCCTCCTGCACAACTACATCGGCACCGAACACCTGCTCCTGGGCATCCTTCGCGAGGAGCGGTCGGTCGCCGCTTCCATCCTGATGGAGAAGGGGATGCGGCTGCACACGGTCCGCGAGGACATCGTGCAGCTGCTCAACGAGAAGTCCACGCTGACGCGCGTCAAGGAAACGCCACTGCTGGCCGAGTTCAGTCGCGACCTGACCGAGGCCGCGATGAAGAACCAGCTCGACCCGCTGGTCGGGCGCGACTACGAACTCGAGCGGGTGCAGCAGGTGCTCTGCCGCCGGACGAAGAACAACGCGGTGCTCATCGGCGAGCCTGGGGTCGGGAAGACGGCCATCGTCGAGGGCCTGGCGCAGAAGATCGTCTACGGCGACGTTCCGCATTTCCTCGCCGACAAGCGCCTGCTGGCGCTCGACATCTCGCTCATCGTCGCCGGGACGAAGTATCGCGGGCAGTTCGAGGAACGGCTCAAGGCGATCATGAAGGAGCTCACCGAGAACCCGAACATCATCGTGTTCATCGACGAGCTCCACACGCTGGTGGGCGCCGGGTCCGCGGAAGGCTCGCTCGACGCGGCCAACATCCTGAAGCCGGCGCTCTCGCGCGGCGAGATCCGCTGCATCGGCGCGACGACGCCCGCCGAGTACCGGAAGTACATCGAGAAGGACCGCTCGCTCGAACGCCGTTTCCAGGCGATCAAGGTGGATCCACCGGCCGAGAAGGAGACGATCGAGATCCTGCTCGGCATCAAGGACCGCTACGAGCAGTTCCATCACGTCGAGTACACGCGCGAGGCCATCGAGGCCGCGGTGTACCAGTCGAGCCGTTACATCATCGATCGCTTCCTGCCCGACAAGGCTATCGACCTGGTCGACGAGGCGGGTGCCCGCGCCAAGCTGAAGGAGGCCGGGTACAGCGAGGAGTTCGGCGAGATCAACAAGAGCATCCGCGTTGCCGTCGAGCAGATGGAGAACGCGGTCTCGCAGAAGGACTTCGAGAAGGCGCAGTTCTACCGCGAGCAGGAGGTGTCGGCTCGCGAGAACCTGCAGTTCATCCGCGAGAAGTTCGACGTGAAGTCGAGCACGCGCAAGGTCGTCGTGGGCAAGGCCGAGATCGACGAGGTCGTGTCGAAGTGGACCGGCGTGCCGATCTCTTCGGTGAACCAGGACGAGGGCGACAAGCTGCTCCGGATGGAAGCGGACCTGCACCGGCGCGTGGTGAGCCAGGAGAAGGCCATCTCCGCGATCTCCCGCGCGATCCGCCGGTCGCGGGCGGGCCTCAAGGCGCCCACGCGTCCCGTCGGCAGCTTCATCTTCCTGGGGCCGACCGGCGTGGGCAAGACGGAGCTCGCGAGGGCGCTCGCGAACTTCCTGTTCGGCAGCGACCACGCGCTGATCCGTTTCGACATGTCCGAGTACATGGAGAAGCACTCGGTGTCGAAGCTGATCGGCTCGCCCCCCGGCTACGTCGGGCACGAGGAGGGCGGCCAGCTGACCGAGAAGGTGAAGCGGAACCCCTACTCGGTGGTGCTGCTCGACGAAGTGGAGAAGGCGCACCCGGACATCTTCAACATCCTGCTGCAGGTGTTCGAGGACGGCCACCTGACGGACGGGTTGGGGAACCGCGTCAACTTCAAGAACACGATTATCATCATGACCTCGAACATCGGGGCGCGCTTCATCCAGAAGAAGGCGTCCATGGGGTTCCAGGCCAGTGACACCGGCGCCGCGGACAAGAGCGTCCACGACATGGTCCTCGGGGAGGTCAAGCGCACCTTCAACCCGGAGTTCATCAACCGCATCGACGAGATCATCGTCTTCGAGGCGCTGAACGACGAGGACCTGCGGCGCATCATGGCGCTGCTGGTGGACCAGCTCAACGCCAACCTGGCCGACCGGCGGATGAAGATCCACCTGGCGCCGGAGGTGATCGACTGGATCATCGACGTCACCTGCAACGACCGGTCGTACGGGGCGCGTCCGCTGCGGCGGGCGATCCAGCGATACGTCGAGGACCCGCTGTCGGAGGAACTGATCAGGGGCAACCTGCGGGACGGCGAGGTCGAGGTCTACCTCGAGAACGGGCACCTGGCCTATCGGTCGGCCGGCGAGTTGACAGGCGGGCGGCGGCTGCCCTGAGTCCGCGCGGGGCGGCGCCGGGCGTCCGCCCGGTCCACCCGTAACCGTACAATGTGCGGGAGAGGTCTGGCGCGCCCGCCCGGGCTGGGCGCGCCGTCCAGGCCGACCGATCGGGCCGCTCCGTCGTCCTAGCCTGAGAGACCTCCAAATCCAGTAGACTACGGTGTTTGTGTTTAGGATACCCAGAGTGATGCGTGCCCGCTCGATCGTTCGACTGGTCCTCGGGGCGGTGCTCGGGCTGACCTCGGCCGGGATGGCAGCCGCCCAGGCGCCGGAACCGGCCCCGCAGACCCCCGCGGCCCCGGCCCTGGCGCCGGGGGCGCTGCTGACCACCGTCTGCGGGAACCAGGTGGCCGCACCCGCCCGCCTGCCCGCCGCCGGGTCGCAGTTCGTCTGGATCCTCGAGCCCTGCTTCAACAAGCAGGGGGGCTCCTCGACGGTCGAGAACGAAACCTACATGTATTACATCAAGCTGCGACCGAGCCAGCCGTCGCAGGACGTGTTCGTCTACTACGACGACGCCGTCGAGCAGACGATGCTCGCGGACTTCCGCGCGCTCTGGGCCACGAACTTCCTGGAGGATCTCTCCATCGAGGTCAACGACTACGAGTTCCCGAACGGTGCAGTCGGGAAGATCGTGACCTATCACATGGAGGAGCGGGAGCGGATCAAGATCGTCGACTATCAGGGCAGCAAGCAGGTCGACCGCACGAAGATCGAGGAGAAGCTTCGCGAGCGGAACATCGAGATCCGCCTCGATTCGTTCCTCGACGAGGGCGTCATCCGCCGGGTCGAGGGGGTGGTGCGCGGCCTGATGGCCGAAAAGGGCTTCACCAACGCCGAGGTCTCGCACAAGGTCACGCCGGTCGCGGGCGGGCCCAAGCTCGTCAACGTCACCTTCAACGTCAGCGAGGGGCCGAAGATCCGCATTCGCCGGGTCGACTTCCTCGGCAACCAGGCCATCAGCGACGGACGCCTGCGGCGCAAGCTGAAGGAGAACAAGCCCAAGGGGCTGCTGGGGTTCATCACCGGCGGCGGCACGTACAAGGAGGCCGAGTTCGAGGCCGACGCCGACAAGGTGACGGAGTTCTACCAGAACCGCGGCTACGTGCGGGCCCGCGTCGGCCAGCCGGAACTGAAGGTCATCGAGAACTCGAAGGACGGCAAGAACCGGTGGGTCGAACTGCGGATTCCGGTCACCGAGGGCCCTCGGTACAAGGTCGGCGAGCTCGCCTTCGACGGCAACAAGCTGGTGCGCGGCGACCAGCTGCGCCCGTTCTTCCAGCTCCAGCCTGGCGAGTGGTACAGCCGCAAGCGGCTCGATGACGGCCGCAAGAAGGCCCAGGAGATCTACGGCGGCGCCGGCTACATGGAGTTCACCGCGTTCCCCGACCTCAAGCCGAGCGACGATCCCGGTCCAGAGGACGCCCTGGCCGACCTCGTGCCCGAGTCGCTCCGAGGGCCGTCCGAGACGGTCGAGCCGAAGAAGACCCCGACCGTCGACATCACGATGCGCATCGAGGAGGGGCCGCAGTACTTCGTCAACCGGATCACCTTCACGGGCAACACGACGACGCGCGACAACGTGATCCGCCGGGAGATGCGCCTGGTCGAGGGCGGCGTGTTCAACACGGAGGCGCTCAAGTACAGCGTCAAGCGGCTGAACCAGCTGGGCTACTTCAAGAACCTCGAAGGCAACGACAAGGACATGAAGGTCGACAAGACGCCCGGTCGGCCCAATTCCGTCGACGTCACGCTGAAGTTCGAGGAGCAGAACCGCAACCAGCTGAGCTTTGGCGCCGGGGTCTCGCAGTTCGAGGGCGTGTTCGGGCAGCTCGGGTTCCAGACGTCGAACTTCATGGGCCGCGGCGAGACCCTGAGCGTGTCGATGACCGGCGGCAGCCGCACGCAGAACTACCAGCTCGGGTTCAGCGAGCCCTTCCTGTTCGACCGCAACATCACGGGTGGGTTCGACATCTACAAGCGGTCGCTCCAGTACATCGGCTACTACACGCAGCGTTCGACCGGCGGCAACCTGGTGTTCGGCTTCCCGGTGGCGGACTTCAGCCGGATGTTCGTCAACTACTCGTACGAGACGGTCGGCATGGCCGACCTGAACGAGGCGCTGCTGGACTCGTCGTGCCTCTCCCGCGCGGGCGGCTGCCAGATCATTTCCTCGCTCGGGAACCTGAGCCAGCTGACACCGACGCAGCAGGAGCAGTTGCGCCGCAACCCGTTCGTCTACGACTCGCTGCTGATCGGGCAAGGTGGTTCACGGTCGATCAGCAAGGTCGTCCCGAGCTTCGTCCACAACACGGTCGACCATCCGATCTTCCCGTCGACCGGCAAGCGCCTGACCGCGTCGGTCGACCTCGCCATGTTCGGCGGCAACACGCAGTTCTACAAGCCGCGCCTCGAGGCCGTGATGTTCATGCGGCACACGGCCCGGACGGCGCTTGGCATGCGCGGGCAGGTGGAGTACATCACGCCGATCCGGAACACGACGTCGCTGCCCATCTTCGAGCGCCTGTTCCTGGGCGGCGAGTACAGCGTCCGCGGCTTCGACATCCGCTCCATCGGGCCGACGGTCCCCGACTCGGTGATCGTCCTCGGCGGCAACAAGAGCCTCCTGTTCAACGCCGAGTACATGTTCTCGATCGCCAGCCAGGTGCGGCTCGTGGCGTTCTACGACGCGGGCCAGGTCCGCGACTTCGGCCAGCCGTTCTCGTGGAAGGAAGACCTGACCCGGGTCGAGGCGGCGTCTGTGCCGGCGCTGTTCGACCCGTACGCCACCTCGAGCCTGATCGACCCGAACGCGCCCGGCTCGAGGACGACCGTCATTGGACGTACGAGCGCCTTCAAGACCTCGACGGGCATCGAGCTGCGCTTCTTCATGCCGGTCCTGAACGTGCCGTTCCGGCTCATCTACGCGTTCAACCCGCAGCGTGCCGGTGTCCTCAACAACAACCTGCAGCCGGCCCGGTCGACGCAGTTCCGGTTCGCGGTGGGCACGACTTTCTGACGGGGTGTGGCGCCGAGCGCCCCTGGAGTTTCCTGACCGATGCTTCGACTCTTCCCGTTCCGCCTGGCGGCGGCCGCCGTGGCGGCAGCCACGGGCCTCACCGTGACTGCCTGCAACAGCAGCACGCCGACCAACCCGACGCCGGTCGAAACGCCCACCGCGGTCAGCGAGACCTTCGAGGGGACGCTGACGGTCAACGGCGCGGTGACCCACCCGTTCGTCGTGCAACGGGCCGGAACGGTGACGCTGCAGCTGTCAGGCCTCGAGCCCAGTTCTGGGGTGGCCATCGGCGCCAGCATCGGTACGTGGAACGGGCAGGTCTGCGACATCAAGCTCGCCAACGACGCGGCCGTCCTGAACGTGGTGGTCACGGGCACGGCCGCGACCTCAGGGAACTTCTGTGCACGCGTGTACGACGTCGGCAAGCTGACCGGGCCGGTCGCCTACCAGGTCGTGGTGACCCACTTCTAGGCATCCGGGGCGCCGCCTGTTCCGGCTCGCCCGGATACAGTAAAATTGGAGCGATTTCGCCGCAGAGAAAGGACGTACGTTGATGAGAGTGTTCGCCGCAGCTCTGGCGCTCAGCATGATGCTGGTGGCCACCCCGACCTTCGCGCAGGCCACCGCGCCGGCCGCGCAGCAGCCCGCCCGTCCCGCGACGCCGACGGCCCCGCCGGCAGCCGCGCAGGCCCAGCCGGCGCCGCCGCCCCGGTTCCAGGACGGGTTGAAGTACGCCTACATCAACGTCCAGCGCATCGCCGCCGAGTCGGCCGAGGGCAAGGCCGCCACCGACAAGGTCAAGGCCCTGAACGATCAGAAGGTCAAGGAGCTCAACGACAAGAACCGGCAGATGCAGGCGGCTCAGCAGAAGCTCGACTCGGGCGGGTCGGTCCTGAGCGACGCGGCTCGCGCCCAGCTGCAGGCGGACATCGAACGCCAGCAGCGCGACATCCAGCGCTTCACCGAAGACGCGCAGCAGGACGTGCAGGCCCTGCAGCAGCAGCTGCAGGAGGATTTCCAGCGGAAGCTGAACCCGGTGATCGACAAGGTCGCCCGGGAGAAGCAGGTGCACATGGTGTTCAGCGCCGCCGACAGCGGGCTCGTCTGGGCCGACCCTGGCCTCGACCTGACCGCCGAGGTGATTCGCGCGTTCGACGGGTCTCCCAGCCCCGCGGCCCGTCCCGCGGCAGCTCCGGCGGCCCGGTAACGTTCGCACGGCCGCGCGGCAGGTGAGAGCTGGCTCGAGGCCGGCCGCGCGGCGTGTTTCAACTTCTGGTCCCACACGCCCGTGTCCCTCGAACTGCCCGTCCGTCTGGCTCGTGTCCTCCATCGCTACCCCTCGTGCCTGCTCGACGCCGTCGCCGAGCACGAGCCCGGCGCACGTCTGGTCGCGTACAAGAACGTCACCGTCGGCGAGGAGTATTTCCAGGGGCACTTCCCAGGCATGCCGGTGATGCCCGGTGTCCTGATGATCGAGGCCCTGACCCAGGCGGCCGGCATCGTGCTGCTCGAGCGCACCGGCGCGCCGGCCACGAGCCGCGTGGCCCTGCGCGGCGTCAACGACGCGAAGTTCCGGCGGCAGGTCGTGCCAGGCGACCAGTTGCGGATCGACGTCCGCCTCGACCGCGTGCGGTCGCGGCTCGGCACCGCGACGGCCGTGGCGTACCTGGGCGAGCAGGTCGTCGTCGAGGCCCGCCTGCTGCTCGCGGTGGAGGCGGGTGCGTTCATCCACCCCTCGGCGAGCGTCCACCCCTCCGCGGCCATCGGCGCGGGCACCACGGTCGCGGCCAACTGCGTCATCGGTCCCGACGTCACCGTGGGCGCGGACTGCCGGATCGACGCGGGCGTGGTGATCGACGGTCACACGTCGATCGGCGACGGTACCCACATCTACCCGATGGCATCGGTGGGACTGGCGCCCCAGGACCTGAAGTACCGGGGCGAGCCGACGCGCCTCACCATCGGGCGCCGCAACGTGATTCGGGAGTTCGCGACGCTCAACCGGGGCACCGTGCAGGGAGGCGGCGAGACCCGGATCGGCGACGACAACCTGCTGATGGCGTACGTGCACGTGGCGCACGACTGCCATGTCGGCAGCCGGACGATCTTCGGGCCGCATGCGACGCTGGGCGGCCACGTGACGGTCGAGGACTTCGCCAACATCAGCGCGGGCTCCGCGGTGCATCAGTTCTGCCGCGTCGGGCAGTACGCGTTCATCGGCGGCTATTCGGTCGTGACGAAGGACGCGCCCCCGTACGCCAGGACGGTCGGCAGCCGGCCGGCGCGCGTGTTCGGGGTCAACAGCATCGGCCTGGCGCGGCGTGGCTTCACCCCCGACGCCATCGCGCAGCTGAAACTGGCCTACCGCTACCTGCTGCAGTCCAAGCTGAACACGAGCCAGGCCCTGGCCCAGATCGAGCAGGACGCGGCGCTGTCGGCGGCGGAGGTCGGCAGGCTGGTGGCGTTCATCCGCGGGTCGAAGCGCGGCGTGATCCTGCGGCGGCCCACGCGGCGCGTCGAGGAACTGGTCGCCGATGAGTGAGTGCGCGCGGGCCCGTCGCGGGGGACGCGGATGCGTCTCGGCCTGATCGCGGGGAACGGGCGGTTCCCGTTCCTGGTTCTCGAGGCCGCCCGCGCTCTCGGGCACGACGTCACCGTGGTGGCGGCGCAGGAAGAGGCGGCGCCGGAACTGGAGTCGGCGGCTGGCCGGCTCGGCGCGTCGTTCCACTGGGTGTCGCTGGGGCAGCTCGGCACGTGCGTCCGGCTGCTGCAGGAGGCGGGCGTCACCCGCGCGGTCATGGCGGGGCAGGTCAAGCACGCGCGGATCTTCAGCGCGGGGCTCGTTCCGGACCTCACGTTCCTGTCCCTGCTGCGGCGCCTGGCCTCGAAGAGCACCGATGGGTTGATCGGTGCCGTGGCCGACCTGCTGCGCGAGCGCGGCATCGAACTGGTCGACTCGACCTCGCTGCTGACGCCGCTGCTGGCCGCCGAGGGCGTCCTGACGCGCCGCGGCCCGACCGACGAGGAGCGCCAGGACTTCGCGTTCGCGTATCCCATCGCCGACACGGTCGCGGGTCTCGATCTCGGGCAGACGATCGTCGTCAGGCAGGGGGCCGTGGTCGCCGTCGAGGCCATGGAAGGGACCGACGAGACGATCGCCCGCGCGGGCCGGATCGCTGGCGCCGGCACCCGCGTCGTCAAGGTGGCCAAGCCGAAGCAGGACATGCGCTTCGACGTGCCGGTCGTCGGGCTGGCCACGCTCCGGGTGATGCGGGACGCCGGGGCGACGGCCTTGTCGGTCGACGCCGGAATGGCGCTCGTGCTCGACGGCCCGGCCGTGTACGCGGCCGCCGACGAGGCGGGCATCGCGATCGTCGGGCGGGTCCGGAGTGTCTAGATGAAGAGCTTGCGGATGGCGGTCGTCGGCGTGGGGGCGCTCGGCCAGCACCATGCCCGGATCCTGGCCTCCCTGCCGGGTGTGTCGCTCGTGGGGGTCGTCGACACCCGGCCCGAGCGGGCGGCCGAGGTCGCCGCGCGGCACGGGACCACGCCGTACGTGCGCGCCATCGACGTGCTGGATGCGGTGGACGCGGTCACGGTGGCGGTGCCCACCCTCGCGCACGTCGAGGTCGCGCTGCCGTTCCTCGAGCGCGGCGTCGCCGTGCTGCTCGAGAAGCCACTGGCCGCCACCGTTGAGGAGGCGGACCGCGTGGTGGCCGCCGCCACCCGGCACGGCGCCGTCCTGGCGGCGGGGCACACCGAGCGCTTCAATCCGGCTGTCGCGGCGGCGCTGCCGCTGGTGTCGAGGCCGCGCTTCATCGAGATCCACCGGCTGGGCGCATTCCCGGAACGCAGCCTCGACATCGACGTCGTCTTCGACGTGATGATCCACGATCTCGACCTGCTGCTCGCGTGCGTGGGCTCCGACGTGGTCTCGGTCGAGGCCGTGGGCGTGAACGTGCTGACGCCGAAGACCGACATCGCCAACGCGCGGATCCGCTTCGCCTCGGGTTGCATCGCCAACGTCACGGCGAGCCGGATCAGCCGGGAGCGCATTCGCAAGGCCCGCTTCTTCCAGCAGGAGTCCTACATCTCGATCGACTACGCGGCGCGGGAGGTCGAGGTCTACCGCCTCGTGCCCGGCGCCGGGCGTCCAGCGATCGAGGGCGGCCGGATCGCGGTGCCCGACGAAGAGCCGCTGCTGCGTGAACTGCGAGACTTCGTCGAGGCCGTGCGGGACGGGCGCACCCCGGGCGTGACCGGGGCCGCCGGCCGGGACGCGCTGGCGCTGGCGGCGCGCGTGGCCGGCGCGATGAACACGGGTGAGGCTCCGACGAGCCGCCCCCAGCCACAGGGAACGGTGTGATGACGACTGCGACTTCGTTCGACCAGTATCTGGAGCGCGTCAGCCGCGGAGATGCGCTGCCGCTCGAGGTGGTGCGCGAGCTGACGGCCAATCCCGACATCCTGCCGCTCGGTATGCTCGCCGACGCGATGCGTGACCGCCTGCATGGACGGCGGGCGACGTTCCTCCGCGTGGCCAGCCTGCCCTGGGATGGCCCTCGCGACGTGCCCACCGGTGCGAAGGCGATTCGCCTGTCTGGCGCCCCCGACACGCTCGATGCCGCTGTGGCCGCGGTCGCGACCGCACGGGCCGCTGCCGGATCCCGGACGGTGTCGGCCTTCGCGTGGGGAGACGTCACGAGATGGGCGGAAGCCACCGGGCAATCGGTGGGGCAGACCCTGGCCGCGCTGCGGGCCGCCGGCCTCGACGAGATCGCGGGCCTGAGCGTCGATCGGGTATCCGACGTGGGGGCGATGGTCGAGGCGCTGGCCGCGGCGGGCTTCTCGGAGCTCTGCCTCCAGGTGGATCGGCCCGGCGCGGCGGATCGCGTGGACCTCTGGGCCACGGTCGACGCACTCCAGCAGCGGCTCGGGTGCGTGCGCGCCATCAGCCCGCTGCCCGGCGTGATCGCCTTCATGAAGCCGACGACCGGCTACGACGACGTGAAGATGCTGGCGTCGGCGCGCCTGGCTGCACCGCACGTGCCCAGCGTGCAGGTAGACTGGGCCAAGTACGGACCGAAGCTGGCGCAGGTGGCGCTGACCTTCGGCGCCGATGACGTCGACAACGTCTCCGGCTCTGACGAGGCGCCAGAAGGACGCCGGCGCGCGCCCCTCGAGGAGATCCGGCGCAACATCCAGGCGGCCGGACTCGAAGCGGTGGAGCGCGACGGGCGCTTCACGGCCGTCACGGGCTGATGGCCGTTCGAATCGGGGCCGTCGGCTACTTGAATGCCCGTCCGCTCACCTGGGCGCTCGATCGCGACCCGGGGCGCTGGCAGATGCGTTACGACCTGCCGGCCGTCTGCTCTGCGCTGCTGCAGGCGGGCGACGTGGACCTCGGGCTGACGCCGTCCATCGAGTTCCTGCAGCGGCCCGATTACCGCCTGGTGCCAGGCGTCGGCATCGGGTCGCGCGGGCCCATCGCGTCGGTTGCGCTCTATTCGTCCGGCCCCGTCGAGGCGATCACCCGGATCGCGCTCGACACGAGCTCGCGCACGTCGGTCGCTCTGATTCGCGTCCTGTGCCGGCACTGGTTCCGGATCGATCCCGAGTTCGTTCAGCACGGCCCCGACCTCGCCGGCATGATCCGGGCGCACGGCGCGGCGCTGCTGATCGGCGACCCGGCCTTCGAGGCAGACCATCGGGCCCTTGGCGTGATCAAGACGGACCTGGGCGAGGCCTGGGCCGCGATGACCGGGCTGCCGTTCATCTATGCGGCCTGGACCGGACGCCCGGGCGCGATCGGCCCGGCCGAGGTCGAGGCCCTGCAGGCGGCGCAGGCCGAGGGCGTCGCCAACGTGGACGCCATCGCCCTGGAGTACGGCGGCGCCGACGGGGCCCGCGTCGCACGGGCCGCGCGGTATCTAAGGGATAATGTCCGCTACGGTCTTGGGGCGGCCGAGGCCGAGGGCCTTCAGCGGTTCCTCGACCTGGCGGCGGATCTCGGCGTTGCCCCTGGACGGCGCAGGCTGGAGTTCTTCTGACGATGACGATCGAGCGGATTGCGGAGACGGTGAGCGCTGGTGGGCGGATCAGCCCGGCGGAGGCGCTCGAACTGTATCGCCACGCGCCGACGCACCTGCTGGCGCGGTTGGCCGACGGCATCCGGCAGCGCAAGCACCCCGGGCGGGTGGTCACGTACATCATCGACCGGAACGTCAACTACACGAACGTCTGCGTCTCGCGCTGCACGTTCTGCGCGTTCTACCGGCCGGTGGGGTCGAGCGAAGGCTACGTGCTCGGCTTCGACGAGATGTTCCGCAAGATCGACGAGACGATCGCCGTCGGCGGAAATCAGCTGCTGCTGCAGGGCGGCCACAACCCCGACCTGCCCCTGTCGTGGTACGAGGACCTGTTCCGGGCCGTCAAGGCGCGCTACCCGGAGTTCAAGCTCCACGCGCTGTCGCCGCCCGAGGTGCTGTTCCTCTCGAAGCTGAACCAGCTCAGCGTTCGCGAGGTGATCGACCGGCTGATCGCGGCGGGCCTCGACAGCATTCCCGGCGGCGGTGCGGAAATGCTGGTCGACCGCGTCCGGAAGATCCTGAACTGCTACTCGAAGGCCTCGTCGGACGAGTGGCTCGGGGTGATGCGCGAGGCGCATCTGGCGGGCCTGCGCACGACCGCGACGATGATGTACGGCACGGTCGAGACCGACGAAGAACGCATCGAGCACATGTCGCGCCTCCGCGACCTGCAGGACGAGACCGGGGGCTTCACCGCGTTCATCACGTGGAGCTACCAGCCCGAACACACCGAGCACGGCGGGTACGAGGCGACCGGCGTCGACTACCTGCGCACGCTCGCCGTCGCCCGGATCTTCCTCGACAACTTCGACAACCTGCAGTCGTCATGGGTGACCCAGGGCGGCAAGGTGGGGCAGCTGAGTCTCGCCTACGGCGCCAACGACATGGGCAGCGTGATGATCGAGGAGAACGTCGTCCGGGCTGCGGGCGCGGCCTATTGCATGGACGAGGTCGAGATCGCGGTCAACATCGAGAACGCAGGGTACGTCCCCAAGCGCCGGAACATGCACTACGAAGTGCTGGGCGACCCGGTCTTCCTGGGCCGCGAGGTGCCGCGGATGCTCGAGCTCGCCACTGCGCGGGCCGAGGGCGATGTCACCGTTCCCGAGGAGTTGAAGAACTACCCGGCGCGCAGCCGTGCCGGCAAGCAGAGCCGGCTTGCCCAGTAGCTTCCGCGCCGCCTGGGTGCTTCCGATCTCCGGCCCGCCGATCCCGAACGGCTGGGTCGCGGCCGCCGACGGGCGGATCGCGGACGTCGGTCGAGGCCCGTGCGCCGGCGCGGTCGATCTGGGCCGGGCGGCCATCCTGCCGGCGCTCGTCAACGCGCACACGCATCTCGAACTGTCGTACCTGGCCGGCCAGGTGCCGCCGGCGGCCAACATGGTGGACTGGGTGCGGCGGCAGCTCCAGCTGCGGCGCGAGGCCGCGCCAGCCGATCCGGCGGCGGTCACCGACGCCGCCCGGCGCGCCGCGCAGGCAATGCGCGAGACCGGCACCGGCGTCGTGGGTGACGTCGCCAACAGCCTCGTCACGGTCCCGGTACTGCGGGCGCTGGGCCTGTCGGCCGTGATCTTTCACGAGCTGCTCGGCTTCTCGTCTCCGGACCCGGCCGGCCAGGTGGCCGCGGCCCGGGCCGCCATCGACGCACTGGGGCCCGACGCCGCGGCGTCACGCGTGCGGCTCACGCTGGCCCCGCACGCCCCCTATTCCGTGTCGCCAGCGCTCTTCGGTGCGATTCGCGCGGACCTCGACGCGCACCCCGATGGGGTGTCCACCGTGCACCTGGCCGAGTCGCGTGACGAGTCCGAATTCGTGCTGCGGGGCACCGGCCGCTGGCGGGCGCTGCTGGACGACCTGGGCGCGTGGAACCCCGCGTGGCAGCCTGCCGGCTGCTCGCCGGTCGCCTACGTCGCCCGGATGGGCCTGCTCGACCGCCGCGTGCTGGCCGTTCATGCCGTCCAGTGCGGCACCGACGACGTCGCGCGGTTGCGCGAGTGCGGCACGACCGTCGTCTGCTGTCCCCGGAGCAACCAGTACGTGGGCGCGGGGGAGCCGCCGCTGGCCGCGTTCTACGAGGCGGGCGTGCCCGTGGCGTTCGGCACCGACAGCCTGGCGAGCGCGCCGGACCTGAACCTGTTCGAGGAGTTGCGGTCCGCGCGCCGGCTGGCGCCGTCGGTTCCCGCCCGGCGGATCCTCGAGAGCGCCACCAGCGTGGGCGCCGCGGCGCTGGGCTTCGGTCGTGACCACGGCGCCGTGGCTCCGGGCCTTCGCGCCGACCTCATCGCGGTCCGCGTGCCCGGGGATGTCGCTGATGTGGAAGAATACCTGCTGTCGGGCATCGCGCCGGCGGACGTCACCTGGCTCGAGTGGTGACGGCACCGGCTGATCCGTCTGCGGCATGGCGACGTTCGCGAGCTATCTCTCGTTCATCCGGTTCAGCCATTCGGTGTTCGCGCTCCCGTTCGCGCTGACGGGCGCGCTGCTCGCGTGGCGCCTGCACCCGTTCTCCTGGGCGCAGGTGGCGTGGATCGTGGCGTGCATGGTCAGCGCGCGGAGCGCGGCCATGGGCTTCAACCGGCTCGTGGACGCCCGCTTCGACGCCTTGAATCCGCGGACCGCGATGCGGGAGATCCCGCGGGGGATTCTGACGCGCACGAGCGCTGCGGCCTTCGTCGGAGCGGCCTCTGTCGCCTTCGTGTTCTCCTCCGCGCAACTGAGCGGCATCTGCTTCGCGCTGTCGCCGCTGGCCCTGCTGATCGTGTTCTGGTATTCGCTGGCGAAGCGGGTGACGACCTACACCCAGATGTTCCTCGGGCTCGCGATGGCGGTCGCCCCGGTGGGCGGATGGCTGGCCGCCGGCGGACGGGGCGGCGCCGAGCCGTGGCTGCTCGGGCTCGCCATTGGGCTCTGGGTCGGAGGGTTCGACATCCTCTATGCCTGCCAGGACGTGGACTTCGACCGTGCGCACGGACTGCGGTCCATCCCGGCGAGGTTCGGCGTGGCCACGGCCATCCGCCTGTCCCGAGTGATGCACGCCCTCACGGTCGCGGTGATGGCCGCACTCTGGCGCGCCGCCGGGTTGCCGGTGCTGTACCTCGGAGGCGTGGCCGTGGTGGCCGTGCTGCTCGCCTACGAACAGTCGCTCGTCAGCGACGAGGACCTGTCGCAGGTCAAGAAGGCCTTCGACCTGAACGGCTACGTCGGTATCGTCTACTTCCTCGCGACGGCGCTCGCGCTCTATGTCGAATAGTCACGCATCCACGGCCCCGGCCGACCGGGCGCCGGACAAGACGCCGAACCGCATCGCGGGCATGTTCGACGCGATCGCGCCGCGGTACGACCTGCTGAACCACCTGCTGAGCGCCGGAATCGATCGCCGCTGGCGGGTCCGGGCGATCGAGTCGCTCCGCCTGACCGGCCACGAGACCTTGATCGACGTCTGTACGGGCACGGCGGACATCGCCCTCACTGCGTGCGCCCGGCGGCCCGGTGCGGGCGCCGCCCGCGTTCTGGGAGTCGATTTCGCAGGAGTGATGCTGAAACTCGGGTTGGACAAGGTGCGGGCGGCAGGGCAGGAGCGCCGGATCACGCTCGTGCGCGGTGACGCGATGCGGTTGCCGGCGCCCACGGCGAGCGCCGACGCGGCCACCGTGGCGTTCGGCGTCCGGAACGTCCAGGAGCCCGAGGTCGCGTGCGCCGAGATGGCCCGGGTGCTCCGGCCAGGCGGGCGCCTGGCGATCCTGGAGTTCGGGGTGCCGCGCCTCCCGGGCCTCCGGGCCCTGTACCGGTGGTACTTCACGACCGTGCTCCCGTTCGTCGGACGCGCGATCTCGGGCCACAACGCCGCCTATTCCTACCTGCCGGCGTCGGTCGGGGCCTTCACGCCGACGTCCGAATTCGTCAAGATCCTCGAGCGCAGCGGGTTCGTGGACGTCAAGGCGGAGCCGCTCACCTTCGGGATCGTCTACCTCTACACGGGGCGGCGCGGCGATTGATCCACTTCGACCTCGACGATCGGTACCAGGACGAGCTCGTCGTCGGCAACGCCATCTCGCGTCGCGAGGGAGTGCTGCTGTCGATCGGGGCGCACGTGCTCGTGCTGCTGCTGATCCTCTTCGGCGACCGTCTGCCGTTCTTCCAGACCAGCCCGGAAGAGCTCGAACGCCAGCGCCAGGAACTGGCCAGGCGTCAGGAGGAGGAGCGCAACCGCCAGCCGTTCGTGTTCGTCCAGCCGCGGCAGGACTTCGAGTCGCGCCAGACGCGCGAGCGCACGGAACTGTCCGACATCGATCGGAGGTCGCAGAGTCCGCTGCAGGCGCCGGCGCCGCAGAACCCGCTGCCGATGTCGCGTGGCAACTCCGCCGAGCGGACCGAGGCCGCGGTGGAGGAGAAGCCTGCCGGACCCGAGGCGCCGGTGGCGGAGCCGCCGCAGCCCGCGCGCGAAGCCGTCACGCAACCGCTTCCCGAGGACACCCGCGGATTGCAGCGGCCGTCGGAGCTGCCGCGCGCCGCCCGGGGCGCACTCGGTGACGCCCTGCGCGACCTGCAGCGCTACGTCCAGAACCAGACCTTCAACAACCCGCAGGGCGGACGGACCGACCCCGGGTCGTCGATCCAGTTCGACACCAAGGGCGTCGAGTTCGGGCCGTGGATCCGCCGATTCGTCAACCAGATCCGCCGGAACTGGTTCGTGCCGAACGCCGCAATGACCTTCAGCGGCCGCGTGGTGCTGCAGTTCAACATCCACAAGAGCGGTCGGATCACGGACATCGCCGTCGTGCAGCCGTCCGCGATCGACGCGTTCAACCGGGCGGCGTACAACGCCATCCTCGGGTCCAACCCGACGGAGCCGCTGCCGCCGGAGTACCCGGACGAGAAGGCGCTCTTCACGGTCACGTTCTACTACAACGAACCGGTGAACTGACGCGGCCGTGGTCCTGCCTTCCCGCACCCAGCAGCTCGGCCTCGTGATCCTGCTCGCGGCGATGGTCGCACTCGTCCTGTGGCGGGCGCACTGACGGGGCCGCCTCGAACGGCGGAGGGCCGTCCGATCGTCCTCGCCGTCGTGGGCCCCACCGCGTCGGGCAAGAGCGCGCTGGCCATCGCCCTCGCCAGCAGGCTCGACGGCGAAATCGTGAACTGTGACTCGACCGCCGTGTACCGGGGCTTCGACATCGGGACCGACAAGGTGCCGGTGGGGGAGCGACGCGGCATCCCCCATCACCTGATCGACGTCGCCGAACCGACGGAGGTCTACACGGCCGCCCGGTACGCCGAGGACGCCGAGGGCGCCATCCGTGCCATCCACGCCCGGGGCCGGCTGCCGATCGTGACCGGCGGCACGGGCCTCTACTACCGCGCGCTCGTCCGGGGCTTGTTCCCGGGCCCGCAGGCGGACCCGGCGATTCGTGCCCGCCTCGACCGTCTGGCGGAGCGGGGCGGCCCGGAACGTCTGCACCGGCTGCTCCGGCGGCTCGACCCCGCGTCGGGGGCACGGGCGATGCCCAGGGACCGCAAGCGCATCGTCCGGGCGCTCGAGGTCTACTTCTCGACGGGGCGGCCGATGACGGACCACTTCGCCGACACCCGGTCGCGGATTGCCGACTGTGCCGTCATCACGGTGGCGCTCCGCCTGCCCACCGATCTGACCGCCGCCCGCGTGGAGCGGCGCGTCGACGCGCAGTTCGAGCGCGGCATCGTCGACGAAGTTCGTGCGCTGCGACGGGCGTACCCTGCCGACGCGCGGCCGTTCGGCGGACTCGTCTACCGGCAAATCATCGAGATGCTGGATGGCGTGCGCGACGAGGCGCAGACGCGCGCGCTCATCGCGCGCGAGAACCGGCAGTACGCGCGGCGCCAGTTGATCTGGTTCCGCAAAGAGCCTAATCTAGTCTGGTTCGATGGACCTGGTGAACGACTCGAGACGTTGCATCGCGTGCTGGACGCGTTGTCGGAACGCGGCCTGCGAGCACGAGGAGACGGCCACTGATGGCGCAGGCTTCTGAAGCTCTCACGTCCCCGTCGGCGCAGCCCAACGTCCAGGACCTGTTTCTCAATCAGGCGCGCCGCGAGCGACTGTCCGTGACCATTCACCTGATGGGCGGGCGCCAGTTCGACGCCCGCATCAAGAGCTTCGACCGCTTCGCCGTCGTCGTCGAGGTGGACGGCACGGAGCAGTTGCTCTTCAAGCACGCCATCGCGACGATCGCGGCGCCGCATCCGGTGACCGGGCACCGATCGGCGCTGCACTCGTAATCGCGCGCCGTCTCGGCGCGCGGGTGGGTTCGTGTCTCAATTCACACGCGTCATCCTGCTGGTCCTCGACAGCGTCGGCATCGGCGCGCTACCCGATGCCGCCGCGTACGGCGACGAGGGGAGCGACACCGTCGGCAACGTCGCCCGCCTCGTCGGGCTTCGCGTGCCCAACCTGCGTGCGCTCGGCCTCGGGGCCGTCGCGGCCCTTGGCGGCGCGCCGGTCGTACCCGTGGGCGCGTTCGGGCGGATGGCGGAGGCCTCTGCGGGCAAGGACTCCGTGACGGGCCACTGGGAGCTGGCGGGCGTCGTCCTCGAGCGGCCGTTTCCGACCTACCCGGAGGGATTCCCGCCGGCCCTGATGGAGGCGTTCGAGCGGCGGATCGGCCGGGCGACGCTCGGCAACAAGGTGGCGTCGGGCACGGCGATCATCGATGAACTCGGCGCGGAGCACGTGCGCACCGGCCGCCCGATCGTCTATACCTCGGCCGACAGCGTCTTCCAGATCGCCGCGCACGAAGACGTGATTCCGGTGCCGGAGCTCTACCGGATGTGCGAGGCCGCGTTCGAGCTGGCGGCACGGGGCCTGGGCATCGGCCGCGTCATCGCGCGGCCGTTCGTCGGCGCGCCTGGTGCGTTCACGCGCACCGCCAACCGGCACGACTTCGCGCTGGAGCCGGTGGGTGAGACGCTCCTCGACCGGCTGACGGCGCGCGGCGTCCCCGTGGTGGCCATCGGGAAGGTCGCGGACCTCTTCGCCGGGCGTGGCATCACGCGCGCCATCCGCACCGCGAGCGACGCCGAGGGCATGGATCGGCTCCTCGAGTCGATGGCCTCGACACCGGCGGGGCTCCTCTTCGCCAACCTGGTCGACTTCGACACCCTCTACGGTCATCGAAACGACGTCGCGGGGTACGCGGCCAACCTCGAACGCTTCGACGGGCGCGCCGGCACGCTGCTGGCCGCGCTCCGCCCGGCCGACCTGCTGATTGTCACGGCCGATCACGGCAACGACCCGAGCACGCCGAGCACGGACCACTCCCGCGAGTACGTGCCGGTGCTCTGCGCGGGCGCCCGGGTCCGCGCCGGGGTCGACCTCGGCACCCGGGGCTCGTTCGCCGACGTCGGGCAGACCATCGCGGCGGCGCTCGGGGCCGGGCCCCTCGCGCATGGCCAGAGCATGCTGGAGGCACTTCGTGTCCACGATTCGTGAGGCGATGGAGCGGCTCGAGAGCGAGAGCCTCGCGCCGCAGGCGGCCCGGAGCGCAGCCACCCGCGGGCGGTTGCGCCCCGAACCGGAGGACGACGTCCGGCCCGCGTTCCAGCACGACCGCGACCGGATCATCCACAGCAAGGCGTTCCGGCGCCTCAAGCACAAGACGCAGGTGTTCTTCGCGCCGGCGGGCGATCACTACCGGACCCGCCTGACGCATTCCCTCGAGGTGTCGCAAATCGCGCGGACCATCGCGAAGGTGCTCCGGCTCCACGAGGAACTCACCGAAGCCATTGCGCTCGGGCACGACCTCGGTCATACGCCGTTCGGCCACGCCGGCGAGCGCGTGCTCGACGAACTCGTGCCCGGCGGCTTCCGGCACTACGAGCAGAGCCTGCGCATCGTCGACGTGCTGGAGAACGACGGCCAGGGGCTGAACCTGACGTGGGAGGTCCGCGACGGGATCGGCCGCCACTCGAAGGGGAAGAACGGGGCGCCGGTGGGCATCGAGCCGAGCAAACGCGCGGCGACCATCGAGGGCCAGATCATGCGGGTCGCGGACCTCATCGCCTACGTCAACCACGACATCGACGACGCCACCCGCGCCGGGGTGCTCGCCGAAGCGGACCTGCCGCGCGAGGCTGTCGGAGTACTGGGCGCGTCGTCGTCGGCCCGCATCGCCCGGATGGTCAAGGACGTCGTCTCCGAGACGCAGGCCGGGGGGGTGACCGAGATCCGCATGAGCCCAGGGGTCCTCGAGGCGACGCTGTCCATGCGAGCGTTTCTGTTCGAGCACGTCTACGAGAACGAGGCCGCGACGGCCGAATTCAGCAAGGCCACCGGCGTCCTCGGGGGCCTCTGGGAAAAGGTGCAGGCCCGCCCGCACGACTTCCTCGACGAGGCGGTCGTCCGGGCCGAGGGACTGGACGTCGCGACCAAGGACTTCCTGGCCGGCATGACCGACCGGTTCGCGGTGGCCCTTTTCGAGCGCCTGTTCATCCCGAAACCCTGGGTCGGCCCGATGGCCGGGAATCAGCTATAATTGAAGGTCTGCCTTTCGCGGAATGTTCGCGACAGGGTGCGCGATGCTGCTTGATCTGACACGGTACCGGAGGCCGGTCGACCACTTCACCAGGACGTTCGAGCCTGCCGAAGTGGCCGGCGAGGGCGATGCTTACCAGGTGGTGGCTCCTGTCGTCCTGGATTTCGAAATCCAGAAGGACAAGGACCGCTTTCACCTGATCGGCACCGTCAAGACGGAGCTCGAGCTGCCCTGCAGCCGCTGCCTCGAGCCCTTCCGGATGCTGGTGGACACCACGTTCGACGCGCGGTTCCATCCAGCCGCGGAACTCGACGCCGCCGAGGAGCGGGAAGTCGACGAGGACGACCTCGAGACGAGCTACTACCGCGACGACCAGCTCGATCTGAACGAGCTCCTGCGGGAGCAGTTCTACCTCGCGCTGCCCATGAAGCCGCTGTGCCGCGAGGACTGCCGGGGGCTCTGCCCCGTGTGCGGCACGAACCGGAACACCGCCACGTGCGGGTGCGAGCACGTTTGGGAGGACCCCCGACTGGCTCCGCTCAAAGGGCTCTCGAAACCCAATTAGAACAAGACGACGATGCCTAATCCAAAACGACGCCACTCCAAGACCCGTACGGCGAAGCGCCGCACGCACGACGCACTCACCGCGTCCACGACCGGCCTGTGCCCGCAGTGCAAGGAGCCGAAGGCTCCGCACCGCATCTGCCCGCACTGCGGCTACTACCAGCAGCGGCAGGTTCGCGCCGTCGACGAGGAATAGCCGCTTCGTGCTGGCATTCGTCTTCCCCGGGCAGGGCGCGCACCGGGTCGGGATGGGGCGGGCGCTGGCCGAGGCCTATCCAGAGGCGCGGGCCGTGTTCGACGAAGCCGACCGGGCGTTCGGCCGCTCGGCTTCCGGCCGGGCGCTGACGGAGATCATCTTCGACGGCCCCGAAGAGGAACTGGTGCTGACCGAGCACGCCCAGCCCGCCATTCTGGCCGTCAGCGTCGCGGCACACCGGGTGCTCGAGGGCCGGGGGCTCCAGCCGGCCATCGTGGCCGGTCACAGCCTGGGCGAGTACTCGGCACACGTCGCGGCCGGCACGATTGGCCTGGGGGATGCCGTGGCGACGGTTCGCCGTCGTGGCCGGTACATGCAGGAGGCGGTTCCGGTCGGCGTGGGGGCGATGGCCGCGATTCTCGGGGCCGACCTCGACACCGTTCGCCGTGCCTGTGAGGAGGCGGCCGACGGTGAAGTCGTCAGCCCGGCGAACATGAACGGCGGCGGCCAGGTGGTGATCGCGGGGCACGCGGGGGCGGTCACGCGGGCGTGCGAGCGGGCCAAGGCGCTCGGCGCCAGGAAGGCGATGATGCTGTCGGTCAGCGCGCCGTTCCACTGCGCGTTGATGCGGCCGGCCGAGGATCGGCTGGCGCCGGAACTGCGCGGCCTGCCGACCCGGGCGCCGCGGGTCCCGGTGGTCGCCAACGTCGATGCCGAGCCCAAGCTGGACGCCGCCGCCGCCATCGAGGCGCTGGTCCGCCAGGTCTCCGCGCCGGTGCGCTGGGACGCGGTCGTGATGCGACTGGCCGCCGAGGGCGTGACCACGTTCGTCGAAGTCGGGCCCGGGAAGGCGCTGACTGGCATGATCAAGCGGATCCGACCGGAGGCGCGCCTGGCCAGTTTCGAGGGGCCGGACGGTCTGGCCGCCGTCGAGGACACATGTTCGAACTGACCGGAAAGACGGCCATCGTGACCGGCGCCTCGCGGGGTATCGGCCGGGCGATCGCAGTGGCGCTCGCCGCCCGGGGCGCGCACGTCGTGGCCGCCGCGCGCGGCGACAACGCAGTCGCGACGGCCGAGGCCATCCGGGCGGCAGGCGGATCGGCCGACGCCGTGGCCGTCGACGTCACCGATGCCGACGCGTTCGGCGCGATGGTGAAGTCGGTGCTCGCCGACCGGGGCCGGATCGACATCCTGGTCAACAACGCCGGCATCACCCGCGATCAGCTCGCGCTGCGGATGAAGCGGGACGACTGGGACCAGGTCATCGCCACCAACCTGACGGCGTCCTTCGCGTGCGCCCAGGCCGTGCTGCCCGCCATGGTCCGGCAGCGCTCCGGACGGATCGTCTCGATCAGCTCGGTCGTCGGTCAGATGGGGAACGCAGGCCAGGCCAACTACGCGGCATCGAAGGCCGGCATCATCGGGTTCAGCAAGTCGCTCGCGCGCGAGGTGGCGTCGCGCAACGTGACCGTGAACGTCGTGGCCCCCGGGCTGATCGACACGGACATGACCAGGGCGATCGCCGAAAGGGCGAAAGGCGACTGGGCGGCGCAGATCCCGGCGGGCCGAGTGGGCACGCCCGACGAGGTCGCGGCCGCCGTCTGCTTCCTGGCGTCCGATGAGGCGTCGTATATTACTGGGCAGGTACTCGCCGTCAACGGCGGGATGTACACGTAAACGTCCGACCGCACGCACTGGCTGGGTACCGTCAAGGCGGCGCACTCGCAGAGGAGAGATCGATGGCTGTTGCAGACAAGGTGAAGAGCATCATCGTGGAGCAGCTCGGAGTCGACGAGGAGGAAGTGACCGCGGATGCCTCCTTCGTGGACGACCTCGGCGCCGACTCGCTCGACACGGTCGAGCTCGTCATGGCATTCGAAGAGGAGTTCGGCATCGAGATTCCGGACGAGGCGGCCGAGAAGATCACCCGCGTCAAGGAAGCCATCGACTACATCGAGGCGCACGCCAAGTCCAAGAAGTAGGCTGCGCGGCCCGCGAGGCCGGCAGGCGTGTCCCAGGGAGGGAGTTTGAACAGGCGGGTCGTGGTCACGGGCATCGGCCTGGTGTCGTCGCTCGGCATCGGGACCCAGGCCAACTGGGACGCATTGCTGGCTGGCACGTGCGGCGTCGGCCGCATCACCAGGTTCGATACGACGGGGTTCGCAGCGCAGATCGCGGCGGAGGTCCGGGGGTTCGACCCCCTGGACTACGTGGACAAGAAGGACGTCAAGAAGATGGACGTCTTCATCCAATACGCGATCGCGGCGTCGGACTTCGCCATGAAGGACTCGGGACTCGCGATCACCCCCGAGAACGCCACGGACGTCGGCGTCTTCATCGGGTCGGGCATCGGCGGCTTCACGACGATCGAGCGCGAGCACAGCGCGCTCCTCGGCGGCGGGCCGCGCCGGATTTCGCCGTTCTTCATCCCCGCCACGATCATCAACCTCGCCGCCGGGCACGTGTCGATTCGCTTCGGCGCGAAAGGTCCGAACCTGGCGACGTGCACCGCCTGCGCGGCCTCGGCCCACGCCGTCGGGGAGTCGTTCGAGATCATCCGGCGGGGTGACGCGGACGTCATGATCGCCGGCGGCTCCGAGGCCGCCATCACGCCGATGAGCGTTGGCGGCTTCGCGGCGCTGCGCGCGCTGTCGACGCGCAACGAGACCCCGGAGCGCGCCAGCCGCCCGTTCGACGCCGAACGGGACGGGTTCGTCATCGGCGAGGGCGCGGGGGTGCTGATCCTCGAGGAACTCGAACACGCCCGGCGCCGGGGCGCCCGCATCTACGCCGAGGTGGCGGGCTACGGCATGAGCGGCGACGCGTACCACATCACCGCGCCCTCCGAAGACGGGAACGGCGGCCGCCGGGTCATGGCCATGGCCCTCCGCAAGGCCGGGATCCGGCCGGAAGAGGTGGACTACATCAACGCCCACGGCACGTCGACCCCGTACAACGACAAGCTGGAGACGCGCGCCATCAAGGAGTGTTTCGGCGAGCACGCGCGCCGCCTGGCCATCTCCTCGACCAAGTCGATGACCGGGCACCTGCTGGGCGGCGCCGGCGGCCTCGAGGCCGGCATCTCCGCGCTGGCGGTGCATCACCAGGTAGTGCCGCCGACGATCAATCTCGACCAGGCCGACGCGGAATGCGACCTCGACTACGTGCCCCACGTGAAGCGCGCGATGCCGGTTCGATACGCGCTCTCGAACTCGTTCGGGTTCGGCGGCACCAACGCGGCGCTCCTGTTCAAGCGGTACGAGGCCTGAGGCCGATCCGGAGGGGCACCCGATGAAGATCGCCGTCTGCATCAAGCAGGTTCCGACCCGGGAATGGCAGCCCCGGCTGACCGACGACCGGACGTGGATTCGCGAGCAGGACGCCAGCTACGAGATGAACGAACCCGACGCCTACGCGCTCGAGGAGGCGCTTCGGCTGCGGGAGAAGCACGGTGGGGACGTGGTGGTGTGCGCCGCCGGCCCGGCCCGGGTGCAGACGGTGCTCCGTGAAGCGCTGGCGCGGGGGGCGGACCGGGCGATTCACGTCGAGGGTGAGGCCCTGGGCGCCGCCGATGCGGCGGTCGTGGCCGACGCGCTGGCGGCGGCGATGGAAGGCGAGGGCTTCGACCTGGTGTTGACAGGCCTCCAGTCCGACGATCAGGGGCACGGCCAGACCGGCGTCACGCTCGCCACCAGGCTCGGGATGCCGCACTCGACGATCATCATGGAGGTCCAGGTTCAGGACGGCCGCGTGCGCCTCAAGCGCGAACTCGAGGGCGGCTGGTTCCAGTGGGTGTCGATGCCGCTGCCGGCCCTGCTGACCATCCAGAGCGGGATCAACCAGCTCCGGTATGCCACGCTCAAGGGCATCATGGCCGCGAAGAAGAAGGAGATCCGCAGGGTCGCGGCGCCGGCGGCCGTGCCGACCCAGCGCATCGTAGCCCTGTCCGTCCCGGAGAAGGCGAAGCAGACCCAGATGATCGCCGGCGCCCCGGCCGAGGCGGCGGCCGAACTGGTCCGCCGCCTGCGCGAGGAGGCGCGAGCACTGTGATTCTCGTGATCGCCGAACAGCGCGGCGGAGCGCTGAACCGAGCCAGCTGGGAGGCGATCGCCGCAGCCCAGCAGCTGGCCGGAGACCTGCCGGTTTCCGTCGCCGTCCTCGGCAGCGGGGTAGACGCGCTCGCCGGAGAACTGGCCGCGGCCGATGTCGCCGAGGTGATTGCGGTCGACGACCCGCTGCTCTCTGGCTACACGCCGGACGCCGTCGCGATGGCGATCGAGGGGCTGGTCGCCGCCCGCACGCCCGGGACCGTTGTCCTGCCGCACACCTACCAGACGCGCGATTGCGCGCCACTGATTGCCGCGCGGCTGCGGCGGCCGCTCGTGACCGACGTGACCGCCATCAAGGGGACCGGCGCGTCGGCGACGTTCGTACGCCAGATGTTCCAGGGCAAGCTGACCGCCGAGGTCGCGCCGATCGGCGACGCTCCCGTCTTCGTGACGGTCCAGGTCGGCGCCTTCCGCGCCGACGCCGTCCGCCGCGGATCCGGTGCGCCGGTGTCGCGAGTCTCCGTCGCAATCGACGCGGGACGCATCCGGCAGACGACGGAGGCGCCGTTCCAGGAGGCCGCGCAGGCCGTCGATCTGGGACAGGCGGATCGCATCGTGGCCGTCGGCCGCGGCATCAAGGCCCAGGAGCACGTCGCCCTCGCGGCCAGCCTCGCGACCGCCATGCGGGCCGAGTTGGCGGCGTCCCGGCCCATCTGCGACAACGGCTGGCTCCCGATGGATCGCCAGGTGGGGAGTTCCGGCCAGACGGTGGCGCCGAAGCTGTACGTGGCGCTCGGGATCTCGGGTGCGATTCAGCACGTCGTGGGGATGAAGGCCGCACGGACGATCGTCGCGATCAACAAGGACGCCGATGCGCCGATCTTCGAAGTGGCCGACTACGGCATCGTGGGAGATCTCTTCGAGATCGTGCCGGCGCTGATCGCGGCGCTCGAGACCTAGGCCCGCAGCCGCCCCGGACCGACGCATGGATCGCGAGACACTCGAGGTCGACGTCCTGATCGTTGGAGGCGGGCCGGCCGGCATGGCGGCTGCGCTGCGCCTGGCGCAGTTGCAGCAGGCTGCCGGCGGCGAGCCCCTCGCCATCGCCGTGCTGGAGAAGGCCCGCGAGGCCGGCGCGCACGTGCTTTCGGGCGCCGTGCTCGACCCCTCGGCACTCGCCGACCTCGTGCCTGACTACGCCTCCAGGGGCGCGCCGCTCGCCGCGCCCGTGGCAGACGACCGCGTCTACTACCTGACAGGACGGCGGCAGCTGCGCTTCCCGTTCGTGCCGCCTCCGCTGCGGAATCACGGCCACTACGTGGTGTCGTTGAACGCGCTCGTCCGCTGGCTCGCAGAGCAGGTCGAGGCGGCCGGCGTCGACCTGTTCACGGGATTCGCGGGACAGGACGTGCTGATGGACGGCAGCCGTGTCGTGGGGGTCAGGACCGGCGATCGCGGCGTCGCGCGGGACGGATCCCGGAAGGCCGCCTACGAGCCCGGCGTCGACATTCTGGCGAAGGTCACGATCTTCGCCGACGGCGTGCGGGGCCACCTGACGAAGCAGGTCCTGTCACGCGTCCCGGCGCTCCAGGACGGGCGCGAACCGCAGCAGTTCGCGATCGGCATCAAGGAGTTGTGGGAGCTGCCGGCCGGGCGCCTCGCGCCTGGGTCGGTGATCCACACCCTCGGCTATCCACTGCGGCACGAGGAATTCGGCGGCGGCTTCATCTACGGCCTGCCCGACAATCAGGTCTCGCTCGGCCTCGTCTGCGGGCTCGACTACCGCGATCCGAGGTTCGACCCGCACATGGCCTTCAACCGCTTCAAGCAGCATCCGCTGGTCGCGGGGATCCTCGAAGGGGGCACGCTCGTCCGGTACGGGGCGAAGGCCCTGCCGGAAGGCGGCTGGAACACGATCCCCCGCCACTATCTCGACGGTGCGCTGCTCGCCGGCGACGCGGCGGGCTTCCTGAACTCGATGCGCCTGAAGGGTATTCACCTGGCGATGCGGACGGGCATGATCGCCGCCGAGGCCGCATTCGAGGCAGTGGCCGCGGGCGACACGTCGGCGGCGGGCCTGGCCCGTTACCAGGAGAAGATCGACCGGAGCCAGGTGCGGGCGGAGTTGTTCCCGGTCCGGAACGTGCACCAGGCGTTCGGCCACGGCCTGCTGGCGGGCCTGGTGTTCTCGGGCCTGACGGTGCTGACGGGCGGACGCTGGTTCGAGGATCTGCGCGGCCATGCGGGTCACGCGCGCATGAAGACGCTCGCGTGGTACTACGGCCGGCGAAGCGGCGCAGCCGTCGCGAGCAACGCCACGCCCATCGACCGCCGTACGACGTTCGATCGCGTCACGGGCGTCCACTATGCCGGCACCGCGCACGACGAGGACCAGCCGGTCCACCTGCTCGTACAGACCGACGTCTGCCGCAGCGCCTGCGGCCCCGAGTACGGGCATCCGTGCACGAGGTTCTGCCCGGCGCACGTCTACGAGATCAGGCCAGGCCCCGACGGCCGGCCCTCGCTGCAGATCAACGCCTCGAACTGCGTGCACTGCAAGACGTGCGACATCATGGATCCGTACCAGGCCATCACGTGGGTCGCGCCCGAGGGCGGGGGCGGACCGCAGTACACGGGCATGTAGGGCGAGGCCGGTGCCTGCTGCAGACTGGCGCGCGTCCCGGACGAAACGGGCGCAGGCCGCGCTCATCGCCGGCGTCGTGGCCCCGCTCGTCGCTGCGTTGGGCCGCACGTACCGGTGGCGGATCGACGGCGCCGATCACCTGGCCGCGGTTGACGCCTCGGGGCGACCGCCGATCATGGCTTTCTGGCACGGCCGGATCCTGCCAGCCACCCTCTACTTCCGCGACCGCGGGATCATCGTCATCACGAGCGAGAACTTCGACGGGGAGTGGATCGCGCGCGTCATCGCGCGCTTCGGCTACGGAACGGCCCGCGGGTCGACGTCGCGCGGGGGGCGCCGGGCACTGCTGCAACTCGTGCGCGACGTGCGCGCGGGCCGGGCGGCCGCGTTCACCCTGGACGGTCCGCGCGGGCCGGCGAAGGTGGCACAGCCGGGTGCGATCTGGCTCGCGAAGGCGAGCGGCAGCCCGGTGATCCCGTTCCACATGGAGGCGTCCGCGTACTGGACCGCCCGCAGCTGGGACGCGACGCAGGTGCCGAAGCCGTTCGCGACGGTCGGCGTCGCCATCGGCGAGCCACTTGCCGTTCCGGCGACCGCATCCGAGGAGGACCTGGAGGCGGCCCGACGGGAACTCGAACGGCGCCTGGCCGCGCTCGAGACGCGCGCCCGCGCACTGGCGCTCGGCCAGGGGTGAAGGTCGCGCCGGCGCCGCCTCACCTGGCGCCGGTGTAGGTGAAGGCGAGGATCGCGCCCGGATGGGCGAGGTCTCTCGTCGGCCGGCCCGATGCGTCGGTGCTGCGGCCGTCGGGATCGGTGGCGACGAAGATCGTGCGCTGGTCCTGGGACACAGCGAGATCGCGATAGCGATTCGTCGTCTTGAACACTTCCACCGGCGCGCCCGTCACGGTGCGTCCATCCGGCGACAGCGCCAGCCGGTAGACGAGCCCGCGCAGCATGCTCGGCACGAGCAGTGACGTGCCCCATCCGGAAGGGCCTCCGGTCACGATCTCGATGCTGCCTGGCGCGATCGTGGCGCCAAGGCGCGTGTCCACCCCGGGCTCGACGGTGAAGAACGTCTGCAGCGGCGGTCGAAACGCCGCGTCGGTGAAGGTCGCCTCCTGTTGCACCGGCACCGACGGCGGCGGGGTCGCGCCGCCGCGCCCCGTGGGCAGCGACGCGCAGGGGGCGGGTGCGGAGGCCGACCAGTTGGCGTAGGCATAGACCTTGTCGTCGCGGTATCCGGCGACGCGCGGCCAGCCATAGTTGCCGCCACCCTCGATCAGGTTCACCTCGTCGTCGGTGTTCGGCCCGTGCTCGGATTCGTAGAGGCGGCCCCCGGGCCCGAAGACGAGCCCCTGCGGATTCCGGTGCCCGTAGGAGTAGACGTGGCTGCGCACGCCGCCGAACATCGGGTTGTCGGCCGGAATGCCCCCATCGAGCCCGATGCGCAGGATCTTGCCCTGATAGGCCGTCCAGTCGCGCGCCGTGACCTCGGCGGCCGTCGGCAGGCGCTGCGCCTGGTTGGCGCGGCACCGGTTGGCCCCGAAGTTCGCCCCGCCGTCGCCGATGCTCAGGTAGAGCGCCCGGTCTGGCCCGACGGCGAGCCGTCCAGCGACGTGATCGTCATGGACCGGCAGGCCCAGCAGCAGGTCGCGCGGCTCGACGAGGCGCTGCGTCGCGGCGTCGTAGCGATACCGCCGGACGGCCATCCGCCGTGCGAGGTCCGGCCCGGGCGCGTCGTCGTATGTGAAGGCCACGTAGACGAAATCGGATCCGGTGCCGCGGAGCAGGTCGGGGTGGAACGTCAGGCCGAGCAGGCCGTCCTGCGTGACGCTCTGATGGGCCTCGGCGAGAAACAGCGCCTCGCTGCGGGCTCCGCCCTGCGGATCGACACGCAGGACGCGTCGCCCCCGTCGCTCGGTGACCCAGAGGCGCTGGTCAGGCCCCCACGAGAGTTCCCAGGGCGCATCGAGACCCGTCGTGACGACGCGCATCGAGAACCCGTCGACCGGCGGGGGCGCGCTGGCCTGGCGGCCCTGCGGATCCGCGGCGCCGGCCAGGCTGAACAACACGCCGGCGGCCGCCAAGTACCAAGGTCGCGCGGGGCGCATCATCGTCAGTCCTGCCCGGACGTCAGGGCACCTGGACGCCGTTGGCGTCGTGGTAGTGCCCGTGGGCGGGATCCCAGACCCGAACCGACGCCGGGTTCCGTTCACCCGTGAAGGAGAAGATGGCGACCGCGATGGCCGCGACGACAGCGGCGCCCACCGTGAGCATCAGCACCCGGGATGACCGGTCGCTCTCTGACGTCTGCCCGTGGCATCGCTTGAACTTCTTGCCGCTGCCGCAGGAGCAGAGATCGTTTCGTCCGGGTTTGGCCATGCCTGCTGGTCCTCCTTCTGGCGGTCGGGGATACGCTACCACAGCGCCCGGCGACGCGCGCGGGCGCCCGTCGCCGTCGAGGCCAATCTCGTACAATCGGGACCGATGTCCGTGCGCGTCTACGCCCCGCCGCAGTCCGCTGACCATCTGACGCCGCCCGGACATCCCGAACGGGCGGAGCGGTGGGAGGTCATGTCGGCCGTGATCGAGGCCGCCCGTGACGTGCTCGGCGCTCCCGTGCCGGTGCGCGACCCTGGGGACGCGGCACTGCTGCGCGTCCACACGCCCAGGCACCTCGCCGCGATGGCGGCGACGGCGGGCAGGGCGACGGCGCTGGATTCCGACACCTACACCTCTCCTGCGACCTACGAGGCCGCGCGGCTGGCCGCCGGCGCGGCCGTCCAGGCGGTGGAGGGGGTCATGGCCGACGGCCTCGGCAGCCGCGCCCTGGTCGCCGTGCGACCGCCGGGACACCACGCGGAGGCCGAGCGCGCGATGGGCTTCTGCCTGTTCAACAGCATCGCGGTCGCGGCCGCCCACGCGCGCGCCCACGGGGTTTCGCGCGTCGCGGTCGTCGACTACGACGTGCATCACGGCAACGGCACCCAGGCCGCCTTCTACGCCGACCCCTCGGTGCTGTTCCTGTCGTCGCACCAGTTCCCGTTCTACCCGGGGACGGGCGCCGCGAAGGAGACGGGGACCGGCGCGGGCGCGGGGTTCACCGTCAACCTGCCGATGGCGGCTGGCGCTGCGGACGCCGACTTCGAACTCGTTTACGACCGCGTGGTCGAACCCGTCCTGCGCCAGTTCGCCCCGGAGCTCATCCTGGTGTCGGCCGGCTTCGATGCCCACGCGCGCGACCCGCTCGGCGGCATGCAACTCAGCGCCGCCGAGTTCGGGCGGCTCACCGCGCGGCTGTGCCGGGTGGCCGACGCGTCTGCGCACGGCCGGATCGTGCTGGTCACCGAAGGGGGCTACGATCTCGCCGCGCTGGCCGACTCGCTGCGCGCGGTCATCTCGGTACTCGCGGGCGACGCAGCCGTATCCCGGTCGCCGGCGCCCGCCGGCCCCGCCGCACGCGGGCAGGCCGCGCTCGACGCGGTGCTACCGCTCCTGCGCCCGCGCTGGCAGCTATAATTCTGCCTGCCCCTCACGAGCGGGGCGCCCGGCACCGGCCGGCAGTCCGATACGCTCCATGCCTGACTATCATCCGCAAGCCCTGGACAAGAAGTGGCAGCGGCGCTGGCACGAGGCCCGCGCCTTCGAGGTCGACGTCGACCCGGCCAAGCCGAAGTTCTACTGCCTCGAGATGTTCGCGTACCCGTCCGGGCACGCGCACGTCGGCCACGTCCGCAACTACATCATCGGCGACGTGATGGCGCGGATGAAGCGGATGCTGGGCTACAACGTGCTGCACCCGTTCGGGTGGGACGCGTTCGGCCTGCCCGCCGAGAACGCGGCGATCAAGCACGGTATCCATCCGGAGGTGTCGACTCGCGGCAACATCGCCCACATGAAGGGCCAGCTGCAGCGCCTGGGCATCAGCTACGCCTGGGAGCGCGAGCTGGCCACCTGCGACGCCGAGTACTACAAGTGGAACCAGTGGCTCTTCATCCGGATGTTCGAGAAGGGGCTTGCGTACCGTCGCCGGTCGTCGGTCAACTGGTGCCCGAGCTGCAACACCGTGCTGGCCAACGAACAGGTCGTCGAGGGGGGCTGCTGGCGCTGCGGATCCGCCGTCGAGACGCGGGACCTCGAGCAGTGGTTCTTCCGGATCACGGCGTACGCCGACGAACTGCTCACCGCCACCGAACGCCTGACGCAGTGGCCCGAGAAGGTGCTGACGATGCAGCGCAACTGGATCGGCCGCTCCGAGGGCGCCCGGGTCCGGTTCGGCGTGGAGGGGGAGCCGGACGCCGGCATCGAGGTGTTCACGACGCGCATCGACACCATCTTCGGCGCGACGTGCGTCCTGCTGGCGCCCGAGCATCCGCTGGTGGCCCGCTTCGCCGAGCGCGCGGCCGACCCGGCCGCGATCAGGCGCCAGGCGCAGGTGTTCCGGACACAGGACCGGTCGGCGCGCATCAGCGGCGAGATCGACAAGCAGGGCTTCGACACCGGTGTGCGCGCGGTCAATCCGTTCACCGGAGGCACGGTTCCCGTCTGGGTCGCCAACTTCGTTTTGGGTGAGTACGGCACTGGCGCCGTCATGGCGGTGCCGGCGCACGACCAGCGCGACTTCGAGTTCGCGCGCACGTTCGGCCTGCCCGTTCGCGTCGTGGTCACGCCGGACGGGCAGCCGGTCGACGCCGCGTCGCTGACCGAGGCGCGTCCGGCCTACGGCACGCTGGTCGACTCCGGCCCGTTCACGGGGTTGAGCTCGGCGGAGGCCCAGAAGCGCATGAGCACGCTTGCGCGGGAGCGGGGCTTCGGCGAGGCGACCGTGCAGTTCCGCCTGAAGGACTGGGGCATCTCCCGGCAGCGTTACTGGGGCACCCCGATTCCGATGATCTACTGCGAGCAGGACGGCATCGTGCCGGTGCCGGACGACCAGTTGCCGGTCGAACTGCCGAAGCTCGCGCAGTTCACCGGCCGCGGCGACTCGCCGCTGGCGCAGGTGCCGGAGTTCGTCAACGTGACCTGCCCGCGCTGCGGCGGACCCGCCCGCCGCGAGACGGACACGATGGACACGTTCGTGGACTCGTCCTGGTACTTCTACCGGTTCGCCGACCCCCGCAACGCGCGCCAGCCGTTCGACCCGGCCGCGGTGAAGTACTGGCTGCCGGTGGACTTCTACAGCGGCGGCGTCGAGCACGCGATCCTGCACCTCATCTACTCGCGGTTCTTCGCCCGCGTGTTCCGCGACGTCGGCCTGGTGGACCACGACGAGCCCTTCACGCAACTGCTGACGCAGGGGATGGTGCTCAAGGACGGCGCCGTCATGTCGAAGTCGAAGGGCAACGTCGTCGACCCCGACACGATGCTCGAGAAGTTCGGCGCCGACGCGCTGCGGTTGTACGTGATGTTCGTCGCGCCGCCGGAGAAGGAAGTCGAGTGGACCGATGCCGGACTGGAGGGCAGCGCGCGCTTCCTCGCGCGCGTCTGGCGCCTGGCCGACCATTGGAACGCCGCGATTCGGACCGTCGCCCCGGCCGTGCCGGCGGGCGCGGCCCTGGGCGCGGCGGAGAGGGCGCTGCGCCGGAAGACGCACGACACCATTCGCCGCGTCACCGCCGACATCGAGCAGCGCCAGCAGCTCAACACGGCCGTGTCGGCGATGATGGAGCTCGTCAACGAGCTCTATGCGTTCAGCGAGGGCACCGCGACCGGCATCCCCGGGCGTCGTGGAGCCGAGCAGGCGGACGCTCCCGCCGTCGCAGAGAGACCGGAGACCGCCGCCGTCGTCCGCGAGGCCGTGGAGGCGCTCGTCCGGATGCTGGCGCCGTTCGCACCGCACGCGGCCGAGGAGATGTGGGAGCAGCTCGGCCATGCCGGCGGGCTCGCCGCGGCCCGGTGGCCCGTCTTCGACGCCGAGGTGGCACGGGCCGACGAGATCGTCGTGCCCGTCCAGGTCAACGGCAAGGTGCGGAGCCGCCTCACCGTGGCCGCGGACGCGTCGGAGGCCGATCTCGAGCGGCTGGCGCTGGCCGACCCGGCCATCGTGGCCCAGCTGGCGGGCAAGACGGTCAGAAAGGTCGTCGTGGCCAAGGGCCGCCTGGTGTCGGTCGTGGCGCAGTGAGTACCGGTCCGCGTTCCACCGGCCGGCGGCGCCTGCTCGGCGGCTTGCTGTTCGCCGGGGGCGCCGCAGCGCTCACGGGCTGCGGATACGCGCTGGCGGGCCGCGGATCGTTCCTGCCGTCCTACATCCGGACGGTGGGCATCCCCACGCTCGAGAACCGCACGACCTTCTTCCGCGTCGAGGACATCCTGACCGAGAAGATCCGCACCGAGTTCATCGGCCGCGGGAAGTACGCCGTCCGGCCACAGGCCGAGGGCGCCGACGCGGTGCTGTCGGGCGAGATCCAGACCGTTGCCGTGCAGCCCGTGTCGGTCAACGAGCAGCAGCTGGCGTCGCGTTACTCGTTTCTCGTGTCGATGCGGGTGCAGTTCACGGACGCGCGGACCAGCGACGTCCTCTGGCAGAACGACGCGCTCGTGTTCCGCGAGGAGTACGAGCTGTCGACGAAGGGCTCGAGCGCGATCGACGGCGCGTCGTTCCTGGACCAGGAGGGCAGCGCCTTCGACCGCATCGCCACCGACCTGGCCCGGACCGTGGTCACGGCGATCGTCGAGGCGTTCTGATGGCTGGAGGACGACGTTGCCCGCGCTGAGCCCCGCCGACCTGCGGGCGCAACTCGCGTCCGGCGACACCGGCCCCCTCTACGTCCTGACGGGGGCGGACGAGGTCGAGAAGTCGACGGTGGCCGGAGAGTTCGCCGACATCGTGGACGCCGACCTGCGCGCGTTCAACGTCGAACGGCTCTACGGGGCGGAGGCGACGCCCGACGAACTGATCGACGCGGCGAGCACGCTGCCGATGATGGCGCCCCGCCGCATCGTGCTGGTGCTCGGCGCCGAGAGACTGCTCGTCCCGAAGCGCGAGAGCAAGGCCGCCGACGAGGCGCTGGCGCGCCTCGAAGCCTTCGTGGCCCGGCCGCCCGCGCACTGCACCATCGTCCTGGTCTGCGGCGCGCTCGACATGCGGCGCCGACTCGTCAAACTGCTGGTCAAGATGGCCCACGTCGTCGATTGCGGCACCATCGTCGACCGGGCCGACGCGGAGCGCTGGGTGCGGTCGCGGGCCGCGCGCGAGAAGGTGCCCCTCGATGCCGGCGCGGTGGCCGCGCTGGTCGAGCGGGCGGGCCTCGACGTCGTGCGCCTGCGCGCGGGACTGGAGCGGGTGCTGTTGTACGGGCTGGGGCAGGCGGCAATCACCGCGGCCGACGTCCGCGCGGCCGTGTCGGCGGGCCCCGAGGCCCAGGAGGACTTCGGCATCGCGAAGGCCATCTGGCGCAACGACGCGCGAGGCGCCCTGCGCGAGCTGAACCTGGCGCTCGACGCCGGTGCGGTGCCGTTCATGCTGATGGGGCAGTTGCGGGCGGCGGCCGAGAAGCTGCCGGCGGCGCGGGTCCGCGGAGCGATCGACGCGGTGTTCCGGACGGACCTGTCGCTCAAGTCGTCCGGGGGGGACCCCCGGACGCTTCTCGAGCGGCTCGTCGTCGAGCTGTGCGCTACGCGCTAGCCTTCACGCGCGCCGCGATCCGCGACTTGTAGCGGCCGGCCGTGTTCTTGTGAATGATGCCCTTCGTGGCCATCTTGTCCACGACCGACACCGTCTGGCTCAGCGCCGCCTGCGCCCCCTCGAGGTCCTTGGCGTCGAGCGCGGCACGAATCGCCTTCAGCGCCGAACGCAGCCGGCTGCGCATGTTGCGGTTGTGCTCGCGACGCTTGATGTTCTGCCGATTCGCCTTGAGGGCGGATTTCGTACGCTTGGCCACTGTGCTGAGGTCCTCTCTGTCGTGAACGACGCAAGTCTCGTAAAGCGCTTATCTTAGCATGGCTATTGGGGTTGCAGCACGTCCAGCGCGACCTTCCACTGCCGGCTCCGCTCCCGCACCCATACCCGGACGTAGAAGCCCTCCTCGCGCCGTCGGCCCGCCTGGGCACCGCGGCTGCCGCCAGGGCCGGCACGTCGGGCCGGAATGATGTAGGTGCCCCAGGTGTAGCCGAAATCGCCGCTGGCCGACGCCTCCGAGAAGCGCATGTCGCTGGCGGACATCGGGGGCTCGGAGGCCAGCCAGGCGAGGATGGCCCTGTCGCCGACGAGCGGCATGAGGCCAGGCCGGTGCAGCCTCGCGCCAGGGGCCAGCCGATCCCGGTACGCCCGGGCCTGCCCGGTGCGCAGCGCACTGTTCAGGATGCCGTCCGCGGCCCCGAGCGGGGGCGTGTTCTCGTCGTAGTCGCCGGTGAACCGGCTGGCAGGCGCCAGGCGCGTCACGCCCGGCGCGAAACGCGCCGCGCGCGGGACCGGAATGCCCACGTCCATCACCACCTTGAAGCGGCCGTCCCGCTGACGCTTCCAGATGGAGGCATAGACCTGCTCGCGCGGCTGGCCGTCGTTGCGGGAGGGCAGGACCGACCGTGCCGGCCCCGTCAGGAAGCCGAGGTCGCCGTCGCCGGAGATGTCTCCGAAGCGGGGCTCCCACAGCAATTGCATATCGGCCGGCGGGTCCGGCGCGGCCGCGATCTGCTCCCTGGCGTAGCCGGCCGCGCCGCCCGCGAAGCCGACCGCGGCGTCGGCGAAATACTCCAGGAACGCCTGCTTCCAGCCGATCACGAGCGCCCGGGCGGCAAACGCCCGCTCGGTGGCGACCATCGCGTCGAAGGGCGCAATCGGGTCGACCGCCTGCCCGGTGGCCCGTCCCGGATCCGCGAGCAGGACGGCCGCGACGCTCAGTGCGGCGAGCGGAAGGAGTGCCAGTCGAAGCCGCATGTTCGGTCGCAGCACTATACGCCGCAACCGGAGGCAGCGCTCAGCGCCGGATGATTTCGTAGGTACCAGCGGTGGGACGCTGGGTCGAGTAGCGGGGGATCGCCCGGCCGTCGGCAATCTCGATGGTCTTGTAGACGACCACCTTCGGCCCGGCAGCCTCGGCCGTGCCCAGGGTCCCCGAGCGCGACCCGACCTTGCGCACGTACTCGCGCGTCTCCCGGTAGGGCGGGATCTGACGGCCGTACCGATCGACCGCGCCTGAGCCGGCGTTGTAGGCCGCCAGGGCCAGTTCTTCGTTCCCCGCGTAGCGGTCCAGCAACTGACGCAGATACGCCGTGCCGCCACGGATGTTCTCGGCCGGGTCGTACGGGTCGCGGACCCCCAGGTCCCGCGCCGTCGCCGGCATCAGCTGCATCAGGCCCATCGCGCCCTTGGGCGACCGAGCCCAGGGGTTGTACCCGGACTCCACCTGAATCACTGCCCGTACCAGCTCCGGGCGAAGGGCGTGCCGGGAGGCGTGCTGGACGACGATGTCATCGAACCGGGCGCGTGACTCCGGCTCGACCGGGCGGGTCGTCGTCAGGAACTCGGCTGCCCCGGGCACCTCGTAGATCGCGGTCGGGGCCTGCAGCGCCCGATCCGACAGGACCAGCGTGCCGTTGGCATCGCGCCAGGCGTAGATCTGCGCCTCTGCCCGCGCTGGCAGGACCAGCATCACGGCCAAGACGGGAAGCAGCACGCGGACGGAAGTCGTCATCTGCACCGGGGCTACGGCCTGTATCGGGTGCAAGGCCGCCGAAGTCCAGCCCTCGCCGCTCAGGGACGCGAACGCGGGCAGCCGCGTGCCGATGTGTGGAAGGAGGCGGGAGTCACCGCCCGGCGGGGGACACACCAGCGGTGCGTCCCCCGTCGTGGTTGTACGGTATCAGCGACAGGCTTGATGCTGACAGTCGCACCGCAACTCGATCTTCTGCCCTGCCTGGCGGCAGTGATCGCTGCAGTACTTGCCGTGGGCTCCGTTGGGTTCGACGATGCACTGACACGACGGATGCGCGCACTTGATCGCTCCGGCCATGGTGGCCCTCCCGGAATGGCGCGACTATACGCCCCGGGCACGCCCCTCGCAAGCGCGGCCGCGATGGTGTACAACGCTGCGGTCGGCGGGGCCCGGGCCCCGCGGGGAGGGTGAATGCGCGGGTGGTGGACGAAGTGGGTGCGACAGCCACAGGGCCTGTGGCTGCGGCGCGCCATGTTCCAGGTGCACCTCTGGACAGGCCTGGCCCTCGGGGTCTACCTGGTCGTCCTCAGCGTCACCGGCAGCGCCCTGGTCTATCGCAACGAGCTCGACCGGTTTTTCGCCACGCCCCGGCCCACCTACGACGCCAAGGCCCGCCGCCTGTCTTCGGATGAGCTCCGCGCCGCAGCCGAGCGCGCGTACCCAGGCTGGGCCATTACACGCGTTGGCGACCGCATCACCCACCGGAACCCGACGATTGAAATCTGGGTCGAGAAGGGCGGCCAGAAGAGAGAGCGGCTGTTCAATCCCTACACGGGCGCGGACCTCGGCGATTCGGTCACCGAGGGCGAGTACTTCGTCCTGTGGCTCGCACGCCTGCACGACGAACTGCTGTTCGACCGCACCGGCCGCTGGTGGAATGGCTTCCTGAGCGCCGTGATGACGATCACGGTGCTGACCGGGCTCGTCGTCTGGTGGCCTGGGGCGAACCGCTGGAAGCGCAGCCTGCAAATCAAGCGCAGCTCCGGCTGGCGGCGCTTCAATTGGGATCTCCACGGCGCCGGCGGCTTCTGGCTGTTCCTCTTCCTGCTGATGTGGGGCGTCTCCGGCTTCTACCTGGGAATCCCGGAGCCATTCTCGAATGTCGTCGACGCGATCTCCAACCCGGACGACTACCTCGGAGACCGTCCCGGCGACATCGTCCTGATGTGGCTGACACGCCTCCACTTCGGCCGCTGGCGCGACCTCCCGTGGCTGAAGGCGATCTGGGCGGTGCTCGGCCTGCTGCCGGCCGTGATGTTCGTCACCGGCGCAATCATGTGGTGGAACCGGGTGCTCAAGCGGCGTCCGGTCCGGGACACGGCCGAGGTCGGTGTGATCGAGGCCGTTGCCGCCGATGCCGGCTAGGTCAGGCGCGCGGTCCTGGCGTCCCGGGGAACCCGCTCACTCGACGACCACGGCCGTGCCGCTCGCCGACACCATCAGCATGCCGTTGCCGGTGCCCAGGACCTCGTAGTCGAGGTCGATGCCCACGACGGCGTTCGCGCCCAGCTCCCGTGCGCGCTGCCGCAATTCGTCGAGGGCGATCTCGCGGGCGTGCTGCAGCTCCCGCTCGTAGGTCGCTGATCGGCCACCCACGAGGTCTCGAATGCCAGCGAAGAGGTCCTTGAACAGGTTGGCGCCGAGAATCGCCTCGCCGGCGACGATCCCGCAATAGCGCACGATCCGGCGCCCGTCGATCGAGGGGGTCGTGGTCAGGGCCATGCGCGTCGTCCTCCCTCCAGGGCCGCTCAGGGCTCGAGCATGCGCGCAACGACCTCGCGGCTCGCCTCGAGCATCGCGGCCACCTTCGACGGGTCCTTGCCGCCCGCCTCGGCGAAGTCCGGGCGCCCGCCGCCGCCACCGCCGACGATCGCCGCGAGCTGCTTGACGACCTGCCCCGCGGGGACCCTCTTGACGAGATCCGGCGTGACGCCCACCACCACCTGCACCTTGCCGTCCGAGGGCGCTGCGAGCACGACGACGCCGCTCTTGATCCGGTCACGGTGCCGATCGACGAGGGCCCGGAGGCCGTCCTTGTCGAGACCCTCCACCTGGCGCGCCACGAGCTTCACGCCCGCGACGTCGATGGCGTCCGGCTCACCGGTGGCGCCGCCGCCGAGCGCGGCCCGCATCCTGGCCTGCTGGAGCTCGCGCGCCAGCCGCCGGCCATCCTCCTGCAGCGCCGTCACGCGCTCGAGCAGCTGGCCCGGTGTCGCGTTGAGCGCCGCCGCGAGCTGGCCGACCTCGTCCCGGCTGCGTTCGAATGCCGCGAGGGACTCGAGCCCCGTGATGGCCTCGATGCGGCGGACGCCCGCCGCGACGCCGCTCTCCGACGTGACCGCGAACAGGCCGATGTCGCCGGTCGCGCGCACGTGCGTGCCACCACAGAGCTCCGTGCTGAAGCCCGGCACCGACACGACCCGTACGTGCTCGCCGTACTTCTCCCCGAAGAGCGCCATGGCCCCGGCCGCGATGGCCTCTGCCGTCGCCTTGACCTCGGTCGTGACCGCGGTGTTCCGGAGGATCTGGGCATTGACGATCCGCTCGATTTCGGCGAGATGCTCGCGTGTGATCGGCGCGAAATGCACGAAGTCGAACCGCAGCCGCTCCGGGGCAACGAGCGAGCCCGCCTGCTTGACGTGCGGGCCGAGCACGTGCCGCAGCGCCGCGTGCAGCAGGTGAGTGGCGGTGTGGTTGCGCCGCGTGGCATCGCGCGCCGCGTCGGTCACCTTCGCCGTCACCGTCTCCCCGGCGGCGAGCTCGCCGCTCCGCACTTCGACGGCGTGCAGCCGCGGCCAGCCGCTGGCCCGGACGACCGCCGTCACGGCAGCCTCGCCACCGGGCCCGGTGATGCTCCCCGTATCCGACACCTGGCCGCCGGCCTCGAGGTAGAACGGCGTCTCGGCGAGCGCCACGAAGCCGTGATCGCCGGCGCCGAGCGCGGGCGCCTCGGTGCGATCCTCGCGGAAGAGGGCCACGACACGGCTCGACAGCGACGTCGCCTCGTACCCGCGGAACACCTGCTCACCGACACCGTCGAGCGCCCGCTGGGTGTCCGGACTGGCCACCCACGGCGCGTCGGCGGATGCCCCGCCCTTGAACGAGCTCTTCGCACGCGCCTTCTCGCGCTGCCCCGCCATCGCCCGCTCGAAGCCCTCCGTGTCCATCGCGAGCTTCCGGTCCTCGACCATGTCCTCGATGAAATCGCGGGGGAGGCCGAACGTATCGTAGAGCCGGAACGCCACGTCGCCGGAAAGCACGCGGCCGCCAGACGCCGCGGCATCGAGCGCCTCCTCGAGCCGGGGCAGCCCGCTCGTCAGGACGGCGCCGAACCGGTCCTCCTCGCTGTGGACCACCTGGACCACGGCGTCACGGTTCGCGACGAGCTCGGGGTACGCAGCCCCGAACTGATCGACGACGGTGTCGACCAGCGTGTACAGGAACGGCTCCTCGATTCCGAGGCGCCGCCCGTGCCGCATCGCACGCCGCATGATCTTCCGCAGCACGTACCCGCGCCACTCGTTCGACGGCACGACGCCGTCCGCAATGAGGAAGGTCATCGCGCGCAAGTGGTCGGCCACGACCCGCATCGACACGTCCGGCGGCGCCAGCGTGCCGCGGTGCACCGTGCCCGCGCGATCGCCGAGCGCCCGGAGGATCGGCGTGAACAGGTCGGTCTCGTAGTTCGACAGGTGGCCACCCAGGACCGCGGCGATCCGTTCGAGGCCCATCCCCGTGTCGATCGACGGCGCGGGCAGCGGATCGAGTCGCCCGTCGGCCTGCCGGTCGAACTCCATGAAGACGTTGTTCCAGATCTCGATGAACCGGTCGCAGTCGCACTCGAGGCCACGGCACGTCCCGCCAGCCGCCTCGGTCGCGCACGGCAGATCGGCGCCGCGGAAGTAGTAGATCTCGGAACAGCGGCCGCACGGGCCCGTGTCGCCCATCTGCCAGAAGTTGTCGGCCGCGCCGAGTTCTCCGATCCGCGTCGCGGGCAGGAACGTCCGCCAGATGTCGTAGGCCTCGCCGTCGCGGGGCACCCCGGCCTCGCCCCGGAACACCGTGGCATACAGGCGGTCCACCGGAATCTTCCATTCCTCCGTCAGCAGCGTCCAGGCAAGGGGAATCGCCTCGGACTTGAAGTAATCGCCGAAGGAGAAGTTGCCCAGCATCTCGAAGAACGTGTGGTGCCGGAACGACGGCCCCACGTTGTTCAGGTCGTTGTGCTTGCCGCTGACGCGCATGCACTTCTGGGCGGTCGTGGCACGCGTGTAGCTGCGCGTCTCCCTGCCCAGGAACACGTCCTTGAACTGGTTCATGCCGGCGTTGGTGAACAGCAGCGTGGGATCGTCGGTCGGGACGAGGGACGAACTGCCGACGATACGGTGCGCGTTGCGCCCGAAGTACGCCAGGAACGACTCACGGAGGCCTGCGGAGGTCATCGGGGTCTATTGTAGTCGGGGTGTTTGCCGGGTACGGCGCTACTCGTCGCCCGCCGGGCCCCGCCGGGCCCGCAGCGCGGCCAGCACGCGATCGGCCTCGAAGCCCTGGCCGACGAGATAGCGGAACAGGCGTCCGAACGCGCGCGGGTCGGCGTCCAGCCGGCGGCCCTTGAGCCTGCGGTCGATTGCCTCGGCGAGGTGAGCCTCGGGGTCGATGTCGCCGAAGACCTCGGCGAGCGCCCGCTCCGCGAGGTCTGGCGCAATGCCGGCCGCCTCGATCTGGCGCCGGACCCTCACGCGGCCGCGGCGTTTGAGCATGGACTCGGTGCGTGCGATGGCCCCGGCCACGCGCGCGTCGTCGAGGGCACGCTCGGCCTGGAGTCTCCCGATCGCGGCGTCGACGGCCTCCGCCGGGTGCCCCTTGCGGGCGAGCCGCTGGCGCACCTGGGACGCGGACAATTCCCGCCGGGCCAGCAGCTTGAGGCCGTCGACGTACGCGGGGTCAGCCAAATCGGGTGATCTCGCTCCCGCCGAGCCGCGTGCTCGCCATCTGGTCGCGGGCCACGTCCGAGGTCGACGAGATGCCCTGCACCTTCAGCTTGAACTCGTCGGGGTTCGAGGCCCAGCGGAGCGCCTCGCCGTAGTCCACGAGCCCGCGCTGGTAGAGGCTGAAGATGGACTGATCGAACGTCTGCATGCCGTACTGGGAGACGCCCTGCACGATCGCGCTGTGTATCAGGTGCGTCTTCTCGCGATCCATGATGCAGTCGCGGATGAACGCGGTGCTGAGCAGCACCTCGACCGCCGGCACCCGGCCCTTGCCGTCCGCGCGCGGCAGCAGGCGCTGCGAGACGACGGCTTTCAGCGTGCTGGCGAGCTGCAGCCGGATCTGTTTCTGCTGGTGAGGCGGGAAGACCGCGATGATCCGGTTGATCGTCTCGGTCGCATCGACGGTATGCAGCGTGGAGAACACCAGGTGTCCGGTCTCCGCCGCGTGCAGGGCCGTCTCGATGGTCTCGAAGTCGCGCATCTCGCCGACCAGGATGATGTCCGGGTCCTGCCGGAGGGCGCTGCGCAGGGCGTGCGAGAACGAGTTGGTGTCGACGCCGATCTCGCGCTGGTTGATGACGGAGAGGTTGTCCCGGTGGAGGTACTCGATCGGGTCCTCGATCGTCATGATGTGAGCGGTGCGCGACGCGTTGATCTCGTCGATGAGGGCCGCCAGCGTCGTGCTCTTGCCGCTGCCGGTGGTCCCGGTCACGAGCACCAGGCCGCGCTCCTCGGCGCAGATCGTCTTCAGGACGTCGGGCAGCAGGAGTTCGTCGACCGTCCCGACCTTCCGCGGAATCACGCGGAACACCATGCCGATGGTGCCGCGCTGCTGGAAGGCGTTGCAGCGGAAGCGCCCGAGGCCGGCCACGCTGTAGGCGAGGTCGACCTCGTGGTGCTGGTTGAAATCCTCGCGCTTGGAGACGGGCAGGACCGCGGCGGCCATGGCCACCATGTCCTCGTGCTCGATGCGCTTCTCCTGGGTCGCCGGCACCAGGGTGCCGCGGAGCCGCATCAGCGGGTAGGTGCCGACCTTCAGGTGGAGGTCGGACGCCCCGCTCTCGAGCGCAATCTTCAGAAGGTCGTTGAGCTGCACGCCGGGGTTATCGGCGCATCAGCGCCGCTCAATTAGCCGTGACCGGCGCCTCGAGAAACTGCAGCCAGCCGTGTGTGTCCGGGGCGTGGCCCCGGACGATGTCGAAGAACCGCTGCTGGATCGCCTCGGTCACGGGGCCGCGGCGGCCGCGGCCCACCTTGATGCGATCCACCGACCGGATGGGCGTCACCTCGACGGCGGTGCCGACGAAGAACACCTCGTCCGCGATGTAGAGCGTCTCGCGTGGCAGGGTCTGCTCGCGCACCTCGAAGCCGAGGTCGTGGGCGATCGTGATCACCGAGTCGCGGGTGATGCCCCAGAGCACCGAGTTGCCGATCGGCGGCGTGTAGATGATCCCGTTGCGGACGATGAAGACGTTCTGGCCGCTGCCTTCGCTGATGTTGCCGTGCGTGTCGAGCGCGATGGCCTCGGCGTAGCCGTCGGCGATCGCCTCCATCTTGATCAGCTGCGCGTTGGCGTAGTTGGCGACGCTCTTCGCCATGGCCGGCGTCGTGTTCGGCGCGTTCCGGGCCCAGGTCGAGATCTTGACGTCGAGGCCTTCCTCGATGGCCTCCTTCGTGAAGTACGCCCCCCATTCCCACAGCATGATTGCCACGTCGACCGGGCACGGGTACGGGTTGACCCCGAGCGAGTCGTAGCCGCGATAGATCAGGGGGCGGATGTAGCACGCCTTGAAGGCGTTGACGCGAATCAGGTCGATCACGGCCTGCGACAGCGTCTGCTCGTCGTAGGGCGGTTCCATCCGGTAGATGCGGGCCGAGTCGATCAGCCGCCGCATGTGCGCGTCGAGCCGGAAGCACGCCGGCCCCCGAACGGTGTCGTAGCACCGCGCGCCCTCGAACACCCCGCTCCCGTAGTGGACGACATGGGACGCGACGTGAATCCTGGCATCGGCCCAATCCACCAGCGACCCGTTCATCCAGATCTTGCCAGTTCCGGGAAATCCCATTGCGGTGTGCTCCTTTTCGACATTCTACCGCGTGTACACGCGGTTTCGGCCGATGCGGGCGGCAGGATGAGGCACCGCGCGCCCACGCCGGACGGACTCAGTTGCGTTCGCCGCAGAAGGGGCAGCGGTCCGTCCTGGCGTGCAGCGGCTTCCGGCAGTGCCAGCAGAATCGGGGCTGCGGCGTGTCACGGGCCCGGAGCCGCGACTGTATCTCGGCCACCGAGTCGTCCGCCCCGGGCGTGACCGGCGTCGACCGGACTGGCCGGGGCCTCGGGGTGGACTCGCGCGCGGCCAGGATATCGGCGAGCAGATCCGACGGCCGGGCATACCGGACCGTCAGGTCGGGCGCCAGGGCCCGGAGGACGATGTCACTGATGTCCTTGGGCACCTTCGGATTCCGGAGCCGCGGCGACGACACCAGTTCGCCGCGCATCAGGCGGTCGAGGTCCGCCGGCGACGGGGTGTCGTAGGGCAGCACGCCGGTCAGCATCTGGTACATCGTGACGCCGATGGAGTAGACGTCACTCGCGAACACGGCCTTGCCGTGAAACTGCTCGGGCGCCATGTACGGCGGGCTGCCGACCACCGTCGTGCCGTGGACGGCGATCTCGAGGAACCGCGACGTGCCGAAGTCGGTGACCTTGAGCATCGCGTTCTCCGACACCAGCATGTTGCCCGGGCGGAGGTCGCGGTGCAGGATGCCGGCGCGGTGCGCGTGGTCGACCGCGTTGCAGATCTGGCAGGTGAAGTCGAGCGCCCGCGGCAGGTCGAGCGCGCCTTCGGTGACGATGACGTGCTCGAGCGTCTGGCCCGGCACGTACTCCATGACGATGAAGAAGACGTCGTCCACCTTGTCGGCGGTGAGCACCGTCACGATGTTCGGGTGGCTCATCGACGCCAGCAGGCGCGGCTCCTTCAGCAGTTCACCGAAGTCGAGCCCCTGCTTGTGGGGCACCTTGATGGCGACCTTCTTGTCGATCCAGGTGTCCTCGGCGAGGAAGACGCTGCCGAAGCCGCCGCTGCCGAGAGTGGAGAGGATGCGGTACTTGCCGATGGTCTGACCGCGAAAGAACATGCAGTGGCGCGAGTATAGCAGGTGGCGCGAGGCATAATCGGGCCGTGCCCGCCCGCTTTCTCGCCCCCGCCGCCGAGCGTCCCGACACGCTGGTGCCGCTGCCCGACGACGAGGCCGCCCACCTGACCCGCGTGCTCCGGCTCGGCGAGGGCGCGGAGGTTCGTGTGTTCAACGGACGCGGCGCCGAGTTCGACGCACGGGTCGAGCAGGCCGGCAAAGCGGGCGTCGTCGTCCGGATCGGGGCACGGCGCGCCGCGGCAGGCGAGGCCCGGGTCGCCGTCACCCTCGTCCAGGCCGTCCTCAAGGGCGACAAGATGGACGACGTCGTCCGCGACGCCGTCATGATGGGCGTGGCCGCGATTCAGCCGGTCGTGACGGCGCGGACCGAGATCGCGGTGGCCGCCCTCGACCGCGGGCGGCGGCGCGACCGATGGATGCGGGTGGCGGTGGCCTCTGCCAAACAGTGCGGACGCGCGGTCGTGCCGGACGTGCGCGAGCCACGCATGCTCGACGCGGTGCTGCGCGGCGGCGACCCTGCGCTGCCGGCCCTCCGGCTGATGCTGGTCGAGCCGGGGGCCGCCGGCGCGGCCCCGCCGCCGGCGCTCGGGGAACTGGCCCCGGCCGACGTGGCGCTGTTCGTCGGGCCCGAAGGCGGCTGGACGCCGGAGGAGATCAGCCTGGCGGCCGCGCACGGCCGGCTGTTGACGCTGGGCCCTCGGACGCTGCGGGCCGACGCCGCCGCGACCGTCGCGATCGCGTCACTCTTCGCGGTCTGGGGGGCCTACTGAGCGGGCGCCCCGGAGCCGGGCGGCGTGCCCGGGCCGCCGGGCACATGCGCCGACGTCAACGGGTGGACGCTGGCGCCGGCCCGAGGAGCGGACGCACCAGCGCCGTCAGGATCTGGTAGCCGGCCGGCGTCAGGTGCAGGCCGTCCTGCACGTACAGCTCCGGGCGCGGCTTCTCGTCCCAGCCGAGCATCGCGTTGTCGACGTCGACGAACGCCACGCGGTCGTCGCGCCCGCAGAAGGCGCGGATCATCGCGTTGGCCTGACGCATCCGGTCGACCTGCGCCCAACGCAGGATGCTCGGCTTGATGCCGATGTAGACGATGCGGGTCTGCGGCAGCTTCGCGTGGACGGCGCGGACGAAGCGCTCGAACGCGATCGCGATCTCCTCGGACGGCGTGCCCATGATGTCGTTGTCGCCGGCGTAGACGACGACCGTGCGCGGCGCGTAGGGCAGGACCAGCCGGTCCACGGCGCGCAGGGCATCGTGCATCTCTGACCCGATGATCCCCCGGTTGATCGTCTTCAGATCGGGGAAGGCGGCGGCCAGGTCCCACAGGCGGATCGTCGAGCTGCCGACGAACACGATTTCCCCCTTCGGCGGCGGGGACGCCTTGTCGCCCGCCTCGAACGCCGCGATCTCCTTCTCCCAGCGCTCCGCCGCGGCCTGCTGCGCGCGGGCGGGCATCGCGATCGCCAACGCCATCAGCACCGCCGCGCACAGCCGGGCCGGGCCCAACCCTTTCACGTCCACACGCACCCCCTCTGCAACCATTCGAGCGCTACCGTAGACCCGGGAGGCTCGGGCGTCAAGGGCTCCGCCGTGCCCCGGGGCGCGGTAGGATCAACGCGTGCGCTACCTCGTGACCGCCCGCATCAAGAACGGCCGGCGGCGCCCGCTCGCGCGGGCCATCGCCGGCGGCACGCTCGGGCGGGGCTCGGTGGCCGGCGAGGAGTACCTGCGGAACATGGCGGCGGCCCGCGAACTGTCCGATGGACGGGTCACCTGGGTCGAGACCTGCTTCTGCGCCGTGCCGCTCGACGAGGAGCGCCCGTACTGGGAAGCCTACTTCGACCTGCTGACGGTCAAGGACGCCCACGCGCGCTCCCGCTGCCGGCACGAAACCGGCGAGCAGCCCTGGGCGTGTTCCGACTGTGACTGCACCCGACGGCTGGAGCGTCGCCTTGAGACCCTGGGCACACCGTTCCGTCCCGGCGAGTGACCGCCGGCGCCCGCCTCGCCACGCCTCGTCCGTCGCGCTGGCGGCGCTCCTCGCGACGTCCGCGGGCTGCGCCCCCGTTCGTCCCATATCCGTGCCCCCCGCCGGCCGCGCAGTCTTCGAACGGCCGGTTGCCCCCGCCGACGTCGACGCGCTCGTGCGCCAGGGCTGCCGCGACTGCCTGATCCGCGCGCTGGACGAGGCCCAGCCGGCGTCATCGTCCCGGGCCTACGAGATTGCCGCGCTGCTGCTGCTGCGCGCCCGGGAACTCGGTCTGCCGCAACAGCCCTGGGCCGAGCGGATGGCCGCGCTCGAGCCCCTCGATCCCGCGTGGGCTGTCTATCAGGAGGTGCTCGCGGCGATTCCGCCGGACCCGCGGGGCGGGGATCGCGAACTGCTGCTCGCGCAGACCATGCCGCGGCGCGAGGCCGCGGCGAAGCTCGAGGGCTGGCGGGCGGCCCTGGCGGGGGCGCCCGGGTCGCCCGAGTTTCGGACCTACCTCGATCTCTCCCTGGCGTGCGAGTACGCGCCGGGCGCCGACTGGGTGCGGACGGCCGATGCCGCGCTGACCGCGTTTCCCGACGTCCCGCTGCTGCACTATCGCGTGGGCGTCTGCGGGGGCGAGCGAGACATCCCTCGCCTGCGCGCGCTCCGGGCGGCGCACCCGGAGTTCGTCGACGCCGACTACGCCCTGGCCCGGCAGGCCGTTGGCGACCGCGAGGCCCCGGACCAGGAGGACGCGCTGCGCCGCTTCCAGGCAGCCGCGGCCGCGTTTCCCGACTCACCGGCGATCCTGAGCGGCCTCGGCCAGCTCCATGAAGATCGCGAAGAGTGGGAGGACGCCGTCGCCGCCTATGACCGCGCACTGGCCCTCGTGCCCACCCACCGGGACGCATGGCTCGGACGGACGATCGCGCTGTCGAACCTCTTGCGGCGGGACGAGGCGATTGCCGCCGCGGGGCGGCTCATCGAGCTCGGCAGCTGGTTTCTCGCACAGGCGCACTACTGGCGCGCCTGGAACCTCTTCCACCAGGAACGCTACCCCGAGGCCCGCCTCGACACCGACGCCGCGAAGGCGGGCACCGCCGATCCGGCGGTGTTCGTGCTGTCAGGCATGATCGAGTGGCGCGAGCACCGGCTCGAGACGGCGGAACGCGAGTTCCGCGAGGCCCTCCGCCTCGACGCGCAGCAGTGCGAGGCGGGCACGTTCCTGGCGGCCGTGCTCGCCGAGCGCGGGCGCGGCGCCGACTCGCTGGCGACCTTCAGCCGCACGCGTGAATGCTTCGAGCGCTACATCGCCGGCCGTCGGGCAGAGATCGCGCGCATCGAGGCCGGCACCGGCAGCCCGGAGACGAAGGCCCGCCACCGCGCGCGCGAGGAGCGCGGACTCGCCGACGCCGTCATGCGCCGCGACGAGGCGGCGCGCAACGAGCGCTGTCTCTTA
>CAWULT010000003.1:0-93434 GCA_963923455.1 uncultured bacterium
GACTGGGGCACCGGCCCCCGCCCCGTCCACCGCCTCTGACAGTGCGAAGCAGTTGGCGTCGTTCTGGCAGCGGACCTCGCGGCCCAATACCTCGGCCAGGTCGCGGGCGAATGGCTTTCCGATGAGCCAGGTCGAATTGGCGTTCTTGACCAGACCCGTCGCGGGCGACACGGTGCCGGGCAAGCCGACTCCCACCGTCCCGACCGTCCTCAACTCCCGCTCGAACCCGGTCACCAACCCGGCGACGGCCCCCAGGGTGCCGGCGTAGTCACCCCGGGGTGTCTCGACGCGTCTCCGAATCAGGGCATCTCCCCGATCGTCCAGCGCGATGCCCTCGATCTTGGTGCCCCCGAGGTCGATGCCGATCCGCACGGCCGGCATCATAGCCAAACCCGAACACGACCATAGGTTGTTTCGACTGTTGCGCTTCGGCCAGATGGCTCTACGATCGACCCTATAGGGGGATTCGAAATGGGTATCTTTCCGCCCCAGGCACGAGAAATCCCTCGGGACGCCCGCGTTGCACCGATGCTGACGTTTCCGGTATCTTATTGAGTTGATTGATCTTGATCGCCGAGGCCCCAGCCCGGCGCCTGGATCGACCCATGCTTGAACATGGCCGTCATCGTGGCGGCGCGGAAGAGCGGGAGAAATGGTCGGCGCCCCCACGGAGTAATACACCTCAGTGACCCCGAAGTCCGAGGTCGCATCAGTGACGGAGCAGTTCTCATGACCAGACGTTCGATGATCGGCGGGTTCATCGCCATCAGCGGTTGGGTTCTGGCGGTGCACGCGCAGACCGGTCAGCCGGCATCACGCCCGGCCGCGGCCACACCGGCGCAGCGAACCGCCCCCGCGCAGGCAGGGCCGGCGGCCTCGCCAGTGCCGGTCAGGGCCTCGGCGGCGGCGGTCACGCCAGCCGCCCGCGTGACGGCGGACGACGCGAAGGCGTTCATCTCGCAGTACTGCCTCGCGTGCCACAGCGAACGTGCCAAGACGGCCGGCATGGACTCGGCTCGCAAGCTCACCCTCGACTCGCTCGATCCCGCCAACGTCGCGAAGGACGCCAAGACGTGGGAGTTCGTCGTGCGCAAGGTCGGCGCGGGCATGATGCCGCCCGCCGGCATGAAGCGGCCAGACCCCGAGCGCTTCCATGCGCTGCTCGGCTTCATCGCCGGCGAGCTCGACAAGGCAGGCGCGCCCAACACGACGCCGCCCGGCCTGCACCGCCTGAACCGCACCGAGTACACGAACGTCGTCCGCGACCTGCTGAACCTGAACATCGACGCGTCCAAGTACCTGCCCTCGGACGACTCGACCTCGGGGTTCGACAACATCGCGGGCGCGCTCGGCATCTCGTCGACGCTCGTCGAGGCCTACGTCTCGGCGGCGCAGAAGATCAGCCGGCTCGCGATGGGCTACCCCGAGCAGCCGACGCTCGCCGTGTATCGCACGCGCGAGGACACGTCGCAGGACTATCACATCGAGGGCCTGCCGTTCGGCACGCGCGGCGGCCTGATCGTGAACCACACCTTCCCGTCCGATGGCGAGTACACGCTGACCGTGACGCCAATCTTCGGCGACAACATGTCTCCGACGGGCTTCGGGTCGGTGCCGTGCGAGCGCATCGAGGTGCTGCTCGACGGCGAGCGGCTGCAGCTGATGGACTGGGTGGGCGGCGGCCGGGCGCAGGTGACCAGCTGCGGTCCAGGCCGCAGCCGTCCGGCCGTGTCGGCGGCCGGCCAGGCCGGCCCGGAAGCGTTCTTCGGCGGCCGCAACGGGGCGCCGATGCGCGTCCGCTTCAAGACGACGGCGGGCACCCACACGGTGGGCGCGACGTTCCTGGCGACCAACTACGCGCCGCTGCTCGACCTCGACAAGCACTTCCTCCGCTCGACGATCCAGACGGGTCCGACGCCGGGCTACACGTTCTTCCCGCACGTCGGCACGATTCGGATCGAGGGGCCGTTCGGCGCCACCCAGGCCGTCAAGTCGCCGAGCCGCGACAAGATCTTCGTCTGCCGGCCCAAGACCGCGGCCGAGGAGACGCCCTGCGCGCGCCGCATCGTCACGGCCCTGGCGACCTACGCCTACCGCCGGCCGGCGGCGGCGCAAGACGTCGACATCCTGATGGAGTTCTACGACTTCGGCCGCAAGGAGAAGGACTTCGACCAGGGCATCGAGCTGGCCCTGTCCCGCATCCTGGCGTCGCCGCAGTTCATCTACCGGATCGAGGAGGAACCCCTCGCCGTGCGACCGGGTCAGGCGTACCGCGTCAGCGACCTGGACCTGGCGTCGCGGCTGTCGTTCTTCCTGTGGAGTTCGTCGCCGGACGACGAACTGCTGCGCGTGGCCAGCCAGGGGCGCCTGAAGAACCCCGTCGTGCTGGAGCAGCAGGTTCGCCGCATGCTCAAGCACCCGAAGGCCGAGGCGCTGGCCGTCAACTTCGCCGGTCAGTGGTTGAACCTGCGGGCCCTCGACGCGACCTCGCCGCTGCCGCTCATCTACCCGGACTTCGACGACCCGCTCCGTCAGTCGATGCGCAAGGAAGTGGAGCTGCTGTTCGACTCGATCGTCCGGGAGGACCGGAACATCCTCGACCTGCTGACGGCCGACTACACGTTCATCAACGAGCGGCTCGCCAAGCACTACGGCATCCCGAACGTCACGGGGATGCAGTTCCGCCGGATCACGCTGCCGGCCGAGCTCGACATGCGCCGCGGCCTGCTCGGCAAGGGCGCCTTCCTGGTCACCTCGGCCAAGCCGGAGCGGAATTCGCCGGTGGCTCGCGGCAAGTGGATCATGACGAACGTCCTGGGCATGAGCCCGCCAGACCCGCCGCCGAACGTCCCGCCGCTGCCGCCGCGCGCCGCCGACCCGAATGCCAAGGAGCCGACGATGCGCCAGAAGATGGAGTCGCACCGCGTCAGGGCCGACTGCACGCAGTGCCACCGGCTGATGGACCCCATCGGGTTCTCCCTCGAGAACTTCGACGGCATCGGTTCGTGGCGCACGACGGACGAGGGCAGCCCGGTCGACACCAAGACGCTGCTCTACGACAACACGCAGGTGGACAGCCCGGTGGCCCTGCGCAACTGGATCCTGAACGGGTACTCGGACCGGTTCGTCGAGGTCGCGGCCGAGAAGCTGCTGACCTACGGCCTGGGCCGCGGGCTCGAGTACAAGGACATGCCGCTCGTCCGCGCGATCGCGCGCGACGCGGGCAGGAACTCGAACCGGTTCTCGTCGCTGGTGCTGGGCGTCGTCAGGAGCCGCCCGTTCCAGTGGAACACGCGCGTCGGCCAGGAGTCGGCTCCCGCCACCGCATCGATCGCGACGACATCCAACAGAGGGGCGAACTAGTCATGTACATCACGAAGAAGCACATCGGCCGCCGCACGTTCCTCCAGGGCGCGGGGGTCACCCTGGCGCTGCCGCTGCTCGACGCGATGGTACCGGCCAGCACCCTGCTCGCGCAGACCGCCGGAGCGCCCCACCAGCGCTTCGTCGGCGTCTTCTACCCGCACGGGATGGCGCCAGGCTTCTGGGAACCACCCGCGGAAGGCAAGCTGCCCGAGAAGCTGCCCTACATCCTCGAGTCGCTCGAGAAGGTGAAGGACCAGACCGTGGTACTGAGCGGCCTGTGGTCCAAGTCGGCGGAACCACCCGAGGGCACGACGGGTTCGGACCACTGGGTGGCCGCCGCGTTCCTGACGGCCATCAAGCCGCGCAAGACGGCGGGCTCCGACGCCACGGTGGGCAGCGCGACCATCGATCAGTTCATCGCGCAGAAGATCGGGCGCGAGACCCTGCTGCCGTCGCTGCAGCTGGCCGTCGAGGATCCGAACAGCAGCTCGAGCAACTGCGGTGAGGGCTACAGCTGTTCGTACACGAACTCGATCTCGTGGGTCGAGCTGCCGACGCCGGACATGGAAGACGTCCTGCGCACGAGCCCGCTCCCGATGGAGCTGAATCCGCAGGTCGTGTTCGAGCGCCTGTTCGGCAGCGGCGCCACGCCCGAGGTCCGCGCGCAGCGCATGAAGCAGAGCGGCAGCATCCTCGACTCGCTCAAGCAGGAGCTGGCGGCGCTGCGGAAGCAACTCGGTGCCGCCGACGTCCGGACGGTCAACCAGTACACGGACGAGATCCGCGAGATCGAGCGCCGGATCCAGCTGTCGGCGAAGATCTCGAACGACGTGCCCGAGCTCGACCTGCCGCCTGGCATCCCCGAGCAGTTCGACGAGCACATCAAGCTGCACGCCGACCTGCTGACGCTGGCGTTCAAGGCGGACATCACCCGCGTGGCGACGATGCTCGGCGCGCGCGACCTGACCAGCCGCGTCTACGCGTTCCCGAAGGGCCCGCTCTTTCCCGAGGGCGGCACGAGCGTCAGCTTCCACGGCGGTTCGCACCACCAGGACGACCCCGTCCAGGTGCGGCGCTACGCGGCGCTCAACCGCTATCACGTGTCGACGCTGGCGTACCTGGCCGAGAAGTTCCGGGCAACGCCGGACGGCGACGGCACGCTGCTCGACCACTCGCTGATTCTGTACGGCACCAACATGGGCAATTCGAATCAGCACCAGCACTACGACGTGCCGCACATCCTGGTCGGGGGGGCCAACGGGCAGCTGAAGGGCAACCGGCACCTGGCCTACGAACGCAAGACGGTCACGACCGGGAACCTCCTGCTCAGCGTCATGGACATGTTCGGCGTCAACCGGCAGACGCAGGGCGACAGCACCGGCCGTCTGGCCAAGCTGGTCTGAGGGCGAGAGGCCGTCATGAAGGTCCGTCAAGCGCTCGGCCCCGCGGCACTCGCGTGGCTCTCGATCGCGGGCACGCTCGCCGCGCAGGCTCCGGCCGCTCCGCCGGCGCGTCCCGCGGCGGCGTCACGGACTCCGACGTCCCGGTCCGCCGCCGGTCCCGCCGTCGCCGACGCGGCGATGAAGGGCGACCTGGCCGCCCTCCGCCGCCTGATCCTGCAGAAGGCGGACGTCAACATCGCGCAGATCGACGGCGCTACGGCCCTCCACTGGGCCGTCTACCGGGGCGATCTCGAGATGCTGGACGCCCTCCTGCGGGCCAAGGCCGACGTGAAGGCCGCCAACCGCGAGGGCATCACACCGCTCGCGATGGCGGCCCTCTACGGCAGTCCGGCGGCGATCGACAGACTCATCAAGGCCGGGGCCAACGCCAAGGAGCTGGGCCCGAACGGCGAAACCACGCTCATGCTCGCGGCGCGCAACGGCAATCCGGCCGCGATCAGGCTGCTCGTCGAGGCGGGCGCCGACGTCAACGCGCGGGAACGCCTGCGCGGCACGACGGCACTGATGTGGGCCGCGGAACAGCGGCACGCGGAAGCCGTCAAGGCACTGCTCGCCTCCGGCGCGGACCCGGCCATCAAGTCGGCCGGCGCAGGACTTCCCCGCAACTACATGGCGAACCGCGTCAACGTTCGCGCGGTGGATCAGGCCCAGGAGCGGCGCAAGCGCGCCGCCGCCGCGGGCCGCACCTACGAAGAGCAACTCGCCCTCGAACAGCGCGAGGGGCGCGAACTTGGCGGTCAGCGAGGCCTCGGGCAGGCGATCGGGCCTGACGGGCGGCCCCTGCCACCCGGTGCCGGACGCCAGGGTGGCGCGGCTCCTGCCGCGCCGGGCGCGCCAGCCGTTCCGGGCGCCGGGGCACCCGTCGGCCAGCAGGCGGCCGGCCAGCCCGGACGAGGGCGTGGCGCGGGCCCTGCCGGCGCTGGGGCCGCCAACGGGCGTGGTCGCGCGGGCGGTGCCGCAGCAGCCGCGGCCGACCCGGACGACGACACGGAAACGGTGTTCGCCGGCCTGGTCGGCAGCGGGGGCGGCGGCCTGACGGCCCTGGTCTTCGCGGCGCGGGAGGGCGACATCGAATCGGCCAGGGCCCTGCTCGACGCGGGCGCCAACGTGAACCAGGTCACCGAGTACGGCTGGACGCCGCTGCTGACCGCGGTGAACAACCGGAACTACCGTCTCGCGTCGATGCTGCTCGACCGCGGCGCCGACCCGAACCTGGCCAACAAAGGCGGTTGGACGCCGCTCTACCTCGCCACGGACAATCGCAACATCGAGGGCGGCGACTATCCGGTCCCCAAGCCGGACCTGGACCATCTCGAGATCATCACCAAGCTCCTCGACAAGGGCGCCAACCCGAACACGCCCGTCAAGGAGAACACGCTGACGCGGACGATCTTCACGATGCAGTGGTTCTGGGAGGACGGCGCCACCCCGTTCATCCGCGCCGCGCAGTCGAGCGACACCGAACTGATGACGCTGCTGCTGAAGTACAAGGCCGATCCAAAGGCCACGACCGCCAACGGCGACAACGCGCTCACGGCGAGCGCCGGTATCGGCTGGGTGGAGGGCGTCACCTACGAGCGCTCGGCGAAGGCCAACCTCGAGGCGATGCGGATGCTGCTCGACCTCGGGCTCGACCCGAACCACGCGAACGTCGAGGGCCGCACGGCCCTGATGGGCGCCGCGCTCAAGGGCCGCAGCGACGTGGTGCAGCTGCTGGTCGACCGCGGCGCGAAGCTCGAAACCCACGACAAGGGCAGCCGCGACACCGACAAGGTCGGTTCGATCGCGGCCGGCCACACGTGGCAGGCCGTCGATTATGCGGAAGGCCTGGTCCGGGTCGGCGTGCAGTCGGCGATTGCCCGCCCCGAGACGGCGGCGCTGATCCGCAAGCTGATGGCCGAGCGCAACCTGCCGACGCCGCCCGTGGACCGGACGATCAACTCGATCTGCGTCGTCTCGCTCTGCCAGGGCGTCGACTAGGCCCGCACCCGCCACGAGCGCAGAGAGTCAGAAGGCGGGTAGGTCGGCGAGCACCGCGTACGATAGGCGCAGGCCCGCGCGGCGATCGGGTCAGGCCGCGTTGGTCTCGCCGACCGGCGAGGGCGTGACATCGGGCGTGGCCCCTGCCCTCCCGTCCAGCAGGCGGTCGATGGCGGCGAACAGCCGGGCGGCGTTGATCGGCTTGGTCAGGTAGTCGTCCATGCCCGCCGCAAGGCACTTCTCGCGATCGCTCTCCATCGCGTGAGCGGTGACCGCGATGATCGGCGTCCGCCGCCCGGTGTCGGCCTCGTGGGCGCGAATGGCCGCCACGGCCTCGTAGCCGTCCATCTCCGGCATCGAGATGTCCATCAGCACGATGTCGAAGCACTCGCGCCGGTAGGCGTCGAGCGCCTCGCGTCCGTTCTCGGCGAGCGTCACGCCGTAGCCGCGCCGGGCGAGCAGCGCCATCGCCACCTTCTGGTTGACGCGGTTGTCCTCCGCCAGCAGCACCCGGGCTCGAACCTGTGCCGGGGCATCCGCCGGCGCGGCTGCACGCGCGGCCGGCGCGGCTGGCACGTCTGCACTGGCGCCCAGCGTCCGGATCGCCCCGAGCAGGTCGTTCCGGCGGATTGGCTTGGTCAGGCAGGCGCCGACGCCCATGGCGCGGGCGGCCGTCCCCACCTCGGCGGCGTCCACTGACGTCAGGAGCAGCAGCCCCATCGGCAACGCGAGTCCACGGCGGCGCGCCTCGGCGAGCAGGTCGAGCCCGGTCATGCCCGGCATCTGATAGTCGAGCAGCATCAAGTCGAACGTCGTCCCGGACCGCGACGCCGCCTCGAGGGCCGCGAGTGCATCCGGGCCGCTCTGCGCCCGGGTGACCGACCCGCCCGCCCGGCGGAGCATCTCGTCGACGATGGTCAGGTTCACGGGATGGTCGTCGACGGCCAGCACCCGAAGGCCGTCGAATCGCTCGTCGGCCACCGCCGGCGGCGCGTGGTTCGCCACGACCGGCACGGGCAGCACGACGCGGAACGTCGACCCCTGTCCCTCGGTGCTGTCGACGGCAATCTCGCCGCCCATCAGGCGCACCAGGCGCGCGGAAATCGTCAGGCCGAGCCCGGTGCCGCCGAAGCGGCGCGACATCGAACCATCGGCCTGCGTGAAGGGATCGAAGATCACGGCCAGTCTCGACGGCGCGATGCCGATCCCGGTGTCGCGCACCGCGAACTCGAGGCGCGCCGAGCCCGCCTCGGCCGGCGACAGCAGCCGTGCCGACAGCGTGACGCTGCCCTTCTCGGTGAACTTCACCGCGTTGCCGAGCAGGTTCACGAGCACCTGCCGAAGCCGCGGCGCGTCGACGCGGATCCGGGCCGGAAGCCCCTCGCCGTGCGCGCAGGAGATCTCGATCCCCTTCTGGTGCGCGCTCAGCGCCATCCCGCGGACGATGTCGTCGAGGAACCGCTCGAGCTCGACGTCGACCGCTTCGAGCTGCATCTTGCCCGCCTCGATCTTCGAGAAATCCAGGATCTCGTTGATGATCTCGATCAGGCTGTGGGCGGATGTCGTCACGATCCCGAGCGACTCGCGCTGCTCCCGCGTCAGATCGCTCTCGAGCACGAGCTCGGTCATGCCGATCACGCCGTTGAGCGGCGTGCGCAGCTCGTGACTCATGTTGGCCACGAACTCGCTCTTGGCGCGGCTGGCCTCCTCCGCGCGCTCCTTCGCGGCCCGCAGCTCGGCCGTCCGCTCTTCCACCTGCTGCTCGAGGGTCTCGCGATGCCGCTCGAGCTCGTCGTCGCGCGACTGTATCTCCGCCAGCATCGCGTTGAAGCCGGCGGCCAGGCCCCCGATCTCGTCGTGACGCCTGGGGGCGTCCATCCGAGTCGAGTAGTCGCGCGCCTCGGTGACGCGCCCCATCGCCATCGACAGCCGGTGGATGGGCCCGGCGATGGATCGCTGCAGGAACGAGGCGAGCATCACCGCGATCCCGATCGCGACGGCGAACACCACCATCCCGATGATCAGGACGCGGCGGCGGACGTCGACGAGTTCGTCGAGGCTCGCCAGCACGTAGATGGTGCCCACGAGCTTCTGGTCGTGGACGACGGGGCGCGTGACGCCCAGGACGGCATCGGTCTCACCGGGCACCGCGGCCCGCGCCGTGGCCGGCGGCTCGGTGCCGTCGCGCGTGAAGAAGGCCAGCCGCGTGCCCTCGGCGTCGTAGACGGCCGCGGCCAGGATGTCGCGGCGCAGCCGCAGGGACGTCAGCGTGTCACGAGCCGCGGCCTCGTCGTTGAACACCAGCGCCGCGGCGCTGTTGGCGCCAAGGAGGTCGGCCACCGATCCGATGTCGTCGCGAATCGCGTTGCGGAACGCGGCGCTCTCGGACACGGCGGTGCTCCCGACGGCGAGCGCCAGGGCCACCGCGCTCGTGAAGGCGGTGATGAAGGTGAGCTTCTGCCCGACCGTCAGCCAGCGGCTGGCGAAAAGAGAGCGCACGACACCCCTGAAATCGGCCAGGGCGGCGCCGCCTTCAGCCCCACGTCAGGTCAGCCCCTGGCGCCCTCGCCCGGGCCTGCGCGATCTATTCGATGCCGAAGTTCCGGGCCAGGTAGGTGTGCACGACCGGGAAGTCGGCCTCCGACAGCGGGGCCCCCTCATTGAGCATCGAAATCAGTGTCTCCTCCCATTCCTCCGGGGAGCGGCGCCCGAGCTTGATGCGCGAGAGGTCGTGACAGAGTGTGCAGGTGTTCAGCACGATGGCCTTGCCCCGCCCGTCGGGCATCGGGCCGTGGTGGTCCACCAGGTAGTCCACCAGGAGCGGCACGTCTTCCTTGGCCACGGTGGCGCCCTTTTCGACCATCGTGGCGATGGTCTGCTCCCACTCGGCCGCGCTCCTGGCCTGTGTCTGGATCACCCGGGTGTCGTGACACCCCTGGCAGCTCGCGTTCAGCAGGCGCTCGGCCCGCTCGATCCGCTCGGCACGCTGGGCAGCCGCTGCCGTCTCGGCGCGAACCGGGGTGCCGATCGCCAGCGCGGCCGCGGCGAGCCAGAGCCCGAATCCTGCCAGCAGCAACGGTCGTGGTGTGCGCAACATCGAGGTCTCCCCGGCGGCGTGCCCGGTCCGTCCGATCGTATCAGACGCGTCCCGGGCTCCGACGGCGGACGGCCTCTCGCGCGTCGAGCGCGGCTCAGCCTTCGCCAGGGCCGACCTTGAGCGGCGGCAGCTTCAGCGGTCCCTGGATCCGTGGATACAGCACCCCGAAGAGGGCCGCGCCGGTCAGGGCACCCGCCAGCGCGCCGAAGGCGTAGAGCTTTCCCTCCCCGATGTTGACGAGGATCGGCCCCGGGCACATCCCTGTCAGCGACCAGCCGATGCCGAACAGGACGCCGCCGATCACGTTGCCGGGGTGCAGCGGCTTCAACTCGATCGTCAACCGCTGGCCGGTGATGGTGCGGCCGCGCCGCTTCAGGACGGCGAGGCCGATGCCGGTGATCACGACCGCGACGCCGATGATGCCGTAGAGCTGGAACTCCTGAAACAGGAACATCCCCTGGATGAACCCGTAATCCGCTGCCCCCGAACGGCTCAGGATGAAGCCGAAGACCGCGCCGAGAAGCACGTAGAGCGCGGTCACTGGGCACCTGCCAGCGGGAAGATCACGCGGTAGACGAGCTGCGTCGTGACGATGCCCGCCCCCATGAAGCACAGCGTGCTGATGACGCTGGGCTTCTCGAGGTTCGCGTTCCCGAAGATGCCGTGCCCGCTCGTGCACCCGCCCGCCAGCCGCGTGCCGAAGCCGATGAACAGGCCGCCGGCGAACATCCACGCGAGCTTGCCCCCAGGTCCGAGCCCGACGGCCTGGTCGAAGACGCCGAGCGCCCAGGTCGGCTGCCAGCCGCCGCCGGTGATCGCCGAGATCGCGCCGCCCAGCACCAGCCCCGCCAGCAGCGGCAGGCGCCACGGTCGGCCCGAACGAACGGCCTCGCGGCGGAAGTACGGCGACTGCAGCACCAGGCTGCAGACGTCCTCGAAGCCGGTGGAGATGCCCAGCCGCCGGTTGGCGAGAAACAGCAGGGCAAGCGTGATGCCCGCGATGCCGACGCCGGCGGCGGCCCAGGACATCGGCGCCATGTCGTGCAGGATCAGTCTCATTCCGGGATCTCGCATTCCCCGTAGTTCTGCGACACGGCCGGCTCGGCGATGAAGCGCCCGATCGACATCTGCAGGTAGCCATGCCGGGAGTGCACGGCCTTCAGCTTCTTCGGCGACGCCTCCTGCGCGAACACGGTGGTGACGTTGAGCTGACCCACGGCGTTCTCGACGAAGTACAGGCTCCAGCCGGAGAGCACGGCGCTGACGAACGCCCGGCCGGCAGTCCCGCGGACCTCGGCGGTCCCGTCCTGGACGTCGATTTCGTCCACCGACAGCAGCAGCTCCTGCGTCTTGGTCTGCGCGACCGGCTGGCCGTCCTTCCACGCGGCGGACGTCGCCACGGGAAAGCGGCAGCGCAACGACTTGACCGTCGCCAGCGGGTTGGGCGGGTCGGCCGTCTGACCGAGCGCCAGGGCCGGCACCAGCGTCAGGGCGAAACCGGCTATCGTTCTCAGGCCGCGCGTGCGCATCATCGAGACACTCCCTCCCGCTGGACGGCCGCGGCCGGGGTGGCGGCAGCCGCCTCCTATCCTCTTATAATTCTCGCTTCCGGAGGAGCATCCTGCAGAAACTCGCTGCCCTCGTCGCGATCGTGGTGGCCACGGGAACCCTGCTCGTCGCCGGGGGACAGGCCGGCATCGACGCCCAGAACCTGGCCCGGCTGAAGCGCCTGTTCCCGGGAGCCACGTCATTCTCGCCCAAGGAGGGGGAGCCACCCCACTTCACGGCCTTCGGCGACGGCAAGACGCCGATCGGCTACGCCGTCTGGACCACCGAGGTCGTGCCGCTGGAGCGCGGATACGGCGGCCCGATTGCGATGCTCGTCGGCGTCGACATGAAGGGCGTGCTGACCGGCCTGATCATCGGTGAACACCACGAACCGTACGGCGACTTCTCGATCGACCGTCCCCAGTTCGCGGCACAGTTCAAGGGCAAGAGCGTCCGGGACCCGTTCAAGCTGGGCGCCGACATCGACGCCGTGTCGCGGGCGACGATCACGATGTCGGCCGCGGTGCGCACCGTCCGGACGGCCTCGCGGCGCGTCGCACGGGAGTTGCTGCCCCCACCCGAGGCCGCCAAGCCGTGAGCGGCGCGCGGGGCGCACGACGGGTCTCGCTGCTGATACTGCTGGTCGCGCTGCTCTGGGCGCCCGGGGTTCGCGCGCAAGAGGCACCCGCGGGCGGACCGGCTCCGAGCAGCTGGGACTTCCCCGACGAAGAGGAAGAGTCACAGCCCACGTGGCAGGAGGATGCGAGGGCGCAAGCGCGCGACATCGCCCTCGTTACGGCGTTCACGGTGCTCGCCTTCACGAGCTTCTTCCGCAAGAGCAGGCCGCTCAAGTACGTGACGCTCGTGGCCGCCGTCGGCTACCTGGGCTTCTACAAGAGCCAGCTCATTTCCATCGTCAACGTCTTCGGCCTGATGGGCGGGAACCTGCCCATCTTCCGCTACAACCTCGCCTGGTACCTGCTGGCCGTCGTCACGGTGGTGTCGACCGTGCTGTGGGGACGCGTCTACTGCGGCCGCATCTGTGCGTTCGGCGCGATGACGCAGCTGCTCGACGCGGTGATGCCGGCGCGCCTGCGCGTCAACGTGCCGAAGAACGTCGAGCGCCATGCGTCGAGGATCAAGTTCGTCGTGCTCGGCGGCGCGGTGAGCTACTTCCTCGTCACCGGGGACCCGCTGATCTATCCGTACGTCGAGCCGTTCTGGTTCTTCGGCCTTTCGGGCCGGACGCCGGTGATGTGGACGGCCGTGGCCCTGCTGCTCCTGGCGTCGGTCTTCGTCCGCAACCTCTACTGCCGGTTCCTGTGCCCGCTGGGCGCGGCGCTGGGCCTGTTGTCGAAGCTGACGGTGTTCCGGATCAAGCGCTGGTCCGAGTGCAACACGTGCCGCATTTGCCAGAAGGCCTGCGAGTGGGGCGCGATCCGCGGGCCCGAGATCATCATGACGGAGTGCGTGCGCTGCGACGACTGCGAGCGCCTCTACGCGGACACGAAGAAGTGCCCGCACCACCTGATCATCATCCGCAAGGCCGACATCCTGGCGCGGCGTGCCGCGACGGCGCGCTGATCCGGCCCTGGCCGGCCCAGGCCTGAAGCCGCGCGGCGCGCGCGAGAAAGGACGGAGGCGATGACCCCAGCCCGGGCGACCGACGCGAGCGTCCCAGGCGAACTGCCCGACCGCATTGCCGCGCGCGCCATCGACGTGGCCGTGATGATCGGCGTCGACGTGCTCCTCGGCTGGACGATCGGATTCGGCTGGAAGTGGCTCGCCACCGGCTCGACACTGGTGCTGGCCTACTTCGTGCTGTTCGACGCGCTCCTGGGCGCCACGCCCGGCAAGATGCGGATGGGCCTCCGGGTCGTCAGCGTGGCCGGTGGGAAGCCCTCGCTGACCCAGGCGCTGGTGCGGGAGGCGTTCACGGTGCTGGGCGCGATCCCGTTCGTCGGACCGATCCTGGCGTTCGCGGCGTGGTACTGGATCATCCGGACGATTCTGGCGAACCCCACCAGGCGTGGGAAGCACGACGAGATTGCGGGGACGAGGGTGGTGAGGGGCTGAACTGCAGAGGCCGACCTGCATCGGCCACTCCCGAGCCTTCACCTCGGCCTCGTCACGAAGGACCCATCTTTAGTTGTCCACGAAGCCGTGCTCGTTCTGGTCTTCGCGGATGAGCAAGAAGACTGTCATACGCCTCCTCAGCCTGCGGCGACCTTCGCCTCTTTGAAGAAGTCCTGAGGCATGGCCTTTCGCAACCGCCAGGTGATGGCAATCGGCCTGCTCCCCTGATGCGACACGTACTCTGCGGCGCCTAAACACATATATGGCGCCGTGAGACCCGCTTCATGCTTACGATGGCGTACGAACAGCAGTACATGACTGCCGTGATCGAGATAGCGACGTCCGGTGGGAGACGTCACAGACGTGGTCGACTGCGATTCCCAATGAAAGAGATCCGGGGCGATGGCATAGTCGCGGTACATCGTCGACGGGGAGTAGTGCCCTTCCGCCTTCTCCAGCGTCACGAAGAACAAGTCTGTGTTCGTGACGCGGTCGTAGTCCACCCCCTGCCTCAACTGGCTGCGCCGAGAAAGCGACAACCGGCCGAACGCTGCGAGGATTTCTGTTAGGGACGCGCGCGAGTGCACCGCGAGCGGAACTCGATGTTCCCACCCGATGTGGCTATCCAACGATTCTGGAAGGTGTTCCGCTCGGTCACCCAATACCTCCAGCAGTTCGACGAGCTCGTTCGACATCGCCTCGTTTCGTTCGAAGCGAGCGAAGGAATCACGCAGAGACGTCGCGCGGTCACCGAGTCCCCAGAGCGCAAAGTGAAGCCCGCTCAGGGCTCGTCCCGCCGGCGCATCAGAATCGAGCTCCGCGTCGGTCAGTTCGAGACGAGCAGCGCGCCGGTAAAGCCCAAGTCGATAGGGGTCGTCGACGTGCAACAGCCGCTGAAGTGCGGCGCTCAGGCGCCTCTCGTCCGGGCCGGCCGAGGCGACCCGAAGGCCCGCTTCGCGCTTCAGCCTGGACCATGTCCAGCCCCTTCCCTTGTACAGATCGCCCACCTCCAGCCCGGCACTTGCCAGGAACTCTGAGAGTCCGACCGCATCTGGATCCAATCCAGAATGACGCCTCGCGTCCGCCACCGCTCGGAGTTCGGAGACCAGTCCGGCGAAGGTCGAGCCCAGGCTCTGCTTGACATTCTGCAGAACTACTTCTGCGGCGACTCTGTCGAGCTGAATGGCACATCCGGACGGCAGCCGAGGAAAGCCCTCTTCGATCTGCTGTATCAATTCGGATCGTTGGCCGCCCACTAGTGCACGGAGGCGAAGGTCGAAGCGGAAGCGTCTGTTCGCGTTTCCAATGAAATCGAGGACCGTCAGGCACGCCTTCTCTTCAGTCCGACGTAACCCGCGACCCATCTGCTGCACGAAGATCAGCGCGCTCTCCGTCGGCCTGAGGAAGAGCACTGTGTCGATCTCCGGTACGTCGACCCCCTCGTTGAACAGATCCACGCAGAAGATGGCGCGCAGTTTGCCGTCCCTGAGATCGCGCAGTGCGGCATCTCGATCCTGCGCACTTGAGTTCGCTGACACCGCAACGGCCGGAAAGCCGTGACGGCTGAATTCCCGGGCCATGAACTCTGCATGAGCCACACTGACGCAGAAGCCCAGGGCCCGCATTGCCTCCGGAGCGGCGACTCTGTCCTGAATGGCCGTCAGCACGACCGCGACCCGCCTGTGATTGCCGGTGTAGATATTCTCCAACTCGCCGGCGTCGTAGCCGCGCCTCGACCAGGCGACCTGAGATAAGTCAACGTTGTCACTCAGGCCGAAGTACTGGAACGGACAGAGCAGCCCCCTGTCGAGTGCGTCCCACAAGCGAAGTTCAACGGCAATTCGATTGTCGAACCAGCCAAGCACGCTCTGCCCGTCGGTCCGTTCTGGGGTGGCCGTCAAACCAAGCAGCACCTTCGGGCGTAGGTGTTCCAGCAGCCTCCTGTAGGTGGGTGCCTCGGCATGGTGGAACTCGTCAACGACCACGACGTCAAATGCGTCGGGCGGGATCAGGCCGAGCGGGATCCTGCTAAGCGACTGGACAGAGGCGAACACATGACGACCGGCAGACGGTCGTTGACCATCCACTAGCAGTTCACCAAAGGCCCCGTCCCGCAACACAGACCGATAGGCGAACAGGCTCTGCTCGAGGATCTCGCGCCGGTGAGCCACAAACAGCAGGCTCGCATCACCCATGTGCCCCCGAAGGCGGCGATAGTCGAAGGCTGCCACCAGCGTCTTTCCCGTGCCGGTTGCAGCGACGACAAGGTTTCGATAGCGGCCGTGGCGCTCCCGCTCAGTCTGGAGGCGCTCGAGCATCTCCCGCTGAAAGGGCCACGGCTGCAGTTCGAAATGGAAGGCTGTGACCGGGCCATCTTTCCCGACGCGCTGGACGGCTCGATCGAACCGCTCGGCGTCGCGTGCCGGGTCGTAGGTCTCATAGTCCAGATCAGCCCAGTAGCCTTCAAAGGCCGCTCTGAACTTGTCCAAGAGGGCTGGCGTGGAGGCCTGCGCGAGGCGAACATTCCACTCGACACCATCAATCATTGCGCTGTGGGTCAGGTTCGACGAGCCGATGAAGGCCGTCGAGAATCCCGAATCGCGCTCAAACATCCACGCCTTGGCGTGCAAGCGCGTGGTCCGCGTGTCGTAGGAGACCTTGACCTGCGCACCGATTGACGCCAACCAGTCGAGCGCGCGGCGCTCGGTCGATCCTGTGTACACCGTTGTGATCACGCGCAGCGGCCGGCCGGCAGCCCGATGGGCCTCGAGCGCAGCCTTCGTTAGGCGAAGCCCATTCCAGCGAATGAAGGCGCAGATGAGGTCGATGCGATCCGCGGAGCAGATCTCCCGCTCCACGGCGGCGCCAACGGACGGCTCTCCTCGTGCGTTGACCAGGAGGTCGGCACTTGAGAGCGGAACCAGCGGTCGCGGTGTGTCTGTGGTGAACGCACTGCCCCGGTCGAGCTTTCTGACCTCTCGAAGCACCTCCAGGGGAACGATGAGTTCATCTGCTGCCGTGGCCGAATCGGCCCCCACAGTCTGGCCGAACCATTCGAGCACTGCGTTGCACAGCTCCGCCTGCCGGGCGAGCCGCTGATCTTCAGGGATGGCGCGAAGTGCCCGCTCCACGACCTGGCGAATGTGGTTGGCTACAGCAATGTGCGTGTCGCCTGGGTCTGGCCGGTCACGCACCACGGCCGAAGAGTTGACCGCCGACAGGAGTTCGTTGAATCCCCTGGTGATCAGCTGCTCGTACAATCCCGTCGGGAGTCGTCGGGCCACTGTGCGGGATAGCCTATGGCGGCCGCCTCACTCGCGCAAGTTTGTGCTCGCGCTTGGCAAGCGCGTTCCGCTAACGCTGTTGAGAGTGTCTTCTGCTCTTGCCGGGCACTTGTGAGAGGCCCCCTCTTACGAGCGTTAGGTAGACCAGGACGAACACCACGGCCGCCAACGCCTCCCCTCCCGCCCCGGGCACCAGAGACCTCGGCACGGCCCCCACGGCCAGCGCCGCCACGGACGCCCCCACCGGCAGCGTGAAGGCATGCCACGGCCACGCCCAGCCCTCCAGCGCGCGTACCTCGATGGCCCGGAGCGTGGCCTGAACCACGTAGGCGCACAGCGTGCCCACGGCAGCGCCGACAGCGCCGACGCGCGGGATCAGGACCAGCGACAGCCCAGCCTGCACCGCGACCGCCGCGAGCGCGTTGACCACGTTCAGGCTCGGCCGCTTCACCATGATCACGGTCTCGAACAGGCCGAGCAGGCCGTGCGAGCCGGTCGCCACCACCAGCACGACCAGCCAGGGGGTCGCCACCCGGAACTCCCGCCCGTAGAGCGCGAGGGCGGCGCCGCCCGAGAGGGCCGTGAGCGCCACGATCGGGCACACGAGCAGCAGAATCCACGTCGCGACCTGCTCGAGCCGCGCCTGCGCGGACACGGCGGGGCCGACGGCCGGCTGCCCGGCGGGCGTCCCGTCGCCCGCGCCGAGGCCACCCGTGGAGGCCTGGGCAACGATCGGCGCGAAGGCCTGGTCGAATACCTGTCGCAGCTTCCGGAGGCCGCCTGCCCACTCCGCGGCAGCGGCATACGCCCCCACGGTGAAGGGCGTCACGCCCGGCGCCGACCCGACGAAGAAGCCGAGCAGCAGCACGTCGAGCCGGGTCAGCAGCAGGCCGAGGATGCTGGTGCCGGCCACCGGCACGGCGAACCGCAGCAGGCCGCGGGCTGGGTCGTCGGTGGCTGCCACGCCGGCGGCGCGCCCGCTCTGTGGCGCCCCGCCTGGCGTCGCAGGGGCGACCGCCGCGTCTGACACCACCCGTGCGGTCATCCCCGCCGCCACGGCCAACGCCGCGAACGTGCCGATCGTCACGGCGAGCGATGGACCGGCCTCCCCCACCCCCAGCGCCAGCGTCAGGGCCAGGCCCCCGAGCATGACCACGGTGCCGGTGATGCCGTGCGCGTACAGGTCCACGTCCATTACCCGCAGCCCGCGGGCGACGGCCGCGCAGACACGGCCCACGGCCAGGGCCGGGATGGTCGGCGCCATCACCGCGAGCGCGAGCCCGACGCCACCGGCACGAATCGACCGCGGCCAGCCGGCGGCCACGGCCAGCAGGACAGCCAGCATCGGCACCAGGCTGGCGCCGAGGGCGGCGAGCGCGGCGGCCCGAAGTATCGGCCTGGCCGCCCAGGCACGCCCGAGCCCGCGGGCCCTGGCCACGAACGTCAGCGCGGCATTGTCCAGGCCGAAGACGCCGATGGTGCTGAGGACGTCCATCCACGCGAAGGCGAGGAGGAAGGCGCCAAGGGCGGCGCCCCCGAGCGTACGGGCGATCACGACGCTCATGACGCCGCGGACGCTCATGGCCGCCAGCGTGGCGGCGTTGGCCGCAATGCCACGCGTCAGCGTGCGGGCGTCCGAGCCGTGCTCGTGCGCGGTCACGCCGGCCGCGCTACCGGATGAAGGTGCCGGTGTTCAGCTCGAGGAAGGCCTGACGCAGCTCCTGCTCGGTGTTCATCACGATCGGGCCGTACCAGGCGACGGGCTCCTCGATCGGGCGGCCGGAGACCAACAGGAAGCGGATGCCCTCCTCCCCTGCCCGTACGGTGATCTCGTCGCCGCGGTCGAACAGCACGAGCGACCGGTTGCCGGCGGCCGCGTCGTCGCGCTGGCCCGTCAGCTCGTTGATCGCGCTCTGCGGGTCGGAGGCGTCGCGGAACGAGCCGTCTCCGGCGAAGACGTACGCGAACACGTGGTTGGTGCGGTCCACCGGGATGCGCTTCAGCGTGCCAGGCGGCACCGAGACGTCGAGGTAGCGCGGGTCCGCGGCCACGCCCTCGACCGGGCCCTTCGCGCCCCAGAACTCTCCGCACAGCACCCGGGCGCGCGTGCCGTCGTCGTCCACCACTTCTGGCACGTCCTGCGACTTGATGTCCTGGTAACGCGGCGCGGTCATCTTCAGCGACGACGGCAGGTTGGCCCAGAGCTGGAACCCGTGCATCCGGCCCTGGGCGTCGCCCTTCGGCATTTCCTGGTGGAGAATCCCGCGGCCGGCCGTCATCCACTGGATGTCGCCGGAGCCGAGCGTGCCGCGGTTGCCCAGGCTGTCGCCGTGCTCCACGTCGCCAGCGAGGACGTAGGTGATGGTCTCGATGCCGCGGTGGGGGTGCCACGGGAAGCCGGCCAGGTACTCGTCGGGCACGTCGTTGCGAAAGTCGTCGAGCAGCAGGAACGGGTCGAACTCGTTGGTGCTGCCGAAGCCGAAGGCCCGCCGCAGGTGCACACCGGCACCTTCAATGGTGGGACGCGAGGCCGAGACGCGCTTGACGGGACGGACGGACATGGTCGACTCCTTCGGGGTGCTGGCGGGGATCGATGGCATTATCCCCCGCGGCGCGTGCGGCACGCCGTTCAGGGTGCGTCGCCGGGCTGGCTCAGGATCTCGAGGCGCCCACGCAGTCCCGACGAGACGAGCACCTCGTTGCGCGCGGTGACGATCACGCCCTCGACGTTCGGCAGGCGTTCGATGAGCGCCATGCCGGCGTCCGGCCCCGCAACGAACACCCCCGTGGACAGCGCGTCGGCCAGCACGGCCCTGTCCGCGACGATGGTGACGCTGCGACAGCCCCTGGCCGGCTCTCCGCTGTCGGGATCCAGGAGGTGATGGTAGCGCCGTCCGTCCTTGACGAAGGCGCGCTCGTAGTCGCCGGAGGTGCTGAAGGTGGCGTCGGAGAGATCGAGTGCCGCGAACACCGCACCCGCGTGGCCTCGGGGATCCTGGATGCCCACGCGCCATGGGCGTCCGCCGCGGTGACCGGCGGCGTAGAAGTCGCCGCCGGCCTGGATCATGAAGTCCCGAAGACCTCGCCCGCGCAGGATGGCCACGGCCCGGTCGACGGCAAGGCCCTTGCCGATGCCCCCCAGGTGCACCCGCATGCCAGGCCTGGGCAGGAAGACGCTGCCGCGGGCCTCGTCCACCCGGATCGCGGCATAGTCCACGAGCGGCAGCCGGGCCTCGATCTGGGCGCGACCCGGCACCACCCCGTCCCGGTCGTGATCGAATTTCCAGATGTCGGAGAGGGCCCCGAACGTGACGTCGAACTTGCCGCCGGTCCAGTCCCCCACCTGCCGGGCCACGCGCAACGCTTCGAGGACTTCGGGGCTGACGTCGACTGGACGCGTTCCGGCGGCGGCGTTCATGCGAAGCACGTCGCTGCCGGGCTTCCACACGCTCATCAGGCGGTCGAGGCGGTCGAACTCGTCGAACACCTCGCCGAAAGCGGCGGCCGCGGCCCGCTCATCAGGGGTCCAGGCCGAGAGCCGCAGCTCGGAGCCCATCGTGACGTAGGTGCGTTCGACCAGGCGGGCCGAGGACGCCGGGTCGGGGGCCGGTCCTCCGTCGCCGGCGCCTGGAGGCGCCACACAGGCAGCGGCCCAGGAGACGGCCGTAACGACGGCACAGGCCGGCACCAGCCGGCGCAGGAGGGACATCGAAACGTCTAGCTGACGTCGAGCAGGACCTTCATCACGGGTTTCGACCTGGCCAGGGCCAGTGCTTCGAGTCCCCGTCCCAGCTCGAAACGTTCGGACACCAGCGCTCCCACCTGGACGCGGCCGTCCGCGAGCGCGGCCAGGGCCTGGTCGAATGGGCCGCACCGGGAGCCGACGATCGTGACCTCGTCGATGACGATCGGCGCCATCGCCATCGTCTGGGCGCCGGCGACGGTCGTCTTCAGGACCACCGTTCCACGCGGGCGGACCAGGCTCAGCGCCGTGGGCAGGCCGGTCTCGGAGCCCGTGCAGTCCACCACGATGTCCGCCACGCGCTCGTCCTTCAGGTCGCGCAGCAGCATCGTCGCGATGCCGAGCGACTGCAGCAACGCCAGCTTCTCGGGGTGCTTTCCGACGACGAGGACGTTCTCCGAGAGCCCGGCCAGCACCTGCGCCGAGAGATTGCCCAGACGGCCGTCGCCGAGGACCACGATTCTCGCGCCTTGGGGTATCGGCACTTGCGCCGGGATCTGGAACGCCGCCGCCACCGGCTCCGTGAACACCGCCACCTCGTTCGGCAGTTCGTCCGGCACGAGGTGCAGGTTGCGCTGGGGCACGGCGATGTAGTCCGCGAACGCGCCGTCATGATTCAGAATGCCGAGGACCGTCCTGTTCGGACAGTGCGACGGATACCCGGCGCGACAGGTGGGACAGTCCCAGCAGCTGCAGTTGATTTCGCCCACGACGCGGCGGCCGGCGTACGGCCCCGATTCGGCGACGCCGACGAACTCGTGTCCGAGCACGCCGCGAAACCCCATGTACCCCTTGATCAGCTGCAGGTCCGTCTCGCAGACACCGGCGCACTGCACGCGCACCAGGACTTCGCCGGGTGCCGGGCTCGGCATCGGGTACGAGGACTGCACTTCGACGTCGTGACTCAGAACAACCGCCCGCATGCGCGCAAACGTACCAGAACCAGCGGGTTCCCGCCAGTGCGAGGGTCTGATTGTGGAAGGGGGAGAGGGCCGGCGGCTGGCGCCAGGACCAGCCGCCTCCGGAGGGGACTTACTGGTTGGTGGGTGCCTGCTCGGCGCGCTCGAGCATGTACGCGGCCAGCGCCTGCAGGCGCGCGTCGCCGAGGTGCACGAACGACGGCATCTGCTCGAACTGCTTCCGCTTGCGGCCGGGCGACTTGGCCCATTCGACGATCTTGGCCGGGTCGGTCGAATAGAGGCCCCTGATCTCGGCCAGCGTGGGCGCCGTCTTCGTGGTGTTGCTGTGGCAGGTGCCGCAGGTCACGCCCCACAACGCCTCCGGGTTGGCGAGCGCCGTCGCGGTCGGTGCCGGCAGTTCGGCCTCGGCGATCCGGGGGAGCGTACCGGCCGTGGTGCTGCCACGCGGCGACGCCATCCAGCCGCGCGAGAGGTAGTCGGTCAGGGTCAGGCCGAAGAGGGTCAGGACGAAGAAGATCGTGCCGCCGACGACCAGCTTGGTGAGCTTGCTGCTGTACTTCACGTGCATGAAGAACAGGATCACCAGCGTCGCCTTGAACAGCGCGATGCCGATGGCCACCGGGAAGTTCAGGTGGCCCAGGTTCGTGAACGCGGCGCCGACCGTGGCCGCGGTCAGCACCATCAGCGCCCCGAAGATCGTGTAGTAGGTGCTCTTGGGTGAGATGTGAGACATGGCTTACTTCAAGTGAGCGCCTGTCCTGTCCACGAGATACAGGAGCGGGAACAGGAAGATCCACACGATGTCGACGAAGTGCCAGTACAGGCCCGCCATCTCGACCGGGGTGTACCACTCCGGGGAGAACCGGCGCTTGTGGGCCATCCAGGCGATCACCGACAGGATACCGAATCCGATCACCATGTGCAGCGCGTGGAGGCCTGTGAGCGCGAAGTAGAGCGACAGGAAGATCTCCACCTGTCCCGCGTGCGGTCCCTCGAACTGGAAGCCGAAGCCGGGAATGTGGTGCAGTTCCCACTTGTGCTTGTACTCGAAGAACTTGACCACGAGGAAGACGAGGCCGAGCAGCATCGTCACCAGCAGCCAGTTCACCGTGGCCTTCGGGTACCCGACTTGTGCCGCCCGCACGGCCAGGGCCATGGTCAAGCTGCTCGAGATCAGGACGACCGTGTTGAAGCCGCCCATCAGGATGTCGAGCTCGAGGCTGCCCTCCATCCACGCTTCTGGGTACCAGATGCGATAGATCATGTAGGCCGTGAACAGCCCACCGAAGAACATCACCTCCTGGACGATGAAGATCCACATCCCCAGGACGGAGGCTTCCTTCTGCTGCTGCAGCGTCTCGAAGTGATGCTGCAGGGCAGGATGATGGGCGTGCCCGTGCCCGTCAGCGTGTGCAACTGCCGCGTTATGCAACCTTGATCTCCCGCTTCGAGTAGTCGTACGCCTCTTCGTTCACCACGGGAGTCCCCGCGAAGTTCTCCGGCAGCGGCGGCGACTGTGTCTGCCATTCGAGGCCGGTGGCGCCCCATGGGTTCTCACCGGCGTCCTCGCCCTTCATGAGCGACCAGGCGAAATAGATGACGGGCAGCGCGTACCCGAGGCCGAGCACAGCGGCTCCGCCCGTCGACAGGACGTTGAACACCTGCCATTCCTCCGGGTACACGTGGTACCGGCGGGGCATGCCCATGTAGCCCAGGATGAACTGGGGGAAGAACGTGAGGTTGAACCCGATGAACACGAGGACGGCCGAGACCTTCGCCGCCGCGTCGTTGTACATCTTCCCGGTCATCTTCGGCCAGTAGAAGTGCAGGCCGGCGAAGTAGCCCATGATCGCGCCGCCCACCATGATGTAGTGGAAGTGCGCGACGACGAAGTAGGTGTCGTGCAGGTGGACGTCGAGGCCAACCGAGGCGAGGAACAGGCCCGTCAGCCCGCCGATCAGGAAGAGGCCGATGAAGCCGAACACGAAGAACATCGGCGCCTTCCACCAGATGGCGCCCTGATAGAGGGTGGCCGTCCAGTTGAAGGTCTTGACGGCGGACGGGATGGCCACCGCGAAGGTCAGGAACGAGAACACCATCGCCGAGTAGGGCGAGATGCCCGCGACGAACATGTGGTGCGCCCAGATGAGGAAGCCGAACACCGCGATCGCGAGGCTCGAGAAGGCCACGAACGAGTAGCCGAACACGCTCTTGCGCGAGAAGCAGGCGATGACCTCGGAGATCACCCCCATCGGCGGCAGGATCATGATGTAGACCGCCGGGTGCGAGTAGAACCAGAAGAGGTGCTGGAAGAGCACCGGGTCGCCCCCGAGGCGCGGGTCGAAGATGCCGAAGCCGAGGCCGCGCTCGAGGGCCAGCATCAGCACTGTGATGGCGACGACCGGCGTACCGAGGATCTGCACCAGGCTCGTCGCGTAGAGCGCCCAGACGAGCAGCGGCAGCCGGAACCACGTCAGGCCTGGGGCCCGCATGCGGTGAATCGTCACCATGAAGTTGACGCCCGTCAGGATCGACGAGAACCCGGTGACGAACACGCCGATGCCCGTCAGCATCACGTTCGTGTCGGATGCCGCCGTGGTGTAGGGCACGTAGAACGTCCAGCCGGTGTCGACGCCGCCGAACACCATGGCCGACACCGTGATGATGAAGCCGATGACGAAGACGTACCAGCTGATCAGGTTGACCTTCGGAAACGCCACGTCCTTCGCGCCCAGCATCAGCGGCAGCACGAAGTTGCCGATCACGGCCGGCACTGCCGGGATCAGGACGAAGAACACCATCGCGACGCCGTGCATCGTGAACAGCTTGTTGTAGGTGTCGCTCGACCACATGTCGCCCGCTGGGGTGGTCAGCTCCAGGCGGATGCCCGCGGCGAAGATGCCGCCGAGGAAGAAGGCGAGCGAGACCACCGCCAGGTACATCAGACCGATCCGCTTGTGGTCCTTCGTCAGGAGCCACGAGAGGATTCCGTACTGATGGTTCAGGTAGGTCCGGCGTGCGGGAGCTTTGGTTGTCATGTCCGTACCCATTACCGTCGCTCCGCGGCGGTGGTCGTCACCGCGGCGGGAGCCTCGGCCTGGGCAGCCGGCGCTGCGCCAGGAGCGGCCTTCAGGCTCTTGATGTATTCGATGAGGCTCATCACGCCTTCTTCGTTCACCAGACCCTGGAACGTCGGCATCAGGGGCTGGTAGCCGGCCACCATCTTCATCTGGGGAGTCAGGATCGACTCGCGCAGGTAGCTGTCGTCGGCGACGACGTCACGCCCGCCGACGATGTCGACCTTCGAGTTGTAGACCCCCGCCAGGGCCGGACCGCGGCCCTTGCCGTCCGGCAGGTGGCAGGTGACGCACGAGAGCTGCTCGAAGAGCTGCTGGCCGCGCTGGGCCATCGGCATCCCCGTATCGCCGCTGAGCCACGCCTGATAGTCGTTCGGCTCCATGACGATCACCTTGCCGATCATCCCGGAGTGCTTCGTGCCGCAGTACTCGGCGCAGAAGAGGTGGTACTCCCCAGTCTGCGTCGCCTCGAACCAGAGCGAGCTGTACCGGCCCGGGATGGCATCGGCCTTCACGCGGAATGCCGGGATGAACAGGTCGTGGAGCACGTCCTCCGACGTGAACGTCACGCGGACGGGCCGGCCCTTCGGCACGTGGAGCTCGTTGATCTCCGCCTTGCCGTCGATGTGCTGGAAGCGCCACATCCACCGCTTGCCGGTGGAGTAGATCTCCAGGGTTTCTGCGGGCGGACGCACCAGCTGGAAGAACACCGACGTGGAGTAGGCGAAGATTCCCATCGCGATGATGAAGGGAATCAGCGACCAGCCCAGCTCGAGTGGAATCGACCCGTGGATGTTGGCGCCGACCTTCTGACCCGAATCGTCGCGGTACTTGATGGCGAAGATCGCGACGATGACGGACACCAACACGGCGAAGAACGCCGTCACGCCCAGGATCAGGAAGTACAAGTTGTCCACCTGGGAGGCCATGGTGGACGCTTGTGCCGGAAAGAAGGGAATGCCAGACACCATAAACTACGCGCGACCCTCCGCAGGCGATCCTGTTTCGCGATGCCGCATGAGCAGAATGAACCCCGCGATGCACGCCAGGGTCAGGACACCACCCAGCCGGATCAGGTTCATGACGATGAAACCGTAGCGCCCTGACTCCGGGTTGTAGTGGAAGCAGTAGAGCAGCAGCTCGTCCACGACCGATCCGATCTTGCCCTGACCGGAGTCGACGAGGGCGAGGCGAAGCTCCTTCGGCGAGTACTCGATGCCGTAGAAGTAGCGCGAGAGCCGACCCTCCGGCGTCACGACGAGCACGCCGCTGACGTGCGCGAACTGCTGCGTGGCCTCGTCCCAGCTGTAGCTGAAGCCCGCTGCCGCCGTCACGGCCTTGATCGACGCCTCGCTGCCGGTGAGGAAGTGCCACGCCCCGGCGCTCTTCTCGGCCGACCAGTAGGCCAGGTGCGCCGCCTTCTTCTCGGCTGCGATGGCGGGCGTGTCACGAGGGTCGAAACTGACGAGCACGACGTCGAAGTCCTGACCCGGAGTGAACGGGAGCGCCGTGAGCGCACTCGAAATGCCGTTCATCACCTGCGTGCAGAGCATCGGGCACTGGTAGTACACGAAGGCCAGGATGGTCGGCCGCTGGCCGAAGTAGTCCCCGAGGTGGACCGTCCGGCCGGCCTCGTCCTTGAACTCCGTGTGCAGCGGCAACTGCGTGTTCAGCTGCTGGCGAAATGTCGCCTGCCGCAGCGGTGCCGGCATCATCGAGGCACTCTGGTCGCGCTTGACCGGGTCACCCGCATACCGCAGGTAGCTGTCCGGGTACTTGTTCCGGTTCTGCGCGCTGGCGGTCCGGGCACCGACGGCAAGGCACAGCGCGGCGCACACGACCCCCGTGACGAAGGCGTGGGCCTTCGCCAGAGTCGCTGACCGGGTTGCGCTGTGGCCGGTGGACATGACCGTCTACTGCCTCCGCCGCTCCTCGACACGACCCGAGCTCGAGTCGGTCGGCATCAGGCCGGGCACCTGCGTCGAGGCGCGCGACGGGAGGCCCCGTTCGACCGTCAGGCGCATGGCCTCCCGGATCGGAATGTGGACCGTGCCGGTCGCCTTGTTTTCCCAGCCGTACGAGTTCAGCAGCTTCTCCTCTTCCAGGCGGAACTCGTAGAGTTCCCTGGTCGGAAACTGCTGCAGGCGCGGCGCGGGCGGCAGGTGGTACTCCTGCTCGGCCGACATCGGGTGGCGTCGTTCGACGTTCTCGAGGGCGACGCCGCGGTCGTACATCACCTTGAACAGGCCGGCCAGGCCGATGTGCACGAGGACGGCGGCCACCGCCAGCCAGAAGATGAACTTGGCGATGGGCCGGGTGTGCGCGTCCGTGTGCTCGTAGGACGAGCCTGGCGCCGGGAGATATTCGTCGTCCGGCGAGACGTGACCCGCGTCGGAGTGGTGTGCCATCAGTGGCCTCCCGAACTCTGCATGGCCTCGCGCAGGTACGGATCGCGGAACGCGAGGAGCGGCCGCTGCGCCAGCTGCGTGAGGAACATCCACAACCAGATGCCGCCGATGCCGATGGGCGCCGCCAGATCCAGCCAGTGCACGAAGAATGCGCTCTCGTGCTCACCGTGGACCATGTGGAGGTTGGCACCGGTCGACGAGAACTCTGGCGAGACGAGCATGAAGAGGTCGATGAACCGCATCGCGAAGATCCAGCAGGCGATGACGACCAGCCGGCTCGAGTTGCGCTTGTTGTCGCGCGAGAGCAGGAAGAGGAACGGCGCGGCGAAGTGGAAGACCACCAGGAAGATGGCCAGGTACTGCCAGCCGTGGCTCGTGCGCGCGATGAAATAGGGAATCTCTTCGACGAGGTTCGCCGCGTAGCCGAGCAGGAACTGGGAGAAGTTGAAGTAGGCCCACAGCATCGTGAAGGCCAGCGACAGCTTGCCGAGGTCGTGGAAGTGATGCGGCTTGAGCACGTCCGCCATCGGCGCGCGCTTGCTGAGGAACGTGCTGATGACGATCGTGAACGCCAGCGTCCCCAGGCCCTGGCCGCCCAGCATCAGGAAGCCGAACAGCGTCGAGTACCAGTGCGGGTTGAGCGACATCACCCAGTCGATGCCCGCGAAGGTCATCGTCAGGGCGTAGAACACCAACCCGAAGCCAGAGAGACGCTGGATGGTCGTGTTGACCGAGACGTCACCGTCGTCCTGGCGCTTCGAGAGGCGGTTGATCGTCATCGCGATGAAGATCCAGCCGCCGAAGTAGATGGCCGCCCGGAGCAGGAAGAAGCCGCTGTTGAGATACGGTGCGCGGTGCCGCAGGATCTCGTCACCCGCCACGAGCTCTGGGTTGGTCCAGGGATAGAGGCTGGTCATGCCCAGCACCACGGGCAGGAACAGCACCACCATCAGCGGCAGCGTCCGCGTCGAGGCTTCGAAGATCCGCCGGAACACACCCCAGGCTCCGCCGGAGAGGTGCTGGATCATCATCAGCCCCATCGAGCCGAGCGTGACGCCGAGCCACAGCAGGAAACCGATCAGCCAGGCACGGAAGAAGTGGTCGCGGTCGACGACGAAACCGAGCGCGCAGGCGGCGAGGCCGACCAGGCCGACCGTGAGCGCTCTGCTGCGCAGTCCGTCGATATCAGCGGGAGGGGTGTAACTCGTGTCCACGTCTAATGTCCCTCGGACTCGCGGTTGGCCGCCGTCGCCGGGCGATCGAGTTCGGGCCGCTTGCCGATCGGCACCTCGTCCAGCGTGGCCCGCTGGCTGAGCTGCAGGGCCCGGATGTAGGCGGCAATGGCCCAGCGGTCGGCCACCGGCACCTGCGCCGAGTAGTCCTGCATGACCCCGAAGCCGTTCGTCATCACGTCGAAGAAGTAGCCGACCGGCGCGTTGCGCAGTCGCTCGTCGTGGTACGACGGCGGCGCCTTGAAGCCCCGCTGGACGACCATGCCATTGCCGGCGCCGCTGCGGCCGTGGCAGGGCGCGCAGAACACGTTGAACCGCTCCTGTCCGCGGGCCATCACCGCGTCCGTGACGGGCATCGGGAACGTCGACGCCAGTTGCCCGTCGACCTTCCCCTGATAGAGGTGCTCGTCCTCCCGGAGGAGGCCGCGCGCCACCGTGTTGGCGACGAGGGTGCGGGCGCTGCGCCCGTCCGCGTAGAACGTGGTCGCGCGGAGCGGACGGTAGCGCGGGTTGTCGTGCATGTCCTGGCGGCAGCCGGCGAGCGCCAGCGCCGCAGCCAGGATGGGCAGCGCGCGACGGAAGAAGAGACTACGGCTCAACGTCGGAGACTCCTACCGGATGCAGGCCTTCGAGGAACGCCCGCGTGGTCTGAGGGTCGAACTGCGGGTCGGTGGCTTCGATGCACAGGAAGAACCGGTCGCTCGAGGCCCGTTCGAACGCGGGCACGTTGAAGACCGGGTGGTACGGCATCGGGAGCTTGTTGAGCGCCCACATGCCGATGAAGCACGAGAGCGCGGCGCCGAGCACCGTGGTCTCGAACGTGACCGGGATGAATTGCGGCCAGCTGTTCAGCGGACGGCCGCCGATGTTGAAGGGGTAGGCGATGGTGGACGCCCAGTACTCGAGGCTGAACCCGCCGAGGCCGCCCAGCATGCCGCCGAGCAGGACCAGCCGCGGGAGCCGCGTCCGGCGCAGGCCCAGTGCGTCGTTGAGCTCCTCGATGGGGATCGGCGAGTAGGCGTCCATCTGCCGGTAGCCCTGCAGACGGGCCCGGTTCGTCGCCTCGACGAGCGCCGTCGGATTGTCGAACTCGGCCATCAGGCCGTGGAGCGTCGGGGTCGTGGTCTCGTGCGACATCACCCTACCCGTGGTGTTCCTTCAGCTTGGCCTCCGGCACGATCGTCCGCATTTCGAAGATCGCGATGGCCGGGACGAACCGAACGAACAGGAAGAACAGCGAGAAGAACAGCCCGATGGTGCCGGCGAACATCGCGAAGTCCCAGCGCGTCGGCGCATACATGTCCCACGACGAGGGCAGGAAGTCGCGGTGCAGACTCGTGACGATGATGATGAAGCGCTCGAGCCACATGCCGACGTTCACGAGGAGCGACAGCACGAAGAGGAGCGGAATGTTGTCGCGGACGCTGCGGAACCAGAACAGCTGAATCATCGCCGCGTTGATGGCGATGAGCGACCAGTAGAAGAATGCGTACGGGCCGGTCATGCGGTTCAGCATCATGTACCCCTCGTAGGGGTTCGCGCTGTACCAGGCGAAGAAGGCTTCGTTCGCGTAACCGTAGGCGACGATCATCCCGGTGGCCAGCATGACCTTCGTCATGTTGTGGATGTGGCGCATCGTGATGAAGTCTTCGAGGCCGTAGAACTTGCGCAACGGGATCGCCAGGGTCATGACCATGGCGAAGCCGGAGTAGATGGCGCCGGCGACGAAGTAGGGCGGGAAGATCGTGGCGTGCCAGCCTGGCAGCACCGAGACCGCGAAGTCGAAGCTCACCACCGAGTGGACGGAGAGCACGAGCGGCGTCGAGATGCCGGCGAGCAGCAGATACGCCATCTCGTAGCGCTGCCAGTGCCGGGCGGATCCGCGCCAGCCGAGCGCCACCATGCCGAAGATCCGCTTGGCGACCGGCGACGTGGCCTTGTCACGCAGCGTGGCCATGTCTGGCACGAGGCCCGTGAACCAGAACAGCGCCGACACCGTGCCGTAGGTCGACACGGCGAACACGTCCCAGATCAGGGGGCTGCGGAACTGTGGCCAGAGCCCCATCGAGTTCGGATACGGGAACAGCCAGTACACCGCCAGCCACGGGCGGCCGGTGTGGAGCAGCGGGAACATGGCCGCACAGGCGACCGCGAAGAGCGTCATCGCCTCGGCGAATCGGTTGATCGAGGTGCGCCACTGCTGCCGGAAGAGCAGCAGGATCGCCGAGATCAACGTGCCGGCGTGGCCGATACCGATCCACCAGACGAAGTTGATGATATCGAACGCCCAGCCGACCGGGACGTTGTTCCCCCAGATGCCGATGCCCTCCATCAGGAGCTTCCCGATGGTCAGGTTCAGCAGCATCAGCAGGGAGAACGCCAGCGCGAAACCGAAGAACCAGCCCAGGGTGGTGCGCTTCGTCAGCACGACGCCGGCGATCGAGTCGGTGACCGACTCGAACGTGTGACCGGGGGCGATGACCGCCGGCGTCCGCTGCAGCAGGGCGGCTTCGGCCGGATCCTGCACGTGTTCTTTGGCGGCCATTAGTGTCCTTCCTCCCCCTCGGCGTGGCTGGCACTCGGCGGCTCCAGTTCCACGTTCGGGTTGCGCACGACCGCCATGTAGGTCGTGCGGGGACGCGTGTTCAGCTCCGCCAGAAGTGCGTAGTTGAGCGGGCTCTTCTTCAGCTTCGCGACCCGGCTCTCCGGATCGTTGATGTTGCCGAAGACGATTGCGTCGGTCGGGCACGCGGCCTGGCAGGCCGTGACGACTTCGCCGTCGCGAATCTGCCGATCGTCCAGCTTGGCGGTGACGCGCGCCTGGTTGATGCGCTGCACGCAGTAGGTGCACTTCTCCATGACGCCGCGGCTGCGCACGGTGACGTCGGGATTGCGCATCAGCTTCAGGCTGGGCGTGTCGAAGTCCTGGTAGAGCAGGAAGTTGAAGCGGCGCACCTTGTAGGGGCAGTTGTTCGAGCAGTAGCGCGTCCCCACGCAGCGGTTGTAGACCATGTCGTTCAGGCCTTCGTCGCTGTGGGTCGTGGCGGCCACCGGGCAGACCACCTCGCACGGCGCACCCTCGCACTGCTGGCAGGGCATCGGCTGGTGGTAGGTGTCGGGGTTGTCGAGCTCGCCGGTGAAGTAGCGGTCGACACGCAGCCAGTGCATTTCGCGGCCGTTGAGCACCTGGCTCTTGCCGACCACGGGCACGTTGTTCTCGGCCTGGCAAGCGACGACGCACGCATTGCAGCCGTTGCAGACGTTCTGGTCGATGGCCATGCCCCAGGCATAGCCCTCGTACTTCCAGTCCGACTTGTACATCGTGAGCGCGCGGTCGGCCACGAGCTCACGCTTGTCGGCGAAGCCAGGGTCGGCCGCGAACTCGGCCGCCGTGGCCACCCTGACGAGATTGCGGCCCTCGAGCGACCAGTGGTCCTGCGTGGACGCCAACTGGTACGTGTCGCCGGTGGCGACGAGCTCCACGCCGTTCACGACATCCTGGCTGTCCCAGGTGCGCAGGACGTTGACGTTGAAACCCGTACCGGTGCCGGTGCGGCCCGCGCGTTCGCGCCCATAGCCCAGGTGCAACGTCAGCGTGTCGGGCGCCTGACCGGGCACCAGCCAGACCGGCACGCGCAGCGTGCGGTCGCCCTTCTTCAACTCGACGACCGGAGCCTTCGATGCGAAGGCCTCGTCCGCCTCGCCCTTGAACAGCCCCAGCCGGTCTGCGGTCGCGGGGGCAATCAGCGCGGCATTGTCCCAGGTGAGCTTCGTGAGCGCCTTCGGCAGTTCCTGCAACCAGCCGTTGTTCGCGAAGCGCCCATCGTAGACGCTCGGATCCGGCCGGAAGACCACTTCAAGGCCCTGCCCGGCGGGGGCAGCCGCCTTGGCGAACCCGGCCTGGAGCGTCACGGGCTTCGGCGCGAACGCCGTGTTCGGCACGAGGCCGTCGTGCAGCCACCGGCGCCACTCGCGGTCGAAGGGCGACAGCGGCTGCGACGGCGCAGCGGCCACACCGGCGGGCGCCGCAGGAGCCCCTGGCGCGGTGGCCGCCGGCTGCGGCGCGGGCGCCGGCGCCACGGCCTCGGTCGAAAGTCCCGTCTGGGCCGCCCAGTGCTCGCGCACCAGGTCGTAGCCAGCCCGCGCACCCGCCTCCGAGAACGCCGCCATCACCTCGACCAGCGACTTGCCGTTGTAGAGGGGCGCGATGAGCGGCTGGACGATCGTCACGGTGCCGTCGTCGGAACGGGCGTCGCCCCACATCTCGAGGAAGTGCGCCTCCGGGATGTGCCACTGGCAGAGCGCGGCGGTCTCGTCTTCGTAGAGACCGACGTGCGCCCGGAGCTTGACCTTGTGCAGCGCCGCGCCGAACTGCAGGTCCGACGGCGCCGTGTACACCGGGTTGCCGCCGAGCACGAGCAGGAAGTCGACCTTGCCGGCGTTCATCTCGCCGACGAGCTCGCGCAGCCCGGCACGCTGATCGGAGGGCGCCGCCTCGGGCGTCTGGGTGTAGGTGACCGTCTCGCCGACGTTGCCGAGCGCGGCGTTGATCGCATGCCCAATGGCGTGCACCGCGGCCGGCTGGCCCTCACCGACGATCACGACGCCCCGGCCGCGCGCGCCCTGCAGGTCCTTCGCGAGCGGGCCGAGCCACTTGCGGGCGGCATCGGAAACCGTGCCGGCCGTCACGCCCTCGACGCCGAGCTGGGCGGCGAGCGCGCGGGCAAAGCCGTCGATTTCACTCGGCTTCAGCGGCAGGCGGTGATCGGCGCGCGTGCCCGTGTTGGTCGGGGTGCTCTCGACGGCGTAGAGACGATTGCGCGCCGTGCCCGTCTCCGCCCGGCGGCGTGACGCGAACGCGCGAGAGTGCCTGACGCCGGCCGGGCCGGCGCACATGAAGTCGCTATCGAGCGACAGGATGACGTCGGCCTTCTCGATCGCGTACTGCGGCTCGACGTACTCACCGAAGGCGAGCCGGCTGCCCTCGCGGGCGTTGTGACGCCCGACCGGCTCCCACTGCACCCACTTGGCGGCAGGGAAGCGCTTCAACAGCGCCTCGATCTGTGCGGCCAGCGTCGGCGACGCCACCGTTTCACTCAGAATGCGGAGCCCGCCACCCTGCTTCGAACCCTGGCCAGAGACCACGGCGCGGGCAGCTTCGACGAATGCGCTGAACGGCTTGATCTCACCGAGGTTCGTCGTGGTCTGAGAGCGGTCGGGGTCGTACAGGCCGAGTATCGCCGCCTGCGCGTAGATGTCGGTAGCACCACGGCTCGATGGGTGGTCGGGGTTGCCCTCGATCTTCGTCGGCCGGCCCTCGTGACTCTCGACCAGCAGGCCGAGCGCCGAACCGGCGAACGGCATCGCCGTCGCGTAGAACAGCGGCTTGCCGGGGACGAGCTCCTCGGGCTGCCGCACGTAGGGCACGATTTCCTCGATGGGCTGCCGGGTGCAGGCGCTGACGCCCGCCAGGGACAGCGAGGCCCCCATGAGCTTCAGGAAGCTGCGCCGCCCGACCGGGTCCAGCCATTCGGACGCATTGCTCGGGAATTCGCGATGGAGGAATTCCTTGAACTCCGGGGTTTCGGCGACCGCCTCCAGGCTTCGCCAGTACTCGCGCCCGCGCGTTCCGTCCAGTCGCGCCCGAAGCGCCTCGATGTCGTTGGATTGGTTCATGTGAGGCTCACCGATGGCACGTCGAGCAACTGGTATTGCCTCGAATCCCGTACTCTTTCACGAGCTGTGCTCCGATCACCGACTGCGGCACGGGGGGCTTGTAGCCCATCGTGACCACCTCACTCCGCGGCCTGACGTATTTCTCCGGATTGCGATGGCAGTCGAGGCACCACGTCATCTGGAGCGTGTTCTGCTGGCGCATGAGCGGCATCTGATCCACCCGCCCGTGACAGGTCTCGCAGCCCATCCCCTTTTTGACGTGGATGCTGTGGTTAAAGTAGACGAAGTCCGGCAAGTCGTGAACCCTTACCCAGCGGAGTGGGCGGTCGTCACGAAAGCTGGCCCGGACGGGCTCCAGGATCGGGGCCTGGTTCCACAACTGCGAGTGGCAGTTCATGCACGTCTTCGTGGGGGGAATGCCCGCAAACGAAGACGTCTCCACCGACGTGTGGCAATAACGGCAGTCGATGCCGTCGTCACCGACGTGGTGAAGGTGGCTGAACTGGATCGGTTGCTCGATGAATTCGTTGGCTCGGGTGACGTATGACGACCGCCCGATTACCATCACGAGCCCGATCAGGCCCCCCACCAAGAGCAGCACGGCGCCAAGACTCGCCTTGGAGAGGAAGTTTGCGCTGCGATCGAAGATCTGCGACATCGGATGCTTGAGAGAGCCGGCGCGCCCGCACGACTGAGCAGGCCCGCGTCATGGGTGCCCGGTCTGTTCGCGGAACAAGTCCCTTGTCGGGTGAACTACCCGCGTGATCAAACAGGGCTTGTACCACGGTTGTGAAGAAAGGATCAAGCGCCGTGGTTGGTCGGCTTTTGGGCGGCTGGATTCAGAGCGACCGACCTGGCCCTCGGTCGGCTACAATCCGCCTGTTCGCCTCGAAATGCTCCCGAAAACCGATGGACGCCTCGACACGATGAGCGACCGCAAGTACCGCCAGCGCGGATACCAGGACGATGACCGGAACCGGGAACCGCGCCCGGCTCCAGCCAAGCCCGCCCGGGAGCCAGGTGCCCCTGCGGGCGCCCGGCGAATCTCCCAGGAGGGCCCCAAGAACATCAACATGCCGGGGTTCCGACAGGTATTTCGCTGCGCGCAGTGCGGCACCCTGGTGGCGCAGCCGGTCGAGCCCGCCAGCCGCTGTCTGCGCTGCGGCACGGACCTTCACGCCTGCGCCCAGTGCCTCTCGTTCGACCCTGGCAGCCGATTCGAGTGCATGCAGCCGCTGACGGCCAGGGTCTCGCCGAAGAACGTCCGGAACGCCTGTACGTTGTTCGCGCCGCGGATGGCCGTCGAGCGCGAGACCACCACGCCGAAGACCGATACCGCGCGGAAAGCCTTCGACGACCTGTTCAACTTCTGACCATCACCCCTCGGCGATAATCACGAGATGGCGTTACTGTCCGAACAGGATCGGCGGGTTGTCCAGTCGCACCTGGCCAAGGTCTCTCACAAGGTGACCCTGCTGTTCTTCACGCAGACCTTCGGCGCCCCGGAGACCGTCCTGATCACGCACCAGGTGCTCGGCGAGCTCGCCTCGCTCAGCGAGCACCTGAGCGTCGAGGAGGTGAACTTCGTCCTCGACAAGGACCGGGCCGCACAATACGGGGTGAGCGACATCCCGGCCGTGGTGCTGCTCAGGGACGGCGCCGACACCCGCATGCGGTTCCTCGGAGCGCCCGCCGGATACGAGTTCATGTCGCTCGTCGAGGCCGTCGTCCTGGCGGGCACCGACGACTCGGGCCTGTCCGACGCGAGCAAGGCGCTCGTGGCCGGCGTCACCACCCCCATCGACATCCAGGTCTTCGTGACGCCGACCTGTCCGCACTGCCCGCGCGCCGTCACGCTTGCGCACCGGATGGCGGTGGAGAGTCCGCTGATCCACGCGACGTGCGTCGAAGCCACCGAGTTTCCAGAGCTGTCGAGAAAGTTCCGGGTCACCGGCGTGCCGAAGACCGTCGCCAACGGCGTCGAGCTGCTGGGCGCCCTGCCGGAGGACGTCTTCGTCACCTCGATCGTGCGTCCCGCGGAGCCCCCCGATTCCGTCCCAGCGGCATCGTCATAACGCGGTCAGGAGGAGAGCATGAACGTTCCCACTCGCCGTGTGTTCGTGAAAGCGGGGCTTTCGGCTGTCGTGGCCGCGGCCGCCACGCCGTGGTCCGTGCTGGCGGCCGATCCCGTGCTCGGGATGATCTTTCCGCCCCTCGACTATCCGGTGCCGCCCGAAGCGACGCGCCTGTACCCGGCGGGCGTCAGGTTCCTGGCTCGCGGCGTGGGCCTGGAGGCGATGACGCCCGAGAGCTACGACGCGGCGATTCCTCGCGTGCTGCCGGCCGCCGAGTCGCTGAAGCGCGAGGGCGCACAGGCGATCTCCGTCATGGGCACGTCGTTGACGTTCTACAAGGGGCGGGCGTTCAACGAAGCGCTCACGCAGCAAGTCGCCAAGGCGACCGGCCTGCCCACCACGACGATGAGCACGGGCATCGTCGACGGCCTGCGCCTGGCGGGGGCGCGACGCCTGGCCGTGGTGACGGCGTACAGCGACGACGTCACCGCCCGCCTGTCGGCGTTCCTCGAGGAGTACGGCTTCTCCGTCGTCGCCGCCAAGGGACTCGGCTACGTACAGATCCCGCCCGGCGGCATCATCAAGGACGACAGCCTCTTCAACTTCAGCGTCGGTGTGTTCGAGAGTGCCAGAGGCGCGGATACGCTCCTGGTGTCCTGCGGCGGCCTGCAGACGCTCGACATGATCGTCCCGCTCGAGACGCGGTGCCGCGTGCCCGTCGTGTCGAGTACGCCTCACGCGCTGATGAACGGCGTCCGACTGCTGGGACTGAGCGGTCGCGCTGCTGGATTTGGGCGCGTGCTCGCCAACGCGTAGGGCTGCGGCCACACGCGGCACCGGCGCCGGGTGGCGCGGATGCGGCGTGAGTGGCGGAGGGAGAGGGATTCGAACCCCCGGTACCGTTTCCGGTACAACGGTTTTCAAGACCGCCGCGATCGACCGCTCCGCCATCCCTCCGACTGTTCCAGGCCGGACCCGGCCAGCCCGACCCTACCGCGCGGTGATGACCTCCTGCCCGCCCATGAACGGGCGAAGCGCCTCTGGGACCGCCACCGAGCCATCCGCCTGCTGGTAGTTCTCCAGAATGGCGATGAGCGTGCGCCCGACAGCGAGCCCCGATCCGTTCAGCGTGTGCACGAAGTCGGCCTTGCCGCCGGCCTGCGGTCGGTACCGCACGTTGGCCCGTCGCGCCTGAAACGCCTCGGTGTTGCTGCAGGACGAGATCTCCCGGAACGAGTCCTGGCCGGGCAGCCAGACCTCGATGTCGTACGTCTTGGCCGACGCGAAACCCATGTCGCCGGTGCACAGCAACATCGTCCGATAGGGGAGCTCGAGCCGCTTGAGCACTTCTTCGGCGCAGCGCGTCAGGCGCTCCAGTTCGTCGTAGGACTGCCCGGGCGTCGTAAACGCCATGAGCTCGACCTTGTCGAACTGGTGCTGCCGGATGAGCCCCCGCACGTCGGCCCCATAGGACCCGGCCTCGCTGCGGAAGCAAGGCGTATAGGCGGTGTAGCGAATCGGCAGCGACGGGGCCTCGACGATTTCGCCCCTGTGCATGTTCGTCAGCGGAACTTCCGCCGTCGGCACCATGTACAGATCCCAGTCGCCCGCAATCTTGAACAGGTCGGCCTCGAACTTCGGCAGGTTTCCGGTTCCCGTCAACGATGCGGTGTTCGCCATGAATGGCGGTTCGACTTCGGTGTAGCCGTGCTCCGTTGTATGGAGCTGCAACATGAAGTTGATGAGCGCCCGCGCGAGCTTCGCGCCGGCACCGACCAGCACCGAGAACCTGGCGCCGGCGATCTTGGTGCCTCGCTCGAAGTCGATGATCCCGAGCGCGGGCCCGAGATCCCAGTGAGCCTGCGGAGTGAAACCGAAGGTGCGTGGCGAGCCGTGCCGGCGCACTTCGACGTTGTCCGCGGCGCTGCGCCCGACGGGTACGCTCGCGTGCGGCACGTTTGGAAGGATCTGCAGCCCCCGGAGCCGCTCCTCTTCGAGCGTGGCCAGCGCTGCGTCCTTGGCCTTGATCGACTGGGCGCGCTGCCGATTCTGCTCCTGCAGCGCCGTGGTGTCCTGGCCCTGGCGTTTGGCACGTGCGACCTGCTCCGCCGCGCTGTTCTGGTCGCGCTTCAGTCCCTCGAGCTCGGGCAACAGCCGGCGTCGCTCGGCCTCGATGGCGACCAGCGCATCCAGCTCGGCAGAGAGGTCGGCGCCACGGTTCCGAAGGGCCGTTCGGACACGGTCCAAGTCATCGCGAAGAAGGGCAGGATCCAGCACGGTCCGATTCTACCCGGGATGCGTGCTTGCCGACGCGGCCGACAGCGACACCGTGCGGCCCCCCGAAGCGCCGGGCGCGACCCCGGGGTCAGTCCTTGGACGGCGCTGGGGTCGACGCGGGCGCGGGCGCAGCCGCCGAGTCGGACTTGGAGCCTTCGACGGGCTCCGCCTTCGACTTCGTCTTCGACGACGAGGACTCGCTGGAGGCCTTGCCCTTGTCTGAATAGTCGGTGATGTACCAGCCGGTGCCCTTGAACTGGATCGCGGGCGACGACGCTTGCCGGTGCACCGGGCCCTTGCCGCAGTGGCGGCAAGCGTCGACCGGGCCGTCGGAGAACTTCTGGATGACTTCGAAACGCCTTCCGCAGGCGTCGCAGAGGTATTCGTACAGCGGCATCAGCTACTCCAGTGCGGCGTCGGACGTTTCGTCGAGCAGGAAACGGCGATGCGCCCAGAAAGGGCCGCTCCCGTTGGCGAGCACCGCGTCATGAAACGCCCGCAACGAGTACTTCGATCCCTGATTTTCCTTGAAGTCGCGTCGGAGCTTCAACAGCATGACCTTGCCGAGCGCCGCGGACAGGTACGAGGGTTCGAACGTGCCGCGCTCGGCCTCGCGCCTGGCGGCCGCCTCGTCGAGGAACGCCTCGTCGCGGAAGAATCGCATGCCCTGCTCGACCGACAGGTCCTCACAGTGCAGGCGAATGGCCACCGCGAGCCGGGCCAGCCGCACGAGGGCGTCGGACAGGTAGGCAAGACGCAAAGCCGCGTCCGTCTTGCGGAACCCGGCCTCGAGTGTCACCTGTACGCCGTAGTGCGCCCACCCTTCGACGAAGGCGTGTGACGCGAACATCCTCGATCTTCTGACTTTGGATTCCACCTGCCGGGCGTGGTGCGCTGCGACGAGGTGGCCGGGCAGCGCCTGGTGCATGGCCAGGCACCACAGCGCCGGCCGGCTCATCTCGCGCAGGTGCTCCTCCTGGCGCTGAACGGGCCATGATCGCTGCGCGTCCGTGACGAACAGGACCGGCCGGCCACCCTTGCTCTCGAACGGCCCCGACGCGCACACGCTGGCCGGGCGTGGCCGGAAGATTTCTGGCGACGAGGCCACGCTCACCGGCTCGGAGAACAGGCTGCCGAGGAGTCCGCTGCGCTCAACGAACACCCTCAACTCCTCGAGTTGCGACCGCACCTCGGCCACCAGCTGGCCTGCCACCGGGTGGTCGGCCTTGGTCGCACGCCAGACCTCGGCCGCGTCGCCTTCACCAACTCGCGCAGCAGCCTCCCGGAACGCGTCCTGCGCCTCCTGGAGTTCCCGCAGTGCAATCGTCAGGAGGCGGTCGGCGTTCAGCGTCACGCCTTCTTCCAGCTTCAGCTTCTGCTCGAAGCGTTCGCGATTGATCCGGAAAGAAGCCTTCGAGCGGGACGCCAGGTCCGCTTCGAGATGCGACAGATAGGCCGTGACCGCCGTGGATGCTTCGGTGGATGCGTCGGCCAGGTCGCCCAGGATGTGGAGATCGTCGAGCCGTGAGAAGGCACGGGGCAGATCCTGCTCGATGAACGAGAGAACGCCCCGCCACGTTTCCAGGCCGACCTTGACGAAGATTCCGGGCGCGTCCTTGATGTTGTCCTGAGCCGCCTCCACGAGTCGAGGCAACTGGCGCAGCTTGGAGACGACGCGCCTGGCCCGATCCGCTTCAGGGGCGTAGTCGAGCAGGGCCTGCCCCGAGAGTCCGGCGACCGCGGTCGCAGCGTAGAACTCTGGATTGCGCTCCCAGGCGCGGACCACGTCGAACTCGTGCATCCGGGCCTCGACGTTCGACGACAGGATGCGGTGGTCCACCTGCTCGGTCGGAGTCAGGAATGCAGTGTCGATCTGCTGAAGTCGACGCGCGAACCCCGCCAATGCGCGCACGTGGCCCTCCACGGCCTGCTTGCTCAGGTCTTCGAGCAGGTCGTCGTGGGTGTGGACGCCGTCCAGGCTGGCCTGGCTCGGAAAGACCTCGTGCAGGTACGCGAGGTAGTCGTCGACAAAGTGGGGAAACGGCTCCGATGGGTACATGCCCGGTCATGGCTGGCGCCCGAAGCGACTCGGTCCGGTGCGCGCAACCTTCCAATGGTACAATAAAGCCTCTCCACGAAGGCATCTGATGTCCGGGACGTTGTTCATGGTCGCCACGCCCATCGGCAACCTGGAGGACATCAGCGTTCGAGCGCTCCGCGTCCTGCGTGAGGTGCCCCTCATCGCCGCGGAAGACACTCGCCGCACCGCGAAACTCTTGAGTTCTCACGGCATAGCCACCCCAACCGTGAGTTTTCACAGCCACAATGCGCGCTCGCGGGTCCCGGAGCTCGTGCGCCGGCTGGAGCTCGGCGACGACGTGGCCCTGGTGTCGGATGCCGGAACGCCAGGCATTTCGGACCCCGGGCTCGAACTCGTCGAGGCATGTCTGCATCGAGGCATCGCCGTCGACCCGATTCCCGGGCCATCGGCGCCCCTGGCTGCGGCGGTGGCGTCTGGGTTCCCACTTGACTGCTTGACGATTATGGGCTTTTGCCCGAGCAGAGGTGCCAGTCGGGCGTCGTTCCTGAGGACACTCTCGGCCCTACCCGGCGCGGCAACCTTCTTCGAGTCACCTCACAGGATTCGAAGGACCGTTGAAGAGCTTGGAATTTTTTTGGGCAGTAGACAGATTTGTATTGCCAGAGAACTCACGAAGGTCCATCAAGAGTTTCTTCGTGGTCCGGCTGACGCAATTTCGGCGTCCACGATCGCGGAGCGTGGCGAGTTCACGATAGTTATTGGTCCAAAGACCGATAGCGCCGTGCGGTCAGAGCCACTTTCTGACGTCGATATTCTTTTGTCATTCAACAGAATTAGTAAGTCTCTTGGCGCTTCATCAAGGAGGCAAGCGGTTTCGTCGACGGCGGCCGAACTCGGCCTGTCCCAGCGAGAGGTCTATGCTGCGATTGAGCGGGCCAAGAATTCTGGTGAACAACATAACGATGACACCCACAACGAGCTGTGACAGGCTACCTGTCAGACGTCTCAAGGCCGACACTACGGCTGGAGTCCACAGGCGTCGATGGTGGCGTGCAACGGACTTCACGCCATTCGGAGGTTGATGAACTCGCAGGGTATTCACGTCGTTGTCTTGGCTGCTGGCAAGGGAACCCGGATGAAGTCTCGGATTCCCAAGATCCTCCATCAGGTCGCCGGCCTGCCCATGATCGATCGCGTGCTGGCGGCAGCCTCGGCAGTGAACCCGGCGAGCATCACGCTCGTCGTCGGCCATGGTGCGGACGCCGTACGACAGCACCTGGCCGCCCGACCGGAGGTGAAGTTCGCGGTCCAGGAGCCCCAGTTGGGAACGGCCCACGCCCTCCAGCAGGCCGGCCCGGCCCTGGAGGGTTGCCGGGGCACGCTCCTTCTGCTGTCCGGAGACGTGCCGCTGTTGACCGGCGACACCCTCACGCGCCTCATCGACACACATGGGAAGGCCGGTGCCGCCGCCACGGTGGTCACCGCCCAGGTGGAACGTCCGTACGGCTACGGGCGAATCGTCCGGACGGACGGACAGATCGCCCGGATCGTCGAGGAGCGTGACGCGTCCCCTTCGGAGCGCCAGATCGGGGAGATCAACAGCGGCATCTATGCGTTCGACATGGCACCCCTGTTCGACGCCTTGGGAGCCGTAGCTTCGCAGAACATGCAGGGGGAGTTCTACCTGACGGACCTCGTCTCGATCTACCGCAGGCGCGGCTTGGCGGTCGAGGCGCTGCTCATCGACGACCCCGACGAGATCCGGGGCGTCAACAGCAGGACGGAACTGGCGGAGGTCAGCGCGCTCGTGAGACAGAAGAAGAACGAAGAGTTGATGGCGGCCGGCGTGACCATCGTCGACCCAGCGACCACCTACGTGGAGACGAACGTCGTCGTGGGCCCCGACACGGTGCTGCACCCGGGAGTCATCCTCCAGGGACAGACGCGCATCGGTGCGGCCTGCGAGATTCATGCGAACGTCCGGATCGTCGACTCCGTCATCGGCGATCGAGCCACCGTGAACGATTTCTGCGTCATCACCGGCGCCACAATCGAGAACGGCGCCTCGGTGGGACCATTCGCCTATCTACGCCCGGAGTCGGTCCTCGGACCGGGCTCTCGCGTCGGGACCTTCGTGGAGCTCAAGAAGACCACGCTCGGCCCTGGCTCGAAGGCGAATCACCTGTCCTACCTCGGTGATGCAACCATCGGCGCGGACGTCAACATCGGCGCAGGCACCATTACGTGCAACTTCGACGGGCGGACCAAGGCGAGGACCGTCATCGAGGACAACGCTTTCATCGGCAGCGACACCCAGCTCGTGGCCCCGGTTCGTGTCGGCACTGGCGCGTACGTCGCGGCGGGATCCTCGATCGTCCGTGACGTGCCGGGAGGCGCACTCGGCATCGCCAGGGCCAGACAGACCAACCTCGAGGGATGGGTCGAGCGCAGGAACACCAGGAAGGACTAAGCTCCAGTCATGTGCGGCATCATCGGATACATCGGTTCGAAGCCTGTGGTTCCCGTTCTGCTCGATGGCCTGAGGCGGATGGAGTATCGCGGGTACGACTCAGCAGGCGTTGCGCTCCTGACGCCCCAAGGGGTCTCGCTTCGCCGCTCGGCCGGAAAGCTGTCGAACCTCGAGAACGCGATCAAGGCGGAGCCGCTGGACGGCGTGTACGGAATCGGGCACACGCGCTGGGCCACGCACGGCCGTCCCACAGAAGAGAACGCCCACCCGCATCGTGACTGCACCGGGCGAATCGTCGTGGTGCACAACGGCATCATCGAGAACTATCTCGAACTGAAGCGAGAGCTCCAGGCCGCCGGCCACGTCTTCCGCACCGAGACCGATACCGAGATCGTCGCGCATCTGGTCGAACGCGAGACGCGGACGGACGGGCTCGAGAACGCGGTCCGCCGCGCTCTGACGTTCATGCGCGGCATGTTCGCGCTCGTGCTGGTGGCCGTGGACGACCCGGAGAAGATCGTCGCGGTGCGCAACGGGCCGCCGATCGTCGTCGGCCTCGGCCAGGACGAATTCTTCGTCGCCTCGGACATTCCCGCGATCCTGGCGCACACCAGGGACGTCGTCTTCCTTGGCGACGAGGAAATGGCCGTCATCACTCGCTCGGGTGTCGTGTTCACGGACTACGAGGGCCGGGAAGTGTCGAAGACGTCGCAGCGGGTGCTGTGGGATCCCATCGCCGCCGAGAAGGGCGGGCACAAGCACTTCATGCTCAAGGAGATATTCGAGCAGGCGTCCGCTGCAAGGGACACGATCCTCGGCCGGGTGTCGCTCGACCGCGGCCAGATATTCCTCGAGGACCTGCACATCTCGGACGACCGCTTCAGGTCGCTGCAGAAGGTGACGATCATCGCCTGCGGCACGTCTTGGCATGCAGGCCTGGTCGGCAAGTACCTGATCGAGGGCCTGGCGCAGGTGCCGGTCGAGGTCGACTACGGCTCCGAATACCGGTACCGAAGCCCCATCGTCTCGAACCACGAGCTGGCAATCGCGATCACGCAGTCGGGGGAGACGGCCGACACCCTCGCCGCGTTGCGCGAGGCGCGGCGCAAGGGTGCCAGCAGCATCGCCATCTGCAACGTCGTCGGCAGCATGGCCACCCGGGAGGCCGACGGGACGGTCTACACGCACGCCGGTCCCGAAATCGGCGTCGCCTCGACCAAGGCGTTCACCTCTCAGCTCGTGGCGCTGCACCTGCTGGCGCTGTACATGGCGCAGGTGCGCGGCACGCTGGCACAGGGGGACATCCGCCACCACATCGAGAGCCTCCTCCACCTCCCGCAGACGATCGAGCAGGCGATCAAGGCGTCAGGCGTCATGAGCAGGGTGGCCGAGCGGTTCCACAGCCGAACGGACTTCCTCTTTCTCGGGCGTGGCATCAACTACCCGATCGCGCTCGAGGGCGCCTTGAAGCTGAAGGAGATCTCCTACATCCACGCGGAAGGCTATCCAGCCGGCGAGATGAAGCACGGGCCGATAGCCTTGATCGACGAACAGATGCCCATCGTCGCAATCGCTCCGGACGATCCGGTCTTCGAAAAGATGGTCGGGAACGTGCAGGAGGCGAAGGCCAGGGGCGGGTCGGTCATCGCGATCACGACAGAGGGCGACGAGCGGATGCTCGGCGTCGTCGACCGCGACCATGACGTCGTCGTGCCGATGCCGAGGACGACGCCATTCCTGACACCAATCGTGATGACCGTGCCACTCCAGTTGCTCGCGTACCACATCGCCGTCCGCCGTGGCTGCGACGTGGACCAGCCCCGCAACCTCGCCAAGTCCGTCACCGTGGAGTAGCAACCGGTAGAATGGAGGCTTGGATCTGATTTCAGGCCTCAACCCAGAACAGCGGGAGGCGGTCCTCCACTCGGAGGGTCCCCTCCTGATCCTCGCGGGCGCCGGTTCGGGCAAGACCCGCGTCATCGCCCACAGGATCGCCCACCTCGTGCAGGAGGGCATCACCGAGGCAGACCGAATCCTTGCCGTCACCTTCACGAACAAGGCGGCAGAGGAGATGCGGACGCGCGTTGAAGCTCTGCTGCGCACCGACTGCCGGCAGATGTGGATCTCGACGTTCCACGCTCTGTGCGCCAGGCTGCTGCGGCGCGAGGCGACACACATCGGCCTCTCGCGAGACTTCGTCATCTACGACTCGAGCGACCAGCTCGCCGTCGTCAAGGAGGCGATCAGGTCGCTCGGACTCGACGACGGGGCACTGCAGCCGCGGGCCGTGCTGTCACGGATCAGCCACGCGAAGAACCGGATGGAGGGCCCTGGGGAGGGGGAGGGTCAGTCATGGAACCCGCGAGAGCAGCAGTTCACGAAGCTCTTCGAACTGTACGTGGCCGCCCTGCGCGAGGCCAACGCCCTCGACTTCGATGACCTGCTCCTCAAGACGGTAGAGCTGTTCGAGACGTCTCCGACGGTGCGCGATCGGTACGGCCGCAAGTTCACGCATCTGATGGTCGATGAGTACCAGGATACGAACCGGCCCCAGTACCTGCTCGTGCAGCGGCTGGCCGAGCAGCGGCGCAACCTCTGTGTCGTCGGGGATCCCGACCAGTCCATCTACAAGTGGCGCGGGGCCGACCTGCGCAACATCCTCGACTTCGAGAGGGACTTTCCCGAAGTCACCGTCGTCAAGCTCGAGCGAAACTACCGTTCGACGCAGGTCATTCTCGACGCCGCCTCGGCCGTGATTTCGCAGAACCGCAACCGCAAGGAGAAGCGCCTCTACACGGAGCGTCAGGGCGGTGCGAAGATCCTTCGGTACCAGGCCGGGGACGACCTGGACGAGGCGGAGTTCATCAGTCGGGTGGCCCGCACTGCGCTGCGCGAGGACGGCGACAACTCGGTGGCCGTCCTGTACCGGACGAACGCCCAGTCGCGATCGATCGAGGACGGCCTTCGGAGGGCTGGCATCTCCTACCGCATCGTCGGCGGTGTGCGGTTCTACGAGCGGAAGGAGATCAAGGACGCCTTGGCCTATCTGAAGCTGGCCCTCAATCCGCACGACGACGTCAGCCTTCGGCGCGTCATCAACACGCCTGCGAGGGGCATCGGCAAGGGTGTGATGGAGGCGCTGGCTGGCGTCACTGTGGCGCCGGGCGAGTCCTCACCGCTGTTCTCCTCTCTCGACGCGCGTCCGTCGAACGATTCTCTGTGGTCCCGTCTGGTCTTCGCCGTCGATGAACGCATTCTGGCACCGCGGTCGATCACCGCGCTGTCGGGTTTTCGCGCCGTCCTCGACGAGGCGTCGGCTATCGCGTCATCGGAGGCTGTATCCCTCGCGGTCGGTCGGATCATCGAACGAAGCGGTTACCTGCGCGATCTGCGCGAGGAACGCAGCGAAGAGGCCGAGGCCAGGGTCGAGAACCTGATGGAACTCGTCTCCGCCGCCCGGGAGTACGAGGCCAGATCGCCCGAGCCGTCTCTTGGCGGCTTCGTCGACCAGCTCTCGCTGCTGTCCGACGTTGACGAGGAATCGGGCTCCCAAGGCGCACGGGTCCTGATGATGACCATGCACAGCGCCAAAGGCCTTGAATTCCCAGTCGTGGTCATCGCGGGCCTCGAGGAGGGATTGTTTCCGCATTCGCGATCGCGTGATGACGAGGGAGAGCTGGAGGAAGAGCGGAGGCTGTTCTACGTCGGGATCACCCGAGCCGAGCGCAGGCTGGTGTTCACCTCGGCCGCCAGACGGAGGGTGTTCGGGGACTACCAGGCCATGGAGCCCTCGCGGTTTCTCGAAGAGATTCCCCCGCAGTTGATGGAGGAGGCGCCCTCCGCATTCCAGCCCGCCGCCGTTCCGGCCGCGTACGGACGGCGATTTCAGCCGCGCGAACCGACGCCCAGTTACCGATACGAAGACGAAGACCAGTCGAGCCCGTCAGGCCTGCGAGTGGGGTCGAGGGTACGGCACGCGCAGTTCGGCACGGGGACGGTGCTGGCCGTCGAACCGCTCGGCGACGACACCAAATTGGTGGTGCGCTTCAACAGCGTCGGTCAGAAGACGCTGCGCGCCAAGTTCGCAAAACTCGAGCTGGCCGGCTGACGCCAGGCTCCTGCTACTGCTCCGGTTCTACCGCCGGCACAGACTCGGCCGTGGGGGAAGGCGCCGCAGCGTCGGCCTCCACCTCCTCGTCCTGCTCGGCCAGTCGCGCGATCGACACCACACGATCGTCGCCCTCGACGTCGATGAGGCGCACACCCTGCGTCGCTCGGCCGATGGTCCTGACATCCTTCGACGCCATGCGAAGGATCTTCCCCTGCTGCGTGATGAGCATGAACTGGTCGGCGTCGGTGACCTGGGCGATGCCAACGACCTTCCCGTTGCGCTCCGTCGTCTGGATGTTGATGATGCCGACGCCGCCCCGGGACTGCAGTCGGTACTCGTCGAGCACTGTCCGCTTGCCGTACCCCTGATCGGTGACGGACAGCACAGTACCGCCCGCGCCGACGACCTCGAGCGCCACGGCCCGATCGTCGTCGCGCAGCGTGATACCGCGCACACCGAAGGCCGTGCGGCCCATCGGTCGAACGTCGGTTTCCGGGAACCGGATGGCCATGCCTTCGGCTGTGCCGATGAGCACCTCCCCGGCGCCATCCGAGATCACGGCGGAGATCACCGAGTCGCCCTCCTCGACCCCCATCGCGATGATGCCTCCGGCGCGGGGGTTGCTGAAGGCGCTGAGCTCGGTCTTCTTCACGACGCCTCGGCTCGTGCCCATCACGATGAAGCGATCCCCCTCGAAGTCCTTCACGGGCAGGAGCGCCGCGATGCGCTCACCCGGTTCCATCGACACCAGGTTGGCGATGGCCTTTCCTCGGCCGTCGGGCCCGACGTCCGGCACCTCGTGCACCTTCAGCCAGTACGCACGCCCCCGATCCGAGAAGATCATGATGTAGGCGTGCGTCGAAGCCACGAACAGGTGGCTGACAAAGTCCTCTTCCCGGGTCCTCATGCCGATGCGACCCTTGCCGCCCCTGCGCTGGTTCCGGTAGGTCGAGATCGCCGTCCGCTTGATGTAGCCGGTGTTGCTGACCGTGATCGCCATGTCCTCCTCGGCGATCAAGTCCTCCATGCGCAGCTCACCCTCGTCGGCCAGGATCTGCGTCCGGCGGTCGTCACCGTACTTCGCCTGGATGTGGCGCAGTTCGCCGACGACGATTTCCATCACCAGTTTCTCGCTCGCGAGGATCGCGAGGAGGCGTTCGATCAGCTTCAGCAGTTCGGCCAGTTCATCGAGGATCTTCTGGCGCTCGAGACCCGTCAGCCGCTGCAGTTGCATGTCGAGAATGGCCTGGGCCTGGATCTGTGACAGGCCGAACTCCCGAATCAGGCCATCACGCGCCTCCGCCGGGTTTCTCGATGCCCTGATCAACGCGATGACCGCGTCGAGGTGGTCGAGCGCGATCTTCAGGCCTTCGAGGATGTGACGACGGGCCTCGGCCTTCCTGAGTTCGAACTCCGTCCTGCGCCGCACGACTTCGCGCCGGAAGTCGACGAAGTTGTCGATCAGCTCCGGCAGCGACAGCACCTTCGGCCGGCCGCCGACGATGGCCAGCATGATAATCCCGAAGCTGCTCTGGAGTTGCGTGTGCTTGTAGAGGTTGTTGAGAACGACCTCACCCACCTCGCCGCGTTTCAAGTCGATGACGACGCGCATGCCGTCGCGATCGGACTCGTCGCGTATGTCCGAGATGCCCTCGATGATCTTCTCCCGCACGAGTTCGGCAATCCGCTCGATCAGGCGGGCCTTGTTGACCTGGTAAGGGATCGCGTCGATGACGATTGACTGGCGGTCGCCTTTCTTGGACACCTCGATCTCGGCTCGGCCGCGCATCACGATGGTGCCCCGTCCGGTCAGGTACGCCTGTTGGATCCCGTGCCGGCCGACGATGCAGCCTCCCGTCGGGAAGTCCGGGCCTGGCAGCAACTCGAGGAGCTTTCGCTGCCGCTCGGCCAGGGTCGGGGGCTCTTGGGCGCTGGCGATCTCGATGGTCCAGATCACGGCATCGATCACCTCGCGCATGTTGTGCGGCGGGATGTTCGTGGCCATGCCGACCGCGATGCCGGCGGACCCGTTGACCAGGAGGTTCGGGTACGGGGCCGGGAAGACGGTTGGCTCCTCGGTGGTCTCGTCGAAGTTCGGAACGAAATCGACGGTGTCCTTGTCGAGGTCCGCCATCAGCTCTTCGGCGAGGGCTTCGAGTCGTGCTTCCGTGTACCGATATGCGGCCGGCGGGTCACCGTCGATCGAGCCGAAGTTCCCCTGGCCGTCGACCAGGGGATACCGCATGTTGAAGTCCTGCGCCAGGCGAACCAGCGTGTCGTAGGCTGGAGCGTCCCCGTGTGGATGGTAGTTGCCGATGACCTCGCCGACGATCTTCGCGCACTTGCGGTAGGCCCGGTTCGAAGCGAGGCCCATCTGGCTCATCGCGTAGAGCACACGGCGATGGGCGGGTTTCAGGCCATCTCGAACGTCCGGCAGCGCTCGCCCGATGATCACGCTCATGGCGTAATCCATGTACGAGCGTTTCATCTCGTCTTCGATGTTGACGGGGATGCGGTTGGAATTCGGTGCGTTCATGACTGCCTGGTCTTCGGCGGATTCAACGGGCGTTCCTGGCGGTCCACGACCGCCGTGAATGCCGTATCGATGTGCTAGACGTCCAGGTTGCGGACGTCGAGGGCGTTGTCCTCGATGAACTTACGTCGGGGCTCGACCTGGTCGCCCATCAACGTGGTGAACATCTGGTCTGCCTCGGTGTGGTCCTCGGCCCGCACCTGCAGCAACGTCCGGTTCTCCGGATCCATTGTTGTGGTCCAGAGCGTGTCTGGGTTCATCTCGCCGAGGCCCTTGTACCGGTTGGTCGCGACGCCCTTCTTGCCGGCCGCGACGAAGTAGTCGACGAACGCATCAACGCTGTCGAGCGTGACGTCCGCCTCGCGCCGGCCTCGGGCCCCCGCGGCCGCTGGTGGCGTGGACTCCGGTCCGGGCGCAGGTCCGTCGGCCGGCTGAACCTCGCCGTCGGCTTCCGCGCTCTCTTCCGGCTTCGACCCCTCAGTCTGCCTGACCACAACCGGAAACAGGATGTCCTGGATCTCTCGATGAGCCGCGAGCAGCGTCCGGTATTCCCCTGACGTGATGAACTCGATGCCCACGTCATATCGACGTGCGTAGCCCTGCGACCGGTCCTCGACGGCCAGTTCGAACACGTTGTGCTCGTCGTCCCGTTTCACCGCGACCGTCCTGGTTGGGACGGTCATTCTCGCAGCGATGACATCGAGGCGCTCACGGGCCTCGAAGAACACCTTGTCGCGCGCGTCGGCCTGCAGGAGCGCCGACACGATTTCGGGGTGACTGCCTCGCCTCGTCACCTGCTGCAGCAGCTTCCGGAACGCCATCATCCGCTGCAGGACCCGCTCGAGTTCAGCCCCCGTGATTTCGCGGCCATCGGCCGTCGTCGCGACACGCGATTCGGCTGCGCGGCGAATGAGGAACGACTCCAGTTCCTGCTCGTTCTTGATGTAGTACTCGCTGCGGCCGCGCTTCGCCCGGAACAGTGGAGGCTGCGCGATGTAGATGTGGCCGCGGTCGATCAGTGCGCCCATCTGGCGGTAGAAGAACGTCAGCAACAGCGTTCGGATGTGCGACCCGTCCACGTCCGCGTCCGTCATGATGATCACGCGGTGATAGCGCAGCTTCTCCGGGTCGAAGTCCTCGGCGCCGATGCCGCAGCCGAGCGCGGCGATCATGGTCTTGATCTCGTCGCTACCCAGCATCTTGTCGAAGCGGGCCTTTTCGACGTTCAGGATCTTGCCCTTGATCGGCAGAATCGCCTGGAATCGGCGATCTCGGCCCTGCTTCGCTGAGCCACCGGCTGAATCGCCCTCGACGATGTACAGCTCGCTGAGGGCCGGATCGCGCTCCTGACAGTCGGCGAGTTTACCGGGGAGGCTGCTTCCATCGAGGGCGCCCTTCCGGCGGACCAGGTCGCGCGCCTTGCGCGCGGCCTCGCGCGCCCTCGCAGCGTCCACCGCCTTGCCGATGATCCGCTTCGCGACGTTGGGGTTCTCCTCGAGGAACTGTCCGAGCTTGTCGTTGACGATCGCCTCGACGATCCCCTTCACCTCGGTGTTGCCAAGCTTCGTCTTCGTCTGTCCCTCGAACTGCGGGCGCGGAATCTTGACGCTGACGACGGCGGTCAGGCCCTCGCGAATATCGTCGCCACTGATGCTCGCATCCTTCAGGTCCTTGACCAGGTTGTTCTTGGTCGCGTAGCTGTTGATGCTGCGCGTCAGCGCGGCGCGGAAGCCCGAGAGGTGCGTGCCACCCTCATGGGTGTTGATGTTGTTCGCGAACGTGAAGACCAGCTCGGTGTAGCCATCGTTCCACTGGAGCGCGATCTCCGCGTCGATGCCGTCCTTGTCGCCCTTCATGAAGATCGGCGTGTCGTTGACGGCAACCTTGTTCTTGTTCAAGTGCTGGACGAACGAGACGATCCCGCCGTCGTACTGAAAGCGGTGGCTCTTGCCGTCTCGCTCGTCGTCGATCGTGATTTGAATGCCACCATTCAGGAACGCGAGTTCCCGCAGGCGCTGGGCCAACGTGTCGAAACTGTATTCCGTCGTTTCGAAGATCTGGGCGTCGGGTTTGAAGGTGACCTTCGTTCCACGTCGCTGGGTCGTGCCTGTTGGCTCCAGATCACCGGTCGGCGTGCCACGTTCGTAACTCTGCTGGTAGACCTGTCCGTTGCGCCAGATTTCGAGATCGAGCCGCTCCGACAGGGCATTCACCACGGAAACGCCGACTCCGTGCAGACCGCCAGAGACCTTGTAACTGTCGTTGTCGAACTTTCCACCAGCGTGCAAGACGGTCAGCACGACCTCTGCCGCCGACTTGCCGCTCGCGTGGCGATCGACTGGAATCCCACGCCCGTTGTCGACGACCGTGATCGAGTTGTCGACGTGAATGGTGACCCCGACCTGATCGCAGTGACCGGCAAGTGCCTCGTCGATCGAGTTGTCGACGATCTCGTATACCAGGTGGTGCAGCCCCTGCGCGCCGGTCGACCCGATGTACATGGCCGGTCGCTTGCGCACAGCCTCGAGCCCCTCGAGGACCTTGATCTTGTCGGCACCGTAGTCGTCGGCTGCCGTCGCGGTGGGTGTTTCCGGGGCGTTCGCGGGAAGCTGAGCGTCGGTCGGGCTCGTATCCGGCTGTTCCGTGTGTTCCACGCGTCTACCTGTCAGATTCTCATCGGCATGATGACGTACGTGTAGTCGTACGCGTCTGTGCCGACGGGTTTCATGACGGCCTGACTCACGTCGTCCTTCAACGAGAGCGAGACGATGTCTGTTTCGACGACGTTCAGGAAGTCGAGCACGTACTGCGCATTGAACGAGATCGTCATGGCCGTGTCGTTGTATTCGACCGGGAGGACTTCACGCGCCTCGCCGAACTCCGAACTACTCGAGGTCACCTCGACCTTGTCCTTGCCGATCTCGAACTTGACCGCCCGGGATCGCTCGTTCGACAGGAGAGCGACTCGCTTGACTGCGCTGGTCAACCGTTCACGGTCGAACTCGATCACCTTGTCGTTCCCTTTCGGGATGACGCGCTCGTACGCGGGGAACTGGCCGTCGATCATCCGGGAGATGAGCACGCGGCCACCCACTGTGAAGAACAGGTGGTTCTCACCACGCTCGAACGAAATGTCGCCATCGCCCTCGGACAACAGCTTGCCCAGTTCCAGCAGTGTCTTCCGGGGCAGAATGACGCCGGCCTCGGCGGAAACGGCTACGTCGTGCTTCACCTCGACCAGCGCCAGGCGGTGGCCGTCGGTCGCCACGAGCGTCAGGCTGTCCGGTTTCAGCACGAACTTGGCGCCGTTCAGAAAATACCTGGTGTCCTCGCCTGTGATCGCGAACTGCGTCTTCGACACCATCTCGCGGAGAGCCGCCCTTGGCAGGGACACCGCCACGGAAGTCGTCCCCTCCGGCAGCGCCGGGAAGTCATCCTTGGGCAGCGTCTGCATGCGCGACTCGAAGCGATCGGCGGCTACCTTCACGCCGTTTCGGTCTTCCTCGATTCGCACGTCCGTCTCCGGCAGCGCCTTCACGATCTCATAGAGCTTCTTCGCTGGGAGCGTCAGCGCGCCAGCCTTGGCAACCGACGCACCGCAGGTGCTTCTAAGAGCCACTTCCAGATCGGTCGCGAGCATCCGGACCTGATCGCCTTTTGCTTCCACCAGCACATTCGCCAGGATTGGAATCGTGTTCTTGCGTTCGACGATGCCCTGGAATAACTGAAGTTCCCGCAGAAGGTCGTTCTTCCGGACAACGAGTTCCATAGGCGTGTAATGACCTCGGGACGGAGGAGCGCAGTCCATGCAGACCGGAACCGGTGGGGTCAGGCCTGGGATTACTTCGAATGTGTAGAGAAAGGCCAAGAAATTATACAGAAAAACAAGGCGTGTGCAAAACTCGGATGGTAATCGTTACTGATTGCAAATAAAAGACTTCGACCTCCTCGTCGCGTGTGCGTGGTACGGCGGCTTCCTGATGGTGATCGGGGTAGTCGAACCGGCCGTCCCGGCATCCACAGACGGTCCACAGGCTCCCGTGTGGAATGGTGTGGAAATCATCGAATCGACTGGAGAAAGCCCGTAATGAGGTTGTTGAATTCCTCGCTCGACTTGCGAAGGCTGTCGACCTTCCTGATCGAGTGAATCACCGTCGAGTGGTGCTTCCCACCAAAGCTGCGGCCGATCTCCGGCAGGGACGCGTGGGTGAGCGACTTGCAGAGGTACATCGCTATTTGGCGTGGCATGGCAACCGACTTGGAGTTGTTGCGCGATTTCAAGTCGCTGCTCTTCAGTTGGTAGTAGTCGGCCACGTAGCGTTGGATGGACTCGATCGTGATCGCTCGATCGTCCTGGTCGATGACGTTCCTGAGGACTTCCTGGGTCAGGTCGAGCGAGATCTCCCGGCCAGTGAGGGATGCATACGCGATCAGCCGGATGAGAGACCCCTCCAACTCGCGGATGTTCGACTTGATTCGCGAGGCGATGTACATGGCGACGTTGTCCTCGAGTGGCACGGCCTCCGCTTCGGCCTTTCGTTTGAGGATTGCGACGCGGGTCTCGAGGTCTGGCGGTTGGATATCGGCGATGAGCCCCCACTCGAATCTGGACCGCAGGCGTTCTTCGAGCGCCGGAATCTCGTGGGGTGGCCGATCGCTGCTGAGAACGATCTGCTTCTGGGCGTCGTAGAGCGCGTTGAACGTGTGGAAGAACTCCGTCTGCGTGCCTTCCTTGCCGGCGACGAACTGGATGTCGTCGACGAGGAGGATGTCGACGCTGCGGTAACGCTCGCGGAAATCGAGAATCCGCTCGTAGCGCAATGCGTTGATCATCTCGTTCATGAAACGCTCGGACGAGATGTAGGTCAGCGTCAGCGAGGGATCGTGCTGGAGAACGTACTGGCCGACGGCGTGCATCAGGTGCGTCTTACCCAAGCCAACGCCGCCGTGGATGAAGAGCGGGTTGTAGGACCGGGACGGGGCTTCGGCCACGGCCCGGCATGCGGCGTGGGCGAACTGGTTCGAGGGCCCGACGATGAATGTGTCGAACGTATAACGGTCATTCAGGCCGACGGCCCGCCCGGATGGGCCTGCCAGGGGCTGAACTGTGTGATTGCCGGAGCTGGCCGCAGGTGGTGCCTCGGTGACGAACACGAGCTGAACGTTTGGGCGCCTGATATCGGCCAGGGCTTCACTCAGCACTACCGAATAGTGCTTTGTGAGCCAGTCTCGAAAGAGCTGGTTTGGTACGCGGACGGTGATCGAATCACCGGAGTCCGAAATGAAGGTGGTGGGCCGGAACCATGTGGAAAAACTGTGAGGATTGACCTTGGTCTCAATCCGACCAAGGATCTGGTTCCATACACTCTCGTCCATGCTCGGCATACGACGAAACTACTAGTAAATCCAATAACTTTCGCTTAAAAGGCGAATAGATGGAGAGCCGGATTGCTGTGACAAGCCGTACTGTCGTCCGACCGGAGCGATGCTGTGCAAAACCGGGCAACGTCGGGCGGTGACGAGTCGATCTTCTAGCTTTTCAACAGTGTTTTCCACAGTTGTGGAAATCTTGGGGAAGAAACCGAACGGGAACCGCCCTCGAGCCGTTTCCCAGCAGGTGCAAGACGCCGACTGTAACACAGCGGAGCTGACCAACGAAGGAACCAACCGACGCTGGCGACCAAATAGTCAAAGGCGTGGTTCGTTGACAGCCCAGGATGACAGGGCATATTATTGCGGTTTCGCCTGACAGCAGGGGCGTCGAACTGGAGACGTCGCGGAGTCAACCCGCGCTCCCAGTCAGATTAGAGGTTTCGAGACCGACATGAAGGGTAAACGCACATATCAGCCCAACACCCGTCGCCGCAAGAAGGCGCATGGTTTCCGCGTTCGGATGGCGACGAAGAACGGCCGGATCGTCCTGAAGCGCCGCCGCGCCAAGGGGCGGAAGCGGTTGACGGTCGCAGACGAGCGCTGAAGTCCGGCGAACGTCGGCTGCGCTGACGTCCGCAGGTCGAGCACATGAGGCGGTTCGGCCTCGAACGGTCATCGCGGGTGCGCAGGCGCCCCGACTTCGAGCGGGCCTACGATACCGGTATCCGCGTCCACGGGCAGTTCATGACCGTGTTCTTCGTATCGAATGGCCTGGAGCGCTCCCGGTTCGGTGTCGCGGCAACGCGAAAGATCGGACCCGCTGTCGACCGGAACCGGGCCAAGCGCCTGGCCCGCGAGCTGTTTCGCCAGCACAGGGTCTCCTCCGGCCTGGATGTTGTAGTCGTTCCGCGGCGGGATATGCTCGATGCTCCGTTCACTCGACTTGAAGCGGACTTCCTGGCGATCGTCGATCGTCGAAACAGTGGCCGCAGCGGGGACCGTCCCTCCGCCCGGCGCGGTCGCGACCGGAATCCTCGTCGCCATTAGAATCTACAAGGTAACGCTGTCACCCCTCTTCGCCGGCGCCTGCCGCTTCACGCCCTCTTGTGCCGACTACATGGCCGAGGCCGTTCGCGTGCACGGTGCCTTGAAGGGGGTAAGGCTTGGCCTTTCCAGGCTTTCGAAGTGTCGCCCGCTCGGCGGGCATGGCTTCGATCCCGTCCCCCGCCAGTAGGCACCGATGGAACGCAGGGTCTTCGTCGCAATTCTTCTGTCCTTCTCCGTTCTTTACGCCTATCAGACGTTCTTCGCTCCTCAGACTCCGCCCGTGAAGCCTGGTGAGTCGGCGGCAGTCACTGGGCGACCAGCACAGCCGAGTGCGACGACGTCCTCGGTGCCGGCCGCCGTTCCAGTGGCGGGCTCGAGTGAGGCTGCGGCGGTTGTCGCAGAGGAGCAGGAGCGCCGCGTCACGGTCGAGACCAGAACGGTCATCGCTGAGTTCAGTAACAGGGGGGCACGGCTGATTCACTGGCGGCTCAAGGACTACCGTGACCCGCAGGGCGACCCCGTAGACCTGGTGCCGACGGACCTGCCGCCAGGCCAGGACAGCCCCTTTGTCCTTCGCGTGCAGGATCAACAGGCCAGCAGGCAGTTGGCAGGCGCGCTCTTTCGTGTCACGGGCGCGAACTCGGGTCGCGCCGACGTGTCCCGGGAGCCCGGCGTCGTCACGTTCGACTACGAGGACGCCTCAGGTTTAAAGGCGACGAAGCAATTCCGCTTCGAACCGGACGGTTACGTGGTCGGGTTCTCGGCTCGCGTCGAACGAGCCGGACAGCCACTGGCGCCGACCGTCGTGTGGGGGCCCGGTCTTGGTGATAGAGGCGCGGCCGCAGGTGGTGGCAGCTTCTTCACGGGCAACGCAACCCAGTCCCCGGAGGCCATCTACCATCGTGATGGCAAGGTTGAACGAATCGCACAGAACAAGGTCAGCCCACAGACACCGTACGACGGGGAGTTTCGATTCGCCGGAATCGACGACCACTACTTCGTGGCCGTGGCGATCAACCCTGGCCGCGTGCGCCTCGAATACCAGCCGGTGACCGTTCCCTCGGCCGACGGCAACGAGCGGCGTTTCGTGTCGCACGCCATGGCCTTTCAGTCAGCGCCGAACGGTCTCAGGTTCTTCGTGGGACCGAAGCAGTTCGACCTGCTGCGGGCGGCCGACGCCGAACTCGTGCGGGTAATCAACTTCGGGTTCTTCGCGTGGCTGGTGGTGCCGCTCCTGAGCACCCTGAAGTGGCTCTATGGGTTTACGGGCAACTACGGCTGGTCGATCATCCTGCTGACCATCATCATCAACCTCGTGATGTTCCCGCTGCGTCACAAGAGCGCCGTAGCGATGCGCAAGATGCAGGCCCTTCAGCCGCAGATGAAGGCCATTCAGGAGAAGTACGCCCACCTGAAGATGACCGATCCGGACCGCCAGAAGATGAACACGGAAGTCACGGCGCTCTATCGGGAGCGAGGGGTGAATCCGGCGAGCGGCTGCGTACCGATGCTGTTGACGTTGCCTGTGCTGCTCGCGTTCTATGCCTTGCTGTCGCAGGCGATCGAACTGCGTGGGGCACCGTTCACCCTCTGGATCCGTGACCTCTCTGGTGCGGATCCGTACTACGTCATTCCCGCACTGATGGGCGTGACCATGTTGTGGCAGCAGAAGGTGACGCCGGCGGCGATGGACCCGGCCCAGCAGAAGGTGATGATGATCATGCCGATCATGTTCACCGCCATGATGATCTTCTCGCCAAGCGGCGTCGTGCTGTACTGGTTCGTCAGCAATCTGTGGGCGATCGGGCAGCAGTACTTCACCAACTGGATGATCGGCCCGCCGACGCCGGTGGCCCCGCCCGCGACGCGACGCGTCAAACCCGTCGGCAGCGGGCGGAGCACTGGGGCACAGAAGGGCCAGCAGTAACGGCGGGTCTTCAGGAAACCCTGTAACGACGAGAGCGACTCACGTGGGCGACACCTTACCAAATCAGATGGCCGCGTTCGTGCAAGACGTAGTGAACGCCATGGGCGTGAACCTCACGGTCCGAATCGAACACACGCCCGAAGCCACCCGCATCAATCTGGACGGCGATGACGGCGGCGTCCTGGTGCGGCGGGATGCCGAAGGGCTGCAGGCGTTGCAGCACCTGGTGGCAACTGCGTTCCGGCGCCAGTTGGGCGATGACACCCGCATCGTCGTGGACTGCAACGGGTTCAGGAGGGACAAGGACGCCGAGTTGAGGCAGATGGCCCGCTTCCTGGCCGAGAAGGCTCGAACGACGAACCAGCCGCAGGAGATGGGGCCACTGAACCCGTACGAGCGCCGCATCGTGCACATGGCCATCGCGGAAGATCAGCGCGCGACATCCGAGAGCATCGGCGACGCCTTCCTGAAGACGGTCATCATCGCAGCCAAGTGAGGCCCCGGAGGCGCTGACGTGTTCAGCCCCGACGACACCATCGTGGCGGTGGCCACGGCTCCCGGGCGCGGGGCGATTGGTGTCGTGCGCATCAGCGGGCCGTCGGCGCTCTGCGTCGCTCAGCGGATCGTGGCCGGTTCGCCAGCGTTCGAACCCCGGCGCGCCACTGTCAGGGCGATCGAGGGTGTCTCGTCCGAGGGGGGGGCGTCCCTGATGGACGAGGCGGTCGTGACATGGTTTCCTGGCCCTGACTCGTATACCGGACAGGACGTCGTCGAGATCAGTGCCCACGGAAGCCCGGCGGTCCTGGAGGCGATCATCCGGAACGCTGTGTTGAGCGGCGCCAGGCCGGCGCATCGCGGTGAGTTCACGCTCCGCTCCTTCCTCAACGGCCGCCGCGACCTCGTTCAAGCCGAAGCCGTCGCCGATCTGGTCGACGCATCCACGGGCCTGCAGGCGGAGACTGCGTTCGATCAACTTCAGGGAACTCTGACTGAACATGTGGAGCGGCTCGACGCCCGGTTGCTCGACCTGCTGGCGCAGTTGGAAGCGTCGCTGGATTTTCCGGACGAGGGGCATCACTTCATCACCGTCGACGAGACAGTGGTCCGCCTCGATTCGGTTATCGCCGACATCACGTCCTTGTTGACCGATGGTGCCCGCGGCCGAGTGATCAGAGAGGGTGCGACCGTTGCCATCGTTGGCCGGACCAACGTCGGCAAGTCGAGCGTCTTCAATCATCTGTGTGGGTCGGACCGTGCGATTGTGACGGCGGTTCCGGGTACGACGAGGGACCTCGTGACGGAGCGGGTCGAGCTCGGAGGCCTGACGATCACGCTCGTGGACACAGCCGGGGCCAGGCTCACGGCAGACGTCGTGGAACGGGAAGGCGTAGAACGCGGCGTGCGCGCGCGCGGCGTGGCGGACGTGGTGCTCGTCGTGCTGGACGGCAGCCAGCCTCTGCAGGACGAAGACCGTGCGGTGCTCGAGGAGACGTCTGAGTTGAGGCGGCTGGTCGTGGTGAATAAGTGCGATCTGCCGAGTGCCGTCGGGGACTGCTACGTGCCCTCTCCGTCGGTTCGGTTTTCGGCTCTGACCGGAGCCGGCGCAGACGACCTGTGCGCGCAATTGACAACTAGGTTGGTGGGGCAGGCCGTTCGAGAACCAGTCGCGGTCTCGAACATTAGACACATGGATCTTCTCGTGGCGGCGAGGCGACGGCTGAGCGATGCGCTGCAGGCGTCGCAAGCTGCGGCCTCGGAGGAGTTCGTGGTCTCGGATATCCACGCCGCGCGACGGGACCTCCGCGCTATTCTCGGTGACGGCCTCGGAGAGGACGTGCTGAGCGCGATCTTCGAGCGGTTCTGCATCGGCAAGTGACCGTGGCGCCATCCTTCGACGTGTTGGTGATCGGAGCGGGGCACGCCGGGGTCGAGGCGGCGTATGCGGCTGCGCGGCTCGGGTGTTCGGTGGGTCTCTGTACCCTCACCCGCGACACCGTGGCGGAGATGCCCTGCAACCCAGCGATCGGTGGCACGGCCAAGGGGCACCTCGTACGAGAGATAGACGCGCTCGGCGGGCTCATGGCCGAAGCCATCGACGCAACGGGCCTGCAGTTCAAGCTGCTGAACGCCAGCCGCGGCCCGGCGGTCTGGAGTCCTCGAGCTCAGGCGGACAAGCGGCTGTACTCCCAGTGGGTTCGTGCGCGGCTCGAACGCGAGACGAACATCTCCTGGCTGATCGGCCGGGCAGGTGCCGTCCTGACGCGCGGTGGGCGAGTAGTCGGTCTCCGGATGGAGGGCGGCGCCGTTCATCGCTGCGCCGCGCTGGTGATCACGACCGGGACGTTCCTGGACGGAGTCGTGCACGTGGGCCCCGAGCGGCGGCCGGCGGGTCGACACGGGGAGCCGCCGTCGAGAGAGCTTGCCGACTCGATCAGGCAGATGGGATTCGACGTCGGGCGCCTGAAGACCGGCACGCCGCCTCGGCTCTCGGCGCGCAGCATCGACTTCGCAGCGGGCACATCGTCAGGCGCATTCGTCGAAGAGCGCGGAGACGAGGCGCCGGTGGCGTTCTCGTTCGGGACGCGGCACCAGGTGCAGAACCGGATCTCCTGCTGGCAGCTCCACACCAACGACCGCGTGAGTGAGCTCGTTCGGCGGCACATAGGCCGCAGCCCTCTCTACAACGGTCAGATCCTCGGGGTGGGCCCACGCTACTGTCCGTCGCTCGAAGACAAGGTCATGAAGTTTCCCGACCGCGAGCGGCACCAGCTCTACCTGGAACCTGAAGGTGTTGACGTCGACGAGATCTACGTGAACGGTCTTTCGATGTCACTGCCAACCGACGTGCAGCGCCAGGTCGTCGCCGTGCTTCCAGGGCTCGAGGGTGCCGTGATGTTGCGGCCGGGGTACGCGGTCGAGTACGACTTCGTGAATCCCGTCGAACTACGATCGACGCTCGAGACTCACCGGGTCGAGAGTCTTTTTCTCGCGGGGCAGATCAACGGCACGTCCGGATACGAAGAGGCCGCGGCGCAGGGGTTGATGGCAGGGATCAACGCTGCGCGCAAGGTGCTTGGTGTTTCGCCTTTTGTTCTCTGTCGCGATCAGGCCTACATTGGTGTGCTCGTCGATGACTTGGTGTCAAAGGGGTGTCTCGAGCCTTACCGAATGTTCACGTCGAGGGCAGAGCATCGCCTGCTGCTGCGCATCGACAACGCCGATCTCCGCCTGTCCCCGGTGGCTCGCGAGCTCGGCATGTTGTCGGAGGAACGCTGGGAGTCCTTCTTGGCTCGAAAGGCCCGCTACGAGAGAAACCTCGGGGCTTTGGATACGACGCTCGTGCGTGTCCCGAGTGGCGACCGCGTGTCAGCTGCCGCGGCGCTCCGCCAGCCAATGATGAGGCTGAAGGACTTCGTTGCGGCGGGACTCGTGCGACTGGAGCTGGGCGAAGTGTCTCGGGACCTCGATCTGCTCAGTCTCGAGACAACGGTGAAGTACGCCGGTTATCTCAAGCGAGAGCAACTGGCTGCCGAACGCATCCGACGGGACGAGGGGCGCAGAATTCCTGACTCGTTCGTGTTCGACCGCGTGCCAGGGCTGTCGGCGGAGATGGTGCATCGCTTCAACCAAGCGAAGCCAGAAACGGTGGCACAGGCCGCCAGAATTCCCGGCGTGACGCCAGCGGCGCTCGCCGTGCTCAGCGTGTATGTGTCACGACACTCCGCAGGTTCGGCCCAGTCGTGACGGCTTCAAAGGACTTTCACGACCGGTTGACGCGGCGTTTCAGGCGCGTCGGCCAAGTCGTTCCGTCCGAGTTGGTTGCCAGACTCGAAGTCTATTTCAGTCTTCTCCAGACCTGGAATCGAAAGATCAACCTGTCCGGGTTGGACCTGAGCGATCCGTCGCCAGATGTGCTGGACCGCTTGCTCGTCGAGCCGGTGTTGGCGGCCCGTTACGTCGAGCCCGGCACGAAGACGGTCATCGACATCGGATCTGGTGGGGGGTCGCCGGCGATTCCCCTGGCGCTGTCGATCAACGGGTGTCACCTGACGATGGTCGAATCAAAGACCAGGAAGTCGGTCTTCCTGGTCGAAGCGGCCAGGGCGCTGGGAATGGACCACTGGAACGTGCTGACCGCCCGTTTCGAGGAGTTGCTGTCGAAGCCGTCGATGCACGAGGCGAGTGACTTGTTGTCGATTCGGGCAGTTCGCGTGGATGCCAGGACCCTGTCTGGGCTTCAGTCGTTCGTCCGGCCTGGCGGCCAGGTCTTCTTGTTTCAGTCCAGCGGTGGCGGGATGGCGACGGGCGCCGAGCCGCTGCTGACCCCGCGTGGGGTCCACACCCTGGTCGAATCGATGCGAAGCGAGCTTGTGATCCTCGAAAAGAGGCACTGAAACAGGCCTCGCGTTGTTGTTCCACGTGGAACACGCTCGGGAAGGACCATTTGTTCCACGTGGAACACTTGACCCCTCTCCGGCGATCACATAGATTCTCGTTTCCCCGTCCCGCTCGGCCAGAAACCCCGAAGTCCTTCATATGACGGATTCTTCAGAATCTCAGCCTCGTGTGGCGACGCACGGTCGAGTCATCGCCGTTGCGAACCAAAAGGGTGGCGTTGGGAAGACCACGACGGCCATCAACCTTGCCACCTCCGTGGCCCAGTGCGGCAGGCGCGTCCTGTTGGTCGACCTCGACCCGCAGGGCAATCTCACGAGCGGTGTTGGCATGAAGGGGCAGCGGGGATCCAGTGGGACTGTCTACGATGCGCTGGTTTCTGACGTGTCGCCGGAGGGTTGCCTGCTTCAGACGTCGATTCCGGCCTTGTTCCTGATGCCAGCCGACCGGAATCTCACGGGGGCGGAGATCGAACTCGTCAGCTTTCCCGATCGTGAGAAGCGCCTGCGGCGCGTGCTGGACCCGCTGCGGGACCACTTTCACTACCTCATGATCGATTGCCCGCCGTCGCTGGGACTGTTGACGCTCAACGCCCTTGTGGCCGCGGACACCGTGCTCATTCCGCTTCATTGCGAGTATTTTGCGCTGGAAGGGCTTGCCGAGTTGGTGGGCACGATGCGGCGGGTCAAGGCTGCGTTCAACCCGGGTCTCGACATCGAGGGTGTGTTGCTCACGATGTACGACGAACGCACGAACCTGGGACAACTCGTTGCGCGGGACGTGCGCGAGTTCTTCAGGGACAAGGTGTTCAATACGGTGATTCCACGCAATGTGAGGCTGGGCGAGGCTCCGAGCCACGGGATGCCGGCCGTGGTCTATGATCCCAAGTCCAGGGGCGCCGCCGCTTACGTGGCACTCGCCAGAGAGCTGCTGCAGCGAGAGGCGGCGACCGTTCTTCGCGGGCGAGAGCCCGGAGCGGGTGTTGGTCATGAGTGAGCGGCGTCCGGCGCTTGGGAAGGGCCTCAGCGCGCTGATTCCAGATGCGCCGGAGGCGAGGCAGGGCGCGATTGAGGTGGACATCGACCTGTTGTCGCCGAACGAACAGCAACCACGCCTGCAGATGGACGATGCTCGGCTGGAAGAGCTGGCCAGGTCGATCGGTGTCAACGGTGTCATTCAACCGATTCTGGTTCGAAGGGTCGGTAACCGCTATCGCATCATCGCAGGCGAGCGGCGATGGCGCGCGGCCCAGAAGGTCGGCCTCCAGAAGGTACCGGTCGTCGTTCGCGAGGTACCGGACGGAGCGGACCAATTGCTCCTCGAGTTGGCGCTCATCGAGAACATTCAGCGCGAAAACCTCAATCCAGTCGACGAAGGCATCGCCTACAAGAAGCTGGCTGACCAACATGGGCTCACCCAGGAGCAGATTGCCGTCGCGGTCGGCAAGGACCGGGCCTCGGTCGCCAATTTCATCCGTCTGCTGAAGCTGCCCGACGACGTCCGGGCCAGCGTGTCGTCGGGCGACTTGTCCATGGGGCAAGCCCGGGCAATCCTGTCCTTGGCCGATCCGGGGGCGCAACGACGTGCGGCGCACGAGGCGATCTCGCGGGGGCTGTCAGTACGAGAGACGGAGTCCCTGGTCAAGCGCCTCGGCGCGCCGGTCTCTGAGTCGAAGGCCCGAACCGCAGCCGAGAAGGATGTCCATACGAGGGCGGCCGAAGATCGGATGCGTTTCGCCTTGGGGGCGAAAGTTGCTATCCACCGCAAAGGCAAACGGGGAGTCGTCGAAATCGCCTTCGAGTCGGAGGACGAACTGAACCGGATCTTCGAGTTCATTACCGCCAAGCGTTAACAAGCGTCGGCTTATCCGTGATATAAAGAGACGTTTGTGCCTTTGAGGTACAAGCTCGACCTAGAACGCCCTGCGCGTAATCGCGCCAGTGCCGGCCGCGCGCGGCGCCGCGAGGTGCCTCCGAACGCGGGGCGCGCATGCCGTGTCTGGAACGGCGTGGTCGAGGGATGAGCTGTTTCACTGTGAACGAGCCGGGTCGTGATCCTGGCCCACGTTTCGCCCAGGTGACGCTTGAGTAGCCGTGCTTCCGCCGCCCGCTATTCCCGAGCGCTGTTCGACATTGCGCTCAAGGAATCCGATCCTCACCTCGCCGCGCGTGAACTCGCCGAGTTCAATGCCGTGCTCGAGGGCCATGAGGAGCTGAAACGTACCCTTGCCAGTCCGGGCGTTTCGCCCGCGAGCAAGCGGAATCTGCTGCAGGCGCTCGTGACGCGCGCCGCGTGCTCGGCGCCGGTGGCCAAGCTGTTGCTGCTGCTGGCCGAGCGCGATCGCCTCAGCCTGTTGCCCGATGTGGTGGAGCTGTTCAGGGAACGGCTCATGGACCACGAGAAGATGGTGCGTGCGGACATCACGACAGCGGCTCCGTTGCAGCCCGTGCAGGCGCAGCGCCTCGAGCAGCAGCTGAGTGAGCTGACCCGTCGCCGCGTCACCCTGACTACCAAGGTGGATCCCGCCATCATCGGCGGCGTCGTGGCCCGTATCGGAGGCACCGTCTTCGACGGCAGTGTAGCGACGCAGTTGGCCCGAATCCGGGAACGCCTCGTTGTGCAGCGTTAGCTGACGAATCGAAGAAGGATCGACATGGACATCAGAGCGGACGAAATCTCCAAGATCATTCGCGAACAGCTCGGTAGCCACGCCGTCGAGGTGGACGTCGCCGAGGTGGGCAGCGTCATCTCCATCGGCGACGGAATCGCCCGCGTGCACGGCATCGAGCGCGCGATGGCCGGCGAGATGTTGGAGTTCCCGCACGGCGTGCAAGGCATCGCGCTGAACCTCGAAGAGGAGAGCGTCGGCGCCGTCATCCTGGGCGAATCCACCGAGATCAAGGAAGGCGACCTGGTGAAGCGCACCGGACGCATCATCTCGGTTCCGGTGGGCGAGGCGATGCTCGGCCGTGTGGTCAACGCGCTCGGCCAGCCCATCGACGGCAAGGGCCCCATCCTGACGGACAAGACGCTGCCGATCGAGCGCATCGCGCCAGGCGTCGTGGAACGTCAGCCGGTGAAGGAGCCGCTGCAGACCGGGCTCAAAGCGATCGACGGCATGGTGCCGATCGGCCGCGGCCAGCGCGAGCTGATCATCGGCGACCGGCAAACGGGCAAGACGGCCGTCGCGGTCGACGCAATCATCAACCAGCGTGGCAAGGGCGTCATCTGCATCTACAACGCCATCGGCCAGAAGCGGTCGACCGTGGCGCAGGTGGTTCGGACGCTCGAAGAATACGACGCACTCAGCTACACCATCGTGGTTGCGGCCACGGCGTCCGACCCGGCGCCGATGCTCTACATCAGCCCCTACTCCGCGTGTGCCATCGGCGAGTACTTCCGCGACAACGGCCAGCACGCGCTCGTGGTCTACGATGACCTGTCGAAGCACGCGCAGGCCTACCGCGAGATCTCGCTGCTGCTGCGGCGTCCACCGGGCCGTGAGGCGTACCCGGGCGACGTGTTCTACCTGCACTCCCGCCTGCTGGAGCGTGCGGCCAAGATGAACTCGTCCCTGGGTGGTGGTTCGCTGACGGCGTTGCCGATCATCGAGACACAGGCAGGCGACCTGTCGGCCTACATTCCGACCAACGTGATCTCCATCACCGACGGCCAGATCTTCCTGGAGAGCGACCTGTTCCACCAGGGCGTGCGTCCGGCCATCAATGTCGGCAACTCGGTGTCGCGCGTGGGCGGATCGGCACAGATCAAGGCCATGCGCCAGGTTGCCGGTTCGCTCCGCCTCGACCTCGCCCAGTATCGCGAGCTCGCAGCGTTTGCGCAGTTCGGCAGCGACCTCGACAAGGCCACGCAGGCCCAGCTCAATCGCGGCCGGCGCCTCGTCGAGGTGCTGAAGCAGCCGCAGTACCAGCCACTCTCGGTTGAGAAGCAGGTGACGATCATCTACGCCGCGACCAAGGGGTTCCTCGACGAGGTGCCCATCGAGGACGTGCGCCGGTACGAGGACGATCTCTACCGCTTCCTCGACACGCGCCACCCGGGCGTGCTGTCCGGGATTGCGGAGAAGAAGACGCTCGACGACGACGCGAAGGCGGCGCTGGAGTCGGCCCTGAAGGAGTTCGGCAAGCAGTTCTCGGCGGGGCGTGCCGCCACGGCCGTCGCCTAGTACGTCATGCCGTCACTCATCGACCTTCGGCGCCGGATCCGCGCGGTCAAGTCGACGCAGCAGATCACGAAAGCGATGAAGATGATCGCGGCCTCGCGCCTGCGCCGTGCCCAGGAGCGCGTGATCGCGGCGCGTCCCTTCGCGCAGCAGATGAACCGCGTCATGCACGGATTGGTGTCGCGCGTGAATCAGGACACCCATCCGCTGCTGCGCGCGGCGGAGCCCGGCAAGGGCCGTCCGCTGCTGATCGTCGTGTCGGCCGACCGTGGCCTCTGCGGCAGCTTCAACTCGAACGTGATCAAGGCCGCAGGCCAGTTCATCCTGAACGAGGGCCGCGACGGAGTGGCTCTCGGCCTGGTCGGCCGCAAGGCACGCGACTTCTACCGTCGGCGGGGGTTCGATGTCCGCTACGAGGCCGCGGGCATCTTTCAGCGGCTCTCGTTTGCCGACGCCGTGACGCTGGCCAACGCCGCGATCCAGGAGTTCACCAGCGGCGAAGCTTCGAGCGTGCACCTCGTCTACAACGAGTTCAAGTCGGTGATCGCCCAGCGGCTCGTCGTCGAACAGCTGCTGCCGATCAAGCGGCTCGACGAGCCAGCCGCCAACGAGGCGTCGCTCGACTACATCTTCGAGCCGGCCGCCGAGCAGATCTTCCACGACCTGCTGCCGCGCTATGTGCAGGCCCAGGTGTACCGCGCGCTGCTCGAATCGAACGCCGCGTTCTTCGCGGCGCAGATGACGGCGATGGACGCCGCCACGCGCAACTCGGCGGAGATGATCGAGAGCCTGACGCTCTACATGAACAAGGTGCGTCAGGCGGCGATCACGAGAGAGATCATCGAGGTGGTCTCTGGCGCGGCCGCGACGTAGGCCGCATCCACCAGCGATCAGGCAAGGCTGATAAAGGACACAGGCATGTCATCCGCACAAGCAACCGCAACGAGGACGGGACGGGTGGTTCAGGTGATCGGTCCCGTGATCGACATCGAGTTCACCGAGGGGCTCCCCGAAATCTACAACGCCGTCCGGATCGTGTCCGACGGCTCCGGCGGCAGCGAGAAGATCGACGTCGTGGCCGAAGTAGAGCAGCACCTCGGCGAGAACCGCGTCCGCGCCGTCGCCATGAAGGCGACCGACGGCATGACGCGCGGGATGACGGTGATCGACACAGGCGCACCGATCTCCGTGCCGGTCGGTCCCGAGACGCTGGGCCGCGTGCTGAATGTGCTGGGGGAGCCGGTCGACTTCCCGGATCGGCCGGTCCAGTCGAAGGTCGCGTGGCCGATCCACCGTCCAGCTCCAACCCTCGAGCAGCAGTCCACCGAACTGAAGATGTTCGAGACCGGCATCAAGGTCATCGACCTGCTCGAGCCGTATCTGCAGGGTGGCAAGATCGGCCTGTTCGGCGGCGCCGGTGTGGGCAAGACCGTCATCATCATGGAGCTGATCCACAACATCGCCATGAAGCACGGCGGTGTGTCGGTGTTCGGCGGCGTCGGCGAACGCACCCGCGAGGGCAACGACCTGTGGCTCGAGTTCCAGGAGTCGGGCGTCATCGACATGAAGGACATGTCGAAGTCGCGTGCGGCGCTGGTGTACGGCCAGATGACAGAGCCGCCGGGCGCCCGTCTGCGCGTCGGCCTCTCGGCGCTGACCGTCGCCGAGTACTTCCGCGACGCGGAAGGCAAGGACGTGCTGCTCTTCATCGACAACGTCTTCCGCTTCACGCAGGCCGGCTCCGAAGTGTCGGCGCTTCTCGGACGCATGCCGTCGGCCGTCGGCTACCAGCCGACGCTGTTGTCGGAGATGGGCCAGATGCAGGAGCGCATCACCTCGACGAAGAACGGCTCGATCACGTCGGTCCAGGCCATCTACGTGCCCGCCGACGACTACACCGACCCCGCCCCGGCGACGACCTTTGCGCACCTTGACGCGACGACGAACCTGTCGAGGCAGATCGCCGAACTCGGCATCTATCCGGCGGTCGACCCGCTCGCCTCGACGTCGCGCATTCTCGATCCGCGCGTCATCGGCGAGGAGCACTACGCCGTGGCCCGGTCGGTCAAGCAGATCCTGCAGCGCTACAAGGACCTGCAGGACATCATCGCGATTCTCGGGATCGACGAGCTCTCCGAAGACGACAAGCTGACCGTGTCCCGCGCGCGCAAGATCCAGCGCTTCCTGTCGCAGCCGTTCTTCGTGGCCGAGCAGTTCACCGGCTTCAAGGGCAAGTACGTGCCCATCGCGGACACCGTGCGTGGGTTCAAGGAGATCGTCGAGGGCAAGCACGACGACCTTCCGGAGCAGGCGTTCTACCTGGTGGGCACGATCGAGGAAGCCAGGGAGAAGGCCGCCAGCATGAAGACGGCCTGACATGGATCGGCCGACGAAGATCGCGCTCGAGATCGTGACACCGGACCGGGCTCTCGTGACCGCCGAGGTCGACGAGGTCCAGGTTCCGGGGCTGGAAGGCTACTTCGGCGTTCTGCCGGGGCATGCCCCACTGCTCGCGTCGCTGCAGGTTGGTGAGATGTGGTACCGGATCGGCCAGGACACACACCATCTGGCCATCGCGTTCGGGTTCGCGGAGGTGCTGCCCGATCGCGTCACCATCCTGGCCCAGATCGCCGAACGGGCGCAGGACATCGACGTCAACCGTGCCGAGGCCGCCAAGGCAAGAGCGGAGAAGCGGATCGCCGGCGGCCCTCAAGTGGATCTGGACTTCGATCGTGCGCGGATCGCGCTGATGAAGTCGTTGATCCGGCTCCAGGTCGCGACGAGAGCCCGCACGCGGGCCTGACCTGAGGCATGGGGCTCCCGGACTCCGCCCGCGGGCCGGGAGCCAGCAACGCAGTCCCTCTCGTGCGCTGAGTGGGTGCGCCCGACCGTGCTCGCCAATCTTCGAGAACTGCTGCGGTATCGAGCGCTCGTCCGGAGCCTGGTCGGTCGCGAGCTCAAGGCTCGCTACCGCGGGTCCGTGCTCGGCTTCCTGTGGTCCTTCATCAACCCGCTGCTCCTGCTGCTGATCTACACGTTCGTGTTCACGGTGGTCATGCCAGGGAGCCGCGGACAAGGACTTGAGCCGTACTCCCTCTTCCTCTTCTGCGGCCTGCTGCCGTGGACCTGGTTCTCGTCGTCGCTGCTCGAATCGAGCAACGCGCTGATCGCCAGCGGCAATCTGATTCGCAAGGTCATGTTCCCGGCCGAGGTGCTGCCCGTGGTTTCGGTGCTGACCGGCCTGGTCCACTTCTGCCTGGGCTTGCCGATCCTGGGCCTGTTCATCCTCTATGCCGCGGTGCCCGTCGTGCCCACCGACCTGCTCTGGTTGCCGGTCGTCGTGCTGATTCAGCTGGTGCTCACCCTTGGCCTGGCCCTGCTACTGTCGTCGCTGACCGTCCACTTCAGGGACCTCCGCGACCTGCTCGGCAACGTGCTCACGCTCTGGTTCTTCGCGACGCCGATCATCTATCCCGCGGCGCAGGCACCCGAGAAATACCACTGGATCCTGAACCTCAATCCCTTCACGCACCTCGCGACGGCCTATCAGCAGGTCCTGTTCGTGCCAGGGCCGATGCACCCCGGCGCGGGCCTGGCTGGCGCGGCCGGGCTCGCGCTGGTGGTGTTCGCCGTTGGCTACTCCGTGTTCGACCGTCTGCGGGATACCCTCGCCGAGGAGGTCTGAGGCGATGAACGCCGTCGAGGTCCGCGACGTTCGGAAGCTCTATCGTCGCTACGGGCGCCGGAAGAGCTTCGGCACCATCAAGAGCGCACTGCTCGGCGGGGGAGTCCTCAGCGCACTGAAGCCGGACGCCACCTTCGAAGCCCTCAAAGGCGTCTCGCTCGACGTGCGTGCGGGCAGCACCGTCGGCCTGATTGGCCGAAACGGCTCGGGCAAGTCCACCCTCTTGAAGCTCATCGCCGGCATCGGCAAACCCACGTCGGGCACGATTCGCGTCGATGGACGCGTGTCGGCCCTCATCGAACTCGGAGCCGGGTTTCACCCGGAGATCTCGGGCCGCGAGAACGTGTTCATCAACGGCATGATGCTCGGACTCTCCAAGCGGGACGTGGCCAGGAAATTCGACGCAATCGCCGCCTTCGCCGACATCGGCGACTTCATCGAGGCGCCGGTCAAGACGTACTCGTCCGGCATGTACATGCGCCTGGGGTTCGCCGTCGCCATCAACGTCGACCCGGACGTCCTCCTCGTGGACGAAGTGCTGGCCGTCGGCGACGAGGCGTTCACGCACAAGTGCCTCGACAAGTTCGCGGAGTTCCGGCGGCAGGGCAGGACGGTCGTGCTCGTGACCCACAATCCGGACCTCGTCGCGCGCTTCTGCGACGACGCCGTGTGGCTCGACGACGGAAGGCTGCAGGCGCACGGCGACCCGCGCCGCGTAATCGACGCCTATCTAATGGACGTGGCCGCAGCCGAAGGGGCGGCGCTCACGGCACTGGCCGAGCATCGGGATCCCTTGATGGCCGCCGAGGCCATCCCGTCGAACATGTTCGAGGCCGATCAGGGGCGATGGGGCACCAGGGAGGCAGAACTGCTCGACGTCACCCTCCGGTGCGGCGACGGGTCGACGTCTCGTGTCATGCGATCGGGGGAGCCGTTCGAGGTGCTGCTCCGTGCTCGAGCATCCTCCCCCCTGGCGGACTTCGCGTTCGGTGTCGCCATCTTCAACGGCGACGGTGTCTGCTGCTACGGCACGAACACCACCATTGATGGCGGAACGCCGGAGACGTTCGCGGGCGACGGGGAGGTTCGATTCACGATTCCCGCACTCCCCCTGCTCGACGGCCTCTACACGGTGGACGTTGCGGTGCACCGCCAGAACGGCGTGCCCTACGACTACCATCGCAAGCTCCACGCCTTCCGCGTGCAGTCGTCCCGCAAGGACGTCGGAGTGTTCCGGCCCCCGCACCACTGGGAGTTCTCGGGCGGGGTCCGCCTGGCGGGACTCGGGCCTGGAGATGACGAGGCCTCATGACGCGAGCGTCCGCTTCGCACCTCCTGACGCTCGACGAGGCTGCTGCCTTCGCGGCATCGTGCCGGACAGCAGGCCGCCGCCTCGTCTTCACCAATGGCGTATTCGACGTGTTGCATCCCGGACACGTGCGATACCTCCATCAGGCGCGCGCGCTCGGCGACGTACTGCTGGTCGCCGTCAACACGGACCGCTCCGTCCGCGCCAACAAAGGGCCGACGAGACCCGTGCATCCCGAGCTCGAGCGCGCCGAGATCCTGCTGTCTCTCCGCGACGTCGATGGTGTCGTCCTGTTCGACGACGACACCCCGATTGCCGTCATCGACCGAATCCAGCCGGACGTCCTGGTCAAGGGCGCGGATTGGGGGCACGATGCCATCGTCGGCCGGGACATCGTGGAGGCTCGCGGGGGCCGGGTCGTCCGAATCCCTCTCGCTGACGGGTTCTCCTCGACTCAGCTGATCCGTCGCGCCGCAGCCGCGCGGCGCTGAACGCTTCACGATGGCGAATCCTCCCTCCCTGGCGCTGCGGGCCGTTCTCGGTCGCGCGATCGCCGCGCTCGGCTTCGAGCGGCCGGCCCCCGTCACAACGGGGCTGACGCCGAGCGTCAAGGCCCTTGCCGCCGTGGCCGCCGCGCGCACGGTTGCCGGTGTGACGGTGCTCGTGGTGCCGACGGACAAGGACCTGGAGCAGGCCACCGCCGACGGCCGGTACTTCTATGGCGTGCTCCAGGGCGCCGGAGCCGCCGAGGCAGTAGGGGCCGTGCTACCGTTCCCGTCATTGCAGGTGGACCCGTATCGCGGGATGACGCCGCACTTCCGCGTGTCGGCCGCGCGTGCCGCCGCGCTGCACGCCGCGGTCCACGGCCGCGCACGGCTGATCGTGGCGTCGGCCGCGGCGATGCTGCCGCGCGTGGCAGAGCCTGCCCGGTTTCGCAGCGCCTCGATCGAGCTCAAGCCCGGGGTCGAAATCCCGCCACAGCACCTGGCGGCGGTGCTGGTCGACGCCGGTTTCACGCGCGAGGACCCCGTCGACGAGCACGGCTCGTTCACGGTGCGCGGCGGCATCGTCGACGTCTTCCCGGCCGGTGACACCGAGCCCGTGCGTATCGAGTTCGTCGGAGACATGGTCGAGAGTCTCCGTCGATTCGACCCGGCCACACAGCGGTCAACGGCCCAGATCGACCAGCTGCAGATCGTGCCGGTTCGGGAGCGGTTCGAGTCGGGAGAGGAATCCGTGCTCGCCGCCGTCGACGTGCTCGACTTCCTCGGGGCGGGCCAGCCCGTCCAGCTGCTCGTGTCCGAGCACGAGACCGTCAGCGAACTCGTCAGGAACTCCCGCGCCCAACTCGAGAACAGCTACCACGACGCCTCCGCCCGGGGGCACGTCGCCGTTGCTCCACCCGACGTCGCGTGCGCGCCGCTCGGCGAGCTGACCCGCCGACTCGACGCCGCGTGTCGCCTCGAGGAGCTCGCCATCGAGCCGGCCGGCGGCGCCCAGGGGGAACGAGAGGCCAGACACGTCACGAGCCAGACGGCCCGGGGCTTCCATGGCCGCGTCACCGAGTGGGTGGGGGAGATCCGCAAGGCGCGTGAGCGGAACGAAACCGTGTTGTTCGTCGCCGACAGTGCCGGGCGCGCGGAGCGCACCATCGAGCTGCTGCGCGAATACGAGATCATCGCCGTCCCCATCGACGACGTTCAGCTCTCGTCGGGAGCGTCCGTCCTGGTCGCCGTCGGCGCCCTCTCCCATGGCTTCCGGATTCCGGATGCGGGCCTTCAGGTCTATGCCGAGGGCGACGTCTTCGACGATGAACGGCGGCCCGTCGAGCGTCGGCGGGACCTGACGAAGACGTTCCTGTCCGACCTTCGGGACCTGAAGGTTGGCGACCTCGTCGTGCACGTCGACCACGGCATCGGCGAGTTCGTCGGCCTCAAGCAACTCGGGGTCAGGGGGTCGGAAGGGGCGCGCGAGTTCCTCGAACTGCGCTATCACGGCGACGACAAGTTGTTCGTGCCGGTGGAACGCCTCGATCTCGTCCAGAAGTACACAGGCGGCGCCAGGCCGGCGCTCGATCGTCTGGGCGGTACGACCTGGGAGAAGGCCAAGACCCGCGTCAAGAAGGCGATGCGGGACATGGCGCAGGAACTGCTCAAGCTCTACGCGCAGCGCCGCGCCGTGCCTGGGCACGCGTTCTCGCCGGACACCCACTGGCAGGAGGAGTTCGAAGGCGCATTTCCCTACGATCTGACCCCGGACCAGGCGAGCGCGATCGCCGAGGTGAAGCGCGACATGGAGGCACCCACGCCGATGGACCGGCTTCTGTGCGGCGACGTGGGCTACGGGAAGACAGAGGTCGCGATGCGGGCCGCCTTCAAGGCGGTCATGGACGCGAAGCAGGTGGCGTTCCTGGCGCCGACGACCGTGCTGGCGTTCCAGCACACCAAGACGCTCAGGGAGCGCTTCGCGGGCTTCCCGGTGACGATCGACATGGTCAGCCGCTTCCGCTCGAAGGAGGAGATACGGCAGACGCTCGACGCCCTCGCGATTGGGAAGGTCGACATCATCGTCGGTACGCACCGGCTGCTGTCGAAGGACGTCCGCTTCAAGGACCTGGGCCTGCTCGTCGTCGATGAAGAGCAGCGTTTCGGCGTCGCGCACAAAGAGCGCATCAAGCAGATGCGAACCCGAATCGACGTGCTGACGATGACCGCCACGCCGATTCCGCGCACGCTGAACATGTCCCTCGTGGGCATCCGGGACATGTCCGTCATCGAGACACCGCCGAAGGACCGGCTCTCGATCCAGACGAACGTGGTGAAGTTCGACGCGCCCGTCATCCAGCGGGCAATCCGGAACGAGCTGGCGCGCGGCGGCCAGGTGTACTTCGTGCACAACCGCGTGGAGTCGATCTTCTCGATGGCGGGCCTGCTCACGCGCCTCGTGCCGGAGGCGCGCGTGATGGTGGGACACGGACAGATGAGCGAGGAGGAACTCGAGCGCACGATGCTCGCGTTCGTGGAGCACAGGTGCGATGTGCTGCTGGCGACCACGATCGTCGAGAACGGCCTGGACATCCCGAACGCCAATACGATGATCATCAATCGGGCCGACCGGTACGGGCTGTCGCAGCTCTATCAACTGCGCGGACGCGTCGGCCGATCCGACCGGGCGGCCTTCGCGTATCTCCTGATCCCGACGCAGGACTCGTTGACCCCGGTGGCGAGGCGCCGCCTGGCCGCCATTCGGGAGTTCAGCGATCTCGGCAGCGGCTTCCGTGTGGCGGCGCTCGACCTCGAAATCCGTGGGGCCGGGAACCTGCTGGGCGGCCAGCAGAGCGGGCATATCGAGGCGGTCGGTTTCGACATGTACGTGAAGCTCCTCGAGGAGACAGTCAGAGAACTGAAGGGCGAGGACCTCGAGGACGAGACACGCGCGATGGTGAACCTGGGAGTCGACCTCAAGATCGACGAACGCTACATCCCCGACGTGAATCAGCGCCTGGTCATCTACCGCCGCGTGGCTGCCTCGCGAACGGAGGACGAGCTGGACGCGTCCCTGGCCGAGGTTCGCGACCGCTACGGCCCGCCGCCTCCCTCCCTGCTCAATCTGGTCGAGTACGGCCGGATCCGGATTGCGGCCGACCGGCTGGGTGTCGAGACCCTCGACCGCGAGGGGCGGTTCGTCGTCTTACGATTCAGGCCGCAGGCGCGGGTCGACCCGGTCAGGTTGGTCAAGGTGGTCGGAGAATGGCCCGGTGCCGTGTTGGTGCCGCCGGCGTCACTGAAGCTCGACCTGGAAGCCCCGGTCCAGCCACCCAGAGGCGACGGCCGGCCGCCGCGCGGCCGGCCAGGGGCCAGGACGGGCCCAGCGGGGAAAGGAAGCCAGGCGCCGAGCTGGTGGACGGCACGGGCAACGGCCGGCGAAGTGGCGGCTGGCTTCACGAAGGAAGAGTTGCTCCGGCGGCCGGAAGCCGATCCAAGAGCGGAAGGCGGCATGTTCGCTCGAATCGGCGGCCTGCTGGACGCGCTGGCGTGACGCCAGGTGGCCGTTCGCATCGCGTCGGGTAAAATACTGACATCCAAGGAATTGCCATGATCAGCCGCATCGCCCTCGTCGTCGTCCTCGGCTCGTCGCTCGTTGCGCCGCTTCGCGGCGAAATCGTCGAGCAGGTGCTCGTGAAGATCAATGGCGACATCCTGACGAAGACCGATTTCGAGCAGCGCCAGGTTGCGGAGCTGAGGAATCGCCCCGAGCTGGCCAACGTGAATCCGGCCAGCGCGGAGCTTCGGAAGGCCATCGCAGAGGTGACGCCCGACCTGATCCTGGCGGCCGTTGATGAGCTGCTGCTGGTCCAGCGTGGGCGCGAACTCGGCTACGCAATGGGCGACGAGCAGTTCCGCCAGATCCTCGAGAACATCAAGAAACAGAACAACCTCGAAGACGAGCAGAAGTTCCAGGCTGCGCTGAAGCAGGAGGGGCTCACGATGGCCGACCTGCGGCGCAACCTCGAAAAGTCGATGCTCGTGTCGCAGGTGCAGCGCGTCGAGGTGGTGGACAAGATCGGCGTCACCGAGGACGAGGCCAAGGCCTACTACGAGGCACACCGCCAGGAATTCACCACGCCGTCCGTGTTGACGCTTCGCGAGATCCTGCTCGAGGTGCCGACGACCGACAAGGGGGTCAACGTCGCCGTGGACGACGACATGCGGGCCCGAGCCGATGAGATCCGACGCCGCTTGCTTGCCGGTGAGCCCTTCCCGCGCCTCGCAGCGGAGTTCTCCGCCTCGCCGTCGAAGGCGAACGGCGGCCTGATCGGCCCCATCAACCACGACGAACTCGCGCCTGCCTTGCAGAAGATGATCGATGCGGCCAAGATTGGCGACGTCATGGAAGTGCTTCGGACGTCGCGGGGCTATCAAGTGCTCAAGCTCGAGTCCCGCACCGATACGCGCGTGCGTACATTCGAAGACGCCAGGGCCGACATCGGCAACCGCGTCGCCGAGCAGAAGCGCCAGGGCGAGCTGCAGAAGTACCTGGACCGGCTGCGCGACCAGGCCACCATCACGTGGCGGAACGACGAGCTGAAGAAGGCGTATGAACAGGCGCTGGCCGCGCGGCGCCAGCGGGCGACCGCTCAGGCCTGAGTCGGCATCGGCATTCATGCGCAGTGGCCACCATTCCCCGGACGACGGCGAGACCGGTCCCGACGCCAATCGGACGGCCGGACCGCGCTGGTTCGCCCTGTGGACCCGGTCGAGGCACGAGCAGGTCGTCCGCCAGCAACTCGAGAGCAAGCGGATCGAGACGTTCCTGCCGACGGTCACCCGCTGGAGCCGCTGGAAGGACCGCAAGAAGAAGATCGACTGGCCGCTGTTCCCCGGGTACTGCTTCGCGCGGTTCGATGCGCGGGTCCGGATGCCCGTCTTGTCGTGCGCCGGCGTGGTCAACATCGTGGCTTTCGACGGCGAGCCGGCGCCGATTCCCGAGCACGAAATCGCGAGCATCCGCCGGCTCGTCGAGAGCGACCTGGCGTTCGATCCGTGTCCGATGGTGCGGGAGGGCATGCTCGTCGAAGTGACGCACGGGCCGCTCAAGGGCGTCGTCGGGCGACTGCTGCGCAAGAACGAGAAGGCGCGGCTGGTATTGACCGTGGACTTGATCGGGCAGGCGGTCAGTGTCGAGGTGGACGCGTCAGATGTCAGACCGTGGTGATTCGCGAACCGGCGTCGGGATGAGGATCGGGAGCGTCTCGCTCACGTCCCCGTTCGTGATTGCGCCGATGGCCGGGATGACCGACACCGGATTCCGCCGCCTCGTCAAGAGGCACGGCGGGTGCGGCCTGGTCGTGAGCGAGATGGTGTCGTCCGAAGGGCTGGTGCGCGGCATCGACCGCACGCTCGAGTACGCCGAATTCACCGAGGAGGAACGGCCCGTCTCGATCCAGATCTTCGGGGGTGACCCCGACACGATGGCGGCGGCGGCCCAGATAGTCGAGGGGATGGGCGCTGACATCGTCGACGTGAACATGGGCTGCCCGGTGCCGAAGATCGCGAAGCACAACGCCGGGTGCAGCCTGATGCGCGAGCCAGCCCATGCGGCCAGCGTCATCAAGGCGATGACCCGGGCGATCGGGATTCCTGTCACGGTCAAGATGCGGGCGGGCTGGAACGACGCATCGCGCAACGCACCGGACCTGGCGCGCCGGGTCGAGGACGCCGGGGCGGCCGCCATTGCCGTGCATGGCCGCACGGCGGAGCAGTCGTACAAGGGACAGGCCGACTGGGATCTCGTGGCCGAGGTCGCCGAATGCCTGAGCATTCCCGTGTTCGGGAGCGGCGACTGCGTGGAGCCCGATCAGATCGTGCAGCGCATGAACTCCGGTGTCAGCGGGGTACTGGTGGGGCGTGGTGTGCTTCGGAATCCCTGGATTCTGGCGCAGGCCGACGATCTCTCTCGCGGCCGGCCGATGCGCGTCCCGACGATGGCCGACCGTGGCCAGTTCCTGCGGGACTACGTCGCGCTGTTGCTGGCCGACCACGGTGGTGAAGACGCCGGGTTCCGTCACGTCGTTCCCGGTGCGGCGGTCGAGCCGGCTCGCGGGCGCGAGCGATGGGTCATCAACAAGCTGCGCGCCCTCTGCGCTTGGTACTCGAAGGGGCTCGACGGTGGATCTCAGCTGCGAGTACGGGTGAACGCGGCGGAGAGCGTTGGTCAACTCGTGGATGTCATCGACGAGTTCTTCGGTACGGCGCCGTCAGGTGCTGGCGTGAGTCCAGCGGCCAGGCCCGGCGATGCGTACCAAGCGGCCCTCATGGAAGCCCTGCGGTAGCCCATGTCGGAGATTTCCAAGGCGCTGCAGACGTCGGCGCTGCACCTCCAGAGGGCGAGCGAGGGGAGCTACCCCGCGTCCGTCGCGGCGGCCATCGAGCTGCTGGCCGAAGCCCTGATGGCTGGGCGGAAGCTGCTCGTCTTCGGCAATGGCGGATCGGCGGCAGACGCCGAGCACATCTGCGCCGAGCTCGTGGGACGGTTCGTCACGGCGCGAGCTCCCCTCGCCGCGATCGCGTTGACGACGAACACCCCGCTGCTGACTGCCTGGAGCAACGACGTAGGGTTCGACGATCTGTTTGCGCGCCAGATCGAGGCGCTGGGCCATTCGGGCGACGTCGCCTGGGGCATCTCAACGAGCGGCAGCTCGGCGAACGTTGTGGCGGGTCTCGCCAGGGCGAGGGCAACCGGGCTGAGGACTATCGGGCTGACGGGCGCCGGTGCGGGCCGGATGCGGGAACATTGCGACGTGCTGATGGAGGCGCCGGCGATGGAAACCCCGAGAATCCAGGAAATCCACCTCGTCACCTATCACGCCATCTGTGCGGAACTCGAACGTCGCGTCTGCGGCGTTCGAACCTGACACCCGCAGACCCGCGGGCCTTCTCAGCAACGGATCTGCGGGTAGCGTCAGTGGGCTAGAGGCCGGACCAGTGCCGGCGGTCGTCGACGCCGCCTGACGCCGTGACGGGCTGGAACAGGTCGTCGAACGAGGCCGAGCGCTGCCGCTCCGAGAGGCTCCCGCTCGAACGCACCGAGCCGTTCCGGTGAGCCGACCGGACCAGCGCGACCATGTGACGACGGTCGACGGCCTGCACGGCAGCCTGCCGGAGCGAGAGGTGGCCGCGCGAGACGGCGCGCGCCAGCGTTTCGTCGATGGTGTGCATGCCCGCGAGTCCGCTCCGCTGCAGCCGGGTGATGCCCGCGAAGTCGCCCGACGCGAGGAGCGCCGAGACCTCGCTCGTACCCATGATCACGTCACGCACCAGCGTGCGACCGCCGCCGAGGCGTCGGAGCACCCGGTAGGTGAAGGCCGCCCGGAATGCCGTGGCAAGCCCGAGTCTGTTCGGCGCGTTCCCGCCCGCGGCAGACCGCCCGGCGATGGCGCGAAGGGCCTGGATCGACGTTGGAGCCAGCACGGCGACGACGACGAGACGACCGTTGTCCGCGGCGTGCACGGCCTCCCGCATAGCGGCCTCGGACTGCGGCGCCGCGATCAACAGCACGTCCGGAGATTCGGTGGCCGCCGCGCGAATCGCGGAGGCCACTTCGGCGTCGGTGCCGACGAGCTCGCGCTGGCTGACGAACTGCGCCGAGATGGCGTGCGCCGGCGTGCCGGATGGGCGCAACGCAATGACGTAGCCACCGCGACGGCGGCTCGCCCAGTCGGCGACGGCCGACCCCATCGCGAGCACGTCGGCTGGAAAGCTCGCCGAGACGACGACGAGGCCGTCACCATCGCACGCGCCCTGCACCTTCCGCGGAATGAAGCGATACAGCGACGAGGGCGAGACGCGCCGCTGCATGCGGAACACGAGGCCTGGTCCCATGTCGTCTGTGAACGGGCGGCAGCTCACCGCGCCCATGGTGGCGTCTTCGCGGATCCATTCGCCGCTCTGGCCGGACTGCCACGCTGAGGCGGCGGGGGTGGAGAGAGCGCGGACGAACTGGTCGAAGTCCGCGGCGTCGACTTCATCAGACCCGAGTACTTCGAGCCGCTCGTCGACGCGGCCGACCGGCCTCGCACCGGCGCGCACGTACAACGCCGTCGCACCGCGCGAAGCCGCAAGGTCGAGCCAGGTTTCGAGGCCCCCGATCGGCGCACGTGCGGGGGCGACCTCGACGTTCGTGTCCGGGGCCGGCGACCCGAACTGGTGTGTGGACTCTCCGTCGTACATTCGGGTGACTCCCTCGTCTGCGGTGATGGTTTCGAACCCGCGCGCCCGATCCACACCCTGCCATCCCAACCCCGCAACCTGAGCGGCCGGGGCGTGCGATTCGGTCGATGGCGCCGCAACGAGCCCCGGCACCGCATCGTCGTGAACTTCGAGGAACTCGTCCGGCGCGGGCTCGACTGCCGGAGCGTGCTCGGGGACCACTTCATGAGACTCGGCTTCAGCCACTGGGCGAGGGAGATCCGGCTCCGTGGCGGCAGCCGATTCGTCCATGCCCTCATGCGCCTCGGCCTGCGCCTGCTCCTTCACGTGAGGCGCGAGCTCGATGCTCAGGATGTCGTTGTCGGAGCGGGCCCTCGCGGTGAGCATCAGCGACGCCTCGGGGACCGTCACCACCTCCGCGACCGCTCCCGTCGCCGTCAGCCTCTCCCGCGACGCTTCCGAGAAGATCTGCCGTACCAGCGCCTCCAAGGCGTTGTGAGACAGAACGGCTCTGGCGACGTCGTGGCGCTCCGAACCCGCCAGCACGTGGGGGGGCATCCCTTCGCGGAGGACCAGGCAGTCGCCACCGGCGCGTTCCATGGCGGCACAGAGAGAAGGCAGCATGTCCATCTATCGAGGCTCCGGGAGCTTCGTGGGCTCGTCGAATCGAAACGCCGTGCGGAAGACGGGTTTCGGGCTCAGTGAATGCACGACCGAACGGACGATCGTGGCGCGCAACATGCGCCGCACCCCGTCGATCTGCAACAGCAACTCGACGGACGTGCCCGGGCGGAGCCGAGACGTCGTTTCCGCCAGCACCCCGGTCTCAGACAGGTTTATCGGCAGTGCGTCGGCGGCTCCACGTACGATCAGTCTCAAGTCGGAGGCAAGCTCCTGGGGCATCGACCGTCGAGCGACCCGACGTTCGGGCGAGTCGTCGGTGGGCCGCTGCTCCAGCGGGACTTCGGGTTGCGAGGTCGTGTTGGCGCTTCCCAACTGAGCCTCGAGACGGGAGAACAACGAGTCGAGATCGTCGGGTGCGCCGAGCTGTTCGAGCGTAGTGGGGACGGAAGAATCCGCCATGGCAATCCGGTGCTGTGCAAGGGAACTGCCGAACCGTAGAGGTCGATCGGATGTTCATGCCAGGGCCGAACTTGCACATGCCTGCGCAGTATCTGTCGCGACTACACAGCGGGAGGCTGATGGATCGTTGACGCCTGGTGTCGAAAACCTGGCGCATCACCCAAGATCTGTAATCGTGTACAGCCGGCCGACCTCAGCGCTGCTGCATCGCGTGCGCCTGCCCGGCTGAAGGATTGAAAGGGGGTCGGATCACCGCAACTTTGTCTGCCTCATCCACGCCTTTCGGCGTCCGAGAGCCGGTGTTTCGCGGAACTCCTTCGAGAATTGATGAGGTGATAAACGGACGACCTTGGCGATTGCCTTGCACTCCGACGCCAGCTGAAGCGTGAGCCGCAGACGCGTATCGATGCCGATTCCACGAGACCAGCCACCAGGCGAGAGCGGCGCACTTGCCAGACGCGTAGCCGACCGTTCTTGGGACTGGTTGTACGAACTCTGCGCGCCGCTCCAAGTCGAAGCACAACTCTTCGACCCAGCCTCGCAGCCCCTGCTGGTGCCGCCCCCGTCCGGGACGGTAGCGGCGCGACTTCGACAGGGAAGTGTCGTCGCCGAAGCCGTTTCCGCCGTCATGGACACCCGCTCTTCCCGGCACCACACCTCGCCGGCTGAAGCGATCGTCTTCGTGCCGGTCATCGTTCGAGGAGAGGTCTGCGGGGTGCTGGGCGTCGGCAGGGCCGCGGGTCTCCGAGCGGTGGCGATGACACCAGCGAGACTGGAACAGGTGTCGACCTGGCTCGCCGCTGGAATCGCGCGTCACCTGCAGAGTCCGGCCGTCGATGCGCACGACATGGGGCCGCTCTTCAGGGTTCTCGAGACCGGCTTGCAGCAGGGCTCCGACCGGGCCCTCGTGTCCGTGTTCGCCGAGGCGATGGCAGTCTGGCACGACATCGAGGTCGTCGGCTGTGTTGAGATAAGTCCGTCACGATTTGCCAACGTGGTCTCGCCCGCAGGGCGCGCCGAGGTCGTCAGCCCGATCGCCCTGCCGCCAGAGGCCGTTCCTGATGCGCGACAGTTGGTGCGCATGTCGGCCGCCGACGTGGACGGACTCGCACCGGGAAGCGTCCCGGAGGTTCTGGTCACGACGCTCACTCGACGATCGGGAGGGCGGGTCTGGCTGCTCGTGTGCTTCGGAGCCACGGACGGCTGTGATGGGCAGCGTCTGTCGAATTACGTGGCCGCGCTCGACATGGCCATGGGCCAACTCGCCGCAAATGCACGCGCGGACCTGACCGCGTCAATCTGTCTGCGCCTGCCTAGCGATGGCCCGGCGCTCGACGATGCGATCGCCTCGGTGGTGTCCGATCTGACCAGGCGGCTGGCCGCCGATGCCGTGATGGTGATTGCAGAGTCACCGGCGCTGCGCTCGTCGATACGGATTGGTTCGAAGCATGCGTTGCCGCGGTCGCGCGAAAGCGATCGGCGCCGACTGGTGATCGCGCGGCGAACGCCGAGCCGGCACGCCGCGCTGGTCGCGGTGCTTCGCGACGCCGGTGCGGACTTCACTCCCGTCGAGCGCGAAATGGTCGAGACTGCCGCGGACGTCATTCTGGCGTGGATTGGACGGCCGGAGGCCACGGCCGGAGCCCAGGAAGACCCTGTGGCCCTCGAGGCGCGATTCGAGAGCCTCGCGCAAGATGCATTGGACCGAGGCACGGCCATCACGGCGGTGGTAATCTCTACCGGAAGGTCGTACGAGGATTCCGGGCGGACCGGCGCCTGGGTGGAGCAGATCAAGCGCGGGATGCGTCAGTCGGACGACGTGGGGTTGCTTCGCGCCGGCGAGATCGGCCTGTTGTTGCGGCACACTACCGCCGACCCCGCTTCAGCCGTCACGCGGCGCGTCCAGGCCCTCCTTCAGGCGACGGACGACCGGGGAGGCCTCGGGGCCACGATTGGCTTCGAGACCCGGTTTCCTGGGCGCGACGGCGGAGCTGGCATCGTTCAGGCCGCCCGTGCACGAGTGCGGCCCTTCCGGACTGGCCGATAGGGCATCGCGGGGACGTCTGAATGAGAAACGTCGAGGATCGCCGAGGGCACGTCAGGCTCGAGGTCGTGGGCCTGCTCTGGGGAACCCTTCAGGTGCTGAGGCCAGCGCGCATCGTCAACATGAACAACTCCGGGGTGTTGATCGCATCGCCGGTTCCTCTGCCAATCGATACCATCCATGCGTTCCAGGTGACGCTCGAGGGACACGCACTCGCTGTCGAAGGTCTTGTGCGGCACGTACGGGCTACGACTTCCCCGAGTGGCTCGATGGAATACCAGATCGGAGTCGAGTTCCTCTCCACGCCAGGGGCACTGACCGAATCCTGAGGCGGCGATTCTTCCTAATCGAGAAGTCTGGCGATCGAAGGGTGCATTAGCCCTCATCTGTCAGACTTTTTTCTGACACGCCGCGGGCGCTCCAGCTCTCGGCGCAACCGCTTAACTTCATATTATGCAGTTATTTACAGGACACAGCCCCAGCTGAAGCCCATCTGGCGGCATGCTTGCAGAAAGGCGGCGCGAGGACAGTTCAGGCCTGTACACTTGGACTCGATTCGCCCAGCGGGCCGAGGGTCCGGGAGCCGACCACATGCAGGAGCGCCGCCGCGCGCAGCGACACGTCATCGAGGGGCAGCACGTCCTGCTGTCCGTGGCCGACAGCATCCGGGTGCTGGAATTGAGCGCCGGTGGAGTCCTCTTTCAGTCGCCGGTTCCGGTGGCGCCGGGGACGCGGGCGCGGCTGCGGCTGTCGCTGGCCGGGCATCCGCTGGCCGCGGACGTCGAAGTGAAGCGGATGTCCCCGGAACTCGACGTGGACGCCGGCTATCGAATCGGAGCGAAGTTCGTCACCGTGACGCCGGAGCACCGTCAACTCATCGAACGGTTCATCAAGCAGTGATTGACACACTAACCGATCCGAACGCCCGGGCATCCGGGGCACGTTCCAAGACCAACGTTCAGCTCAGCGGCCAGAGCCCGGAGACCCGTGCGCTCCAGCAGGAGATCGAGCGTGTGGCGCGCTCGGACGCGAAGGTGCTGATCACTGGCGAGAGCGGCGTCGGGAAGGAAATCGTCGCCCGCAGCATCCAAGCGCGAGGCCCGAGAGCAGCTCACGTGTTTGCGCCTGTGAACTGCGCGGGGCTGCCCGAGACGCTGCTCGAGTCCGAGTTGTTCGGCCACGTGAAGGGCAGCTTCACGGGCGCGTACCGCGACAAGCCCGGCAAGCTCGAAACGGCCCACATGGGCACGATCTTCCTGGACGAGGTCGGCGAAATGACCCTGCGCATGCAGGGCCTGCTCCTGCGCTTCCTCGAAACGGGCGAACTCCAGAAGGTCGGCGCCGATGGCAGCGGACGGATCGTGAACGTCCGGGTGATCGCGGCCACGAACCGGAATCTCCGGGAGATGATCGCGCAGGGCACGTTCCGCGAGGACCTGTTCTACCGCCTCAACGTGATCCACATCGTGGTGCCACCGCTGCGCGAGCGCCGCGAGGATATCCCGTCGCTCGTCGCACAGTTCCTCGCCCAGTTCGCGGCCGCCAACAGGTCGGCGATCACGTCGGTCTCGCCTGCGGCCATGAAGGCCCTGCACGACTATTCCTGGCCGGGTAACGTGCGCGAACTCGAGAACGTGATGGAGCGCCTGGTCGTCACGGTGCAGGGGCCCACCATCGAGCTCGAGCACCTCTCGTCGGAGATCCGAGAGCAGAGCACCATCGCACTGCGCCCGCGGCGCGAGCGCCGCAAGACGGTGGCTGACGAGCTCTACAAGCGGATGATCGAGCAGCACGAATCGTTCTGGACCACGGTGTACCCGCTGTTCATGGAGCGGGAGATCACGCGGAACAACGTGCGGGAGGTCATCCGGCGCGGCCTCGAAGAGGCGCGGGGCAACTACAAGATCGTCGCGCGGTTGTTTAACATGGAGGCTCGCGACTACAAGCGCTTCCTGAACTTCCTGCGCAAGCACGACTGCCAGATACCGTTCAAGGAGTACCGCTAGAGTCGCGTCCGGGCCCGCCGCTGGCGCCGCAGGGTCCCCAGGAGGATTTTCGAGAGATGGTTCGATCTGCCACGGGTGCGTCGCTGCTCGAGCGCATTCGTTCACGCCGCGCCCGTACCGGGGTCATCGGTCTGGGTTACGTCGGTCTGCCGCTCGCGGTCGAGTTCGGCAAGGCCGGCTTCACCACGACGGGGATCGACCTCGACTCGTCCAAGACCGACGCCATCAACAACGGGCTCTCCTATATCGACGACGTATCCGGCTCGGACGTGGCCCGGCTGCGGCAGGCCAACCTGCTGAGCGCGACGACCGACTTCGGCGTGATCGCCGACCTCGACACGGTCAACATCTGCGTGCCGACGCCGTTGCGAAAGACCAAGGATCCGGACCTCTCGTACATCGTTTCTGCTGCGGAGGAGACATCGAAGCGGCTGAAGCCGGGGATGCTGGTGATTCTCGAATCGACCACCTATCCCGGGACGACCGACGAGCTCGTGCTCCCGATTCTCGAAAAGAGTGGGCTGCGCGGTGGCAAGGACTTCTTCCTCGCGTTTTCGCCGGAGCGGGTCGACCCGTCGAATCCATCCTTCAACACCCACAACATCCCCAAGGTGATCGGCGGACTGACGAGCGACTGCACCGAGCTTGCGAGCGCCCTTTACGAGGGGGCCATCTCGAAGATCGTGCCGGTCAGCTCGCCGCGGGTCGCGGAGATGGTCAAGCTGCTCGAGAACACCTTCCGCGCCGTCAACATCGGCATGGTGAACGAGCTGGCGCTGATGTGCGACCGGATGGGAATCGACGTGTGGGAGGTCGTCAAGGCCGCGTCGACGAAGCCATTCGGGTTCATGCCCTTCTATCCGGGGCCTGGTCTGGGCGGACACTGTATTCCGGTCGATCCCTTCTATCTGTCGTGGAAGGCCCGCCAGTCCGGATTCGAGGCGCGATTCATCGAGCTCGCTGGTGCCGTGAACGGCGCGATGCCGCACTACGTGGTGTCCCTGGCTGCCGAGGCACTGAACGTCGTTCGCCTGCCACTGAACGGGTCGCGCATTCTCGTGGTCGGGGTTGCCTACAAGAAGGACGTCGACGACATTCGCGAGTCGCCTGCGCTCGATCTGCTGACGCTGCTGCGTGAGCGAGGCGTGCACCTGGCGTATTCGGATCCGCACGTGCCGAAGCTGCCGGGCAACCTGTGGCTGAAGGGTATCGACCTCGTGCACGTGGACCTTGCCAACGTCGGCCGCGAATCGTACGACTGCGCCATCATCGTCACCGACCATTCGGCCTTCGACTACGACCAGGTGCAGCGCGTTGCCAAGGTGGTAGTGGATACCCGGAACGCCATCAAGTCACCGGGGTCTCACGTTGTCCGCCTTGGTGCGCCCAGGCCGGTCGAAGTCCCGGAGTCCGCCGCCGCTCACTCCTGATAACGGGTTCAGCGGGGTGCATGCACGTGCACGCCGCTGACTCACGACCGCAGTTCCAACCACAGCGGTACGCTTGTTGCCATCTCAACCATAGGCTGCGCGGTCAGACGCGCAAGACAGGCGCGATCTCTCCGAACTCAGGCGGTGCGTCGAAGCAGATCCCTCCGAGAGCGTGGGAAATGTCGGCTTCGAAACCGACTTCTCACGCGGCCAGACGGACATGAGCGCAGTGCATCCTTCCCGAACGTTGTCGGCGCCGCAGTGCCTCCGCCTCGCGGACCTGGCGGGTGGGGATGGTTTCGACCATCCCCCGGGTGAACGTGTCCGCCGGTGGTGCGCGCAGCTCCACGAAGTGCTGGGCGTATCCGTCGCCATCGTGGCATGGAGCAGGGGCGCGGCGCGTGCGCTGGCGCAGATGGCCGCGCGAGGCGGCCAGGTGCTTCCGGCGAGCAGCCTGCCGGCGTCGCTGGCGGCAGCGATCGCCTCCGACCGCTCGCCCGTCGCCACGTGGGAAGGTGCGGGGGAAGTCTGGACGCTGGTGCGCCTGCTGACGCGGCCCGACGCCGCCGTGGTCGTGATGCTCGAGGGGGATTGGTCAGGATCGACCGCGGACCTCGTGCGCCTCGCACGCGCGTGGACGGGCGATGAGTCCTGGAGCCCACCCGCCGACGGTGCGGCCCAGCGGCTGGCCGCTGCACTCGCAGGCGAAGACCGCGGGCTTCGCAAGATGTGCGACATCGTGTTGAGGCACGTGGTCGAGGCAATTCCCTCCCGTCTTGGCGCCTTCGCCGTCGAGACGGATCAGGGCCATCTGGTCATCGTCGCAACCCACGGATACCCGCTGGAGCTGGTCGAGCCACTGCAAATCGCGCCGGGCGTCGGCGTGATCGGCCAGACCTATCAGCGGGGAAGACCGCTCCGCGTCGTCGACGACTCCCAGCTGCGACGTACCGGTCGGCGGTCGCGCTACCGATCGCGATCGTTCATCGCGGTTCCAGTGCGTTCTGGTCGCGACGTGCTCGGTGTCGTCTGTCTGACGGACAAGCAGAACGACAGGCCCTACGACCAGCGGGACCTCGCCGTCGTCGAAATGATGCTCGCCCCGGCCGCGCTCGCCCTCGCACGCGAACGGGCCGAGCGTCGTGCACGAGAGTACGCTCAGGCGGCGATCGTGGACCCGGCGAGCCGGCTGTTCAATCGACCGTATCTCGACAAACGGCTCGCCGAGGAGCTGCAGCGGGCATCGCGCCAGGCATCGCCGGTTTCGGTGATGATGATCGACATCGACGAGTTCAAAGCGATCAACGATACGTTCGGGCACGTAGCGGGGGACGCGGTCATCCGCGGGGTCGCCGACGTGCTGCGGCAATCGATCCGGGTCTTCGACGTGTGCGCGCGGTACGGGGGCGAAGAGTTCGCCATCGTGATGCCGGGCAGCGGCCTTGAGAGTGCCGCGACGATCGCTGAACGGATCCGCAGGCGTATCGAAGCCTACCGCCCTGCGGACACGCAATTCGCCCACATCCGGGTGACGGTCAGCATCGGAATCGCCGAATCACGCCATGGGGCTTCTGCCAGAGAAGTCATCGAGGCCGCTGACCGTGCGCTCTATCTGGCCAAACGGTCCGGAAAGAACCAAGTCAGGAAGAGCGAGCAAGAGGCTGTCTAGGGCGTAAGCCCATCCGTGAAGGCGGCGTCAACGGGAGCCATCACGTTCAACACGCGAATACAACGCTCTCGCCGGGGGATCCATCTCTCCAGCGCTGCTCTGGCGTGGGCCGGACCGGCGTGTTTGGAGCAACGGAGTACAATGGCAGCCGAGGAGTCATGCTCGGGAGCCACCTGAATCCACCATGTGCTGGCGTCTCCGTGCACACCCTGGACCCTGGGAGTCCAGACGCGAGCCCGCGTCACGAGTCTGGCGCCATCGAGACAGGCGACAATATGGTCAACAGACCGATCGTGACGAGAGCTAGCTGAAACCACCAAGAGACGACTCCGGGGCCCAACTATTCCCAAGAACGTGCCAAATCGCACGCCAGTGCACCGTGGTTCTGCAAGTTCCTGACAGTCAGTCACTTGAAGTCGTAAGATTCTCGAGTCGACTGTGAGGAGTGTGATCGTCGTGACAGAATTGTAAGCCGCACCAAGACTTTTCTTCGAATTTACCGTTGATTTTATTCTTCTTGCCACGGCAGACTTATTGTTCGTCTGGTCGCTGGAAGGCGTTTTCAACCAGCGAGGAGGACATCAGTCGTGTCGACTTCTTCAGTCGCCCGTTCGCGGGCGTTGCCCTTGTTGCTCGGTGAGAGCCAGGCGCTCACCGAGCTCAGACGAGACATTGAGGCAGCCGCCCGAACAGAGGCAAAAGTACTGGTTCTTGGAGAGACCGGGGTCGGCAAGGAAGTCGTTGCGCAGCTGATTCACGCTCAGAGTACTCGCCTCAACCGCCCCTTCGTTGCAGTGAACTGCAGCGGAATTCCAGAAACCCTCCTTGAGTCCGAGCTTTTTGGGCATGTGAGGGGAAGCTTCACGGGGGCCTACAGGGACAAGCCTGGTTTGGTCCGGCAGGCGGATCACGGGACGTTGTTCCTCGACGAGCTCGGAGAGATGAGTCTGCGGATGCAGGCCGTGCTGCTCCGATTCGCCGAAACCGGCGAAATTCAGCCAATCGGGTCGGACGCTGTGACCGGGCGAACCGACGTGCGCTTGATTACGGCGACGAACCGGGACCTGCGCAAGCAGATCGAGGTGGGCCAGTTCAGGGAGGACCTGTACTACCGCCTAAACGTCATTCAGATCGCTGTTCCGCCCCTGCGCCAGCGCGGCGACGACGTGCTGCTCCTGCTTCGGTACTACCTGCAGCGGGCCAGCGAGGCACACCGCCTTCCGGTTCCGGAGCTGACTCCAGAGGCGGCGCAGGCGCTGCGACAGTACTCATGGCCCGGCAACGTCCGCGAGCTCAAGAACATGACGGAGCGTCTGGTGGTCAGGGCCAGCGATGTTCCGATTACCCCTGACGCGTTGCCGCGGGAAGTGATCGGCGAGCGCGACCTGAAGGCGGCGGTGCTGGCGCCGGCCACGGCCGTGCCGGGTATCGACGACGGCACAGGTGCCGCCCCGGGGCGCCAGGTCGTGCGGCATTCCGAGGTGGCGGACAGGTTGTGGCAGCGTCTGATGGCCGGAGAGGACTTCTGGGCGGTCGTGCACCAGCCGTTCAAGGCGCACGAGCTGACTCGGGACGATCTGGCGGCTCTGATCGATCGGGGACTGCAACATACGCGGGGGAGTTATCGCGCACTGCTGTCCACGTTCGGCCTGCCGGCGTCGGACTACAAGCGCTTTCACGCGTTCCTGTACCAGCAGAACTGCAATCTTCCCGTCGGGCCTTATCGGACCGCGAAGGTGCCCGTGCGAGGCTCGCGTTCAGAGCCTGCGTACTCACCTGCCTGCTGAGGAGTGGCGACGGAGGGGCTTCGAGCCCACTCCGTCAGTCCTGTCCCAGACGCTCCAGACCGGCGAGATCTCCCTCGAGCTCGAAGTCGTACATCAACGCCTCCTCGAACGAGCGGAAGAACGTTGCGGCGAGTGTCTCGTGCGCCGGGTGCTCCAGATAGGCGCGGAGCCCGGCGACGTCGTCGAACTCCAGCAGCGCGATGTACTGGTAATCGATCCTCATCAGGCCCTCGTAGCCGCGCCCATGGGTCACGCGGCGACCCACGGTCGCCTTCCGGATGGAGGAGATGGTCCGAAGAGCCTCCCGCAAGGCGTGTGCGAGCGCGTCTCGATCTGATACCGACAGGTCAGGTCGCGGTCTGAACAGGACGACGTGAACGATCAACGCTTCTTCCGATCCCGAACGCGATGCTCGCCGTCGCGGTCGAACCGCTTGCGGGCGGGCAGCGGTCGTCGGCCTTCCTGTTTGCCGTCGCGAATTCCGCCAATCGGTCCGCCGCTCCCTGGCCGCACGGGCTGCTTGCCGAACGGACGCGGCTTGGCGCGTTCGGCGCCCGGTCCCTTCGGAAGGTAGGGCTTCCGCGTACGCTCACCGCCGGGGCCAGGGCCACGGAAGGACTCGCGGTCACGCGCGCCATCTGCTCCCTTGGGTCGGAACGGCCCGCGATCGCGATCGCCACGCGATTCCTTGGCACGGAACGGCCCTGAGCCCCGCTGATCGGAGCCACCCGCGGGGCGAATGGGCCTGCGCTCGCCGCCAGGTGCTTTCGGAGCGAAAGGGCGATCCTCCCGACGCGAGTCGACCCCCTTGGGGGTATATGGTCGCCTGCCGGCCGCAGGTCGCTCCACGGTCGAGCCCGGGGAGCTGCTTCCAGACGCCCGGTCCTGCCGGGAACGCCCGGCAGGACCGGGCGACTGCCAGCGCTTGTTCCATGCCGGCTTGTCAGCGGGGCGCTGTCCAGGCCGAGACGAGCGAACCTCTTGCGAGGGTCTCCAAGGCTCCCGCCCGCCCGCGGTCGACGGTCGTTCGTCCCGGGCGTGGCTGCGCTCAAATCGCTGCTTGCGGCGATCGAGATTGCGTGCCTTCTTGGCGTCGATGAACGGCTGCCGAGGGTCGCGATGTTCTCCGCCAGGCCGCCAGGTCTTGCCGCGAGGCGGGTGCGCGTCATCGCGGCGGCGGGCTTCAGCCGCCCACTCCTGCCGTGCCGCCTCCGGTGAGTCCCAGAGGCGTCCGCGCGAGAACCACTTCAGCTCGGCGTCGGGGTGCTTCTCCTGAAGACGCCGGAACGTCGGCATCAGGTCATCGCGCTCCGCTGCGCGGAACGCCGTCGGAAGGCCGCCGGCGAGGATGGTCCAGTACGCGTATCGCGGTGGCACGGTCAGTTCGCTCCCAGCCGCTTCAGCTTTTCGACCAGCGTCGTGCGCTTGATGCGCAGCAGCTCGGCGGCCCTGTTCCGGTTTCCCGAGGTTCGATCCAGCGAGCGGCGGATCAGGTCCCGTTCGATCGACTCCAGATACGCCGGCATGTCGAGTCCCTCATCGGGGAAGTCTACGTAAGGGGCGGACGTCGGAGCGGCCGAGTTCTGCAGCTCCGGTGGAAGGTCCCCGATGTCGATCTCCTTGCGCCCCGAGCTCAACGTGACCGCACGCTCGATGGCGTTCTCGAGCTGCCGGACGTTGCCAGGCCACGCAAACGCCATGAGTGCGCGCATGGCCTCCTGCGACACGCGGGGCTGTGACTCGGGCGCGAACTTCGCGAGGAAATGCTTCACGAGCAGTGGGATGTCATCGCGGCGATCGCGCAACGGTGGCAACACGATCGGAATCACGTTCAGCCGGTAGTAGAGGTCTTCGCGAAAGGCGCCATCGGCGACCATCTTCGCCAGATCGGAGTTGGTCGCGGCAATCACCCGGACGTCGACCTTGATGGTCTGGTTGTCGCCGACGCGCTCGAACTCCCGTTCCTGCAGGGCGCGCAGCAGCTTCATCTGCAGGCCCTGACTCATCGTGCCCACTTCGTCCAGGAACAACGTGCCCTTGTGCGCCTGCTCGAATCGTCCTTGCCGCGCCCCGACTGCACCGGTGAACGCACCGCGCACGTGCCCGAAGAGTTCCGCTTCGAGCAGTGTCTCGGGGATTGCGCTGCAGTTGAGCGCGACGAACCGATGCGCGCGGCGCGGGCTGTTGTGGTGAATGGCGCGGGCGGCGACTTCCTTGCCCGTGCCGGTCTCGCCCGTCACCAGGATGGTACTGCTCGAGGCGGCCACGGTTTCGAGCAGCTGGAAGAGAACCTGCATCGGCCGGCTCCGGCCGAGAATGCCGCCGAACTGATACCGCTCCTCGAGCTGCGACCGCAGGTACGCGTTCTCCGAGCGAAGGCGTCCCTGCTCAAGGGCCTTCTGCAGGACGTGCATCAGTTCGTCGAAGTGAAAAGGCTTCGCGATGAAGTCCGATGCGCCGCGCTTGATTGCGTCGACGGCATCCTTCACGGTCCCGTATCCCGTGATGACGATCGCGACGATCGACGGGTAACGCCCCCTGGCCGCCTCAATCACTTGAGTCCCATCCATCCCGGGCAGCCGCAAGTCGGTCACGACGATGTCGAATGCAAACTGGTCCAGCAGCTCGAGCGCCTGTTCACCGGTGTCGGCCTCCACGACTTCGAAGCCACGCTCAGCCAGGCGCTCAGCGGTGACCCGCCGGAGCGCGGGCTCGTCATCGACAAACAACAGGTGTGGCATCGGCCATCCTCAGGACGCCAATATCTTGACACACAAGAGTGCCCAGCCACGTGGTGTCTGGATGAGCTGTCCGCTAAGGATTCGCATCATTCGACCGATACGGGTTCTTGAAGGGTTGTCCGGGGATGTCCTCGACACGACCTCGAGCTCAGATTTCCTGAGTTCGAAACGAAAAAGAGACGCTATGGATCGCCAGACTCTCTCGATCATGAAGGCCTGCGAAGTGGTGGGCGTCAGCCGACGAACGATTTACAACTGGATCTCCGCAGGAAAGGTCGAATACGTCCGGACCGCGGGCGGCGCGATTCGAATCTTCGCGGACTCGCTGTGGCGGGATCCGGCATCCCCGGCTCGGCAGGTGTCGGCTGCTGTCAGAACGACGACGGGGTCGCACGCGTGAACGTATCTCCGCGCAGCTATGAAGGCGTCGAGGCGCCGCAGGTCAACGCTGACCTGCGGGTGCTCTTCCATCGCCTGAACAATCAGCTGGGCGTGATCCTGGCCTGCGCCGAGCTTCTCGAGGCGAAGGCCGTCGACCACAGCAGCCGCGCTCGCGCGGCTGAAGTTGTGTCGAAAGTCCTCGACGCGATGGGAACCGCCCGGGAGATCCGACAGCAGTCAGCAGACTGACGCCGTCCATTCCCCCGGCATCGCCCGCCTTCCCTCCCCCC